>DAOQWI010000005.1:0-54050 GCA_035342015.1 Candidatus Ozemibacteraceae bacterium | reverse complement strand
GAAAGTAATTTCTGACGAACCTTGGAGGAAAGAGCGTATGGGTTTGTTCACCTTTGGGACAAGCAACACGGCAGTTGGTGTCGATATCGGCACCTCGGCCGTCAAAATCGTCCAGCTCAAAAAGACTCCTTCTGGCCCTGAACTGATTAACTACGGTATGGCCCCCCTGCCCTCGGACGCGATGACAGAAGGTGCCGTAAGTAACCCGCAGGCGGTATCAGCGGTCATCAAGGACATTTTGAAAGCACGAAAAATCAAAGTCGAGCGGAGCTTCGCCTCAATCTCAGGGCAGAACGTAATCATGCGCTTCACCAAGCTGCCGATTATGTCACCCGAAGAACTTGAGCAGACCGTCAGAATTGAAGCCGAGCAGTATGTTCCCTACGCTATTGACGAAGTGAGCATTACACACGCCGTTCTTAAGAACGTTGACGAAGAAGAAGAAGGCGGCGGCAAGTTTCTTATTCTGCTCGTAGTTGCCCAGAAAGACCTGGTTAATTCATATACCGATGTTCTCAAGAGCGCCGGCATCTCGCCCGAAATCGTCGATGTCGACACCATTGCCGCCATCAACGCCCTTGAAGATTCTTATATGCAGACCGCCAGTTCACAGGAAGGCGGCGAAGTAGTCGCTGTCATCGATGCAGGGGCAAGAACCACGAATATTTCGGTCATGAAGTCAGGCGTTCTGATGTTCACCCGTAACATTCCGATTGCCGGCAACAACATTACCGAGATGATCAGAGATGTAATGAAACAGGAATTTGATCAGGCAGAATCGATCAAGATCGAAGAAGCCGAAGTCAATATCGGTGAAGGCGGCGGCAACGAAATTTCTGAAGTCGTCAAAACCACCGTCGAAGAACTGGCCTCAGAAATCCGTCGTTCGTTCGACTATTTCAAAGCCCAGTCGCGCGAACCGCTGATACATCGCATCATTCTGTCGGGCGGTAGCGCCAATCTGCGCAGCTTCAACACCTTCCTGATGAACGAACTGGGTGTGGACGTTAACATGGGTAATCCTCTCGAAGGCATTGCCGTGACCACACCCGACCCGGATGAGCTCTACAACAACCTGCAGCAGTATACTGTTGCAATAGGGCTTGCACTGAGAGGGGTGAAAGAAGACTAAATGATTAGAATTAACCTATTAACCGTCAAGCGGCGAAAGCCAATTCAAATCCCGTTTGCTGCGATCTTCTTTTTCCTGGGTCTCATCGGTATCGGTGCCGGCTTTTACGCAGGCACGCTTGCCATTGAAGGCATGAACGATGATCTGGTTACCCAGCGCCAGGAACTCAAAGATGAAATCGCCCGCGAACAGTCGAAACTCGACATCAAAGACCAGCTGCGTCAGGAAAAGGGTAAGATCGAATCAGATATTACCCGTCTGAAACAGCTGTCGGGCGCAACCCTGCTGCAGTGGTCACAGGCGTTCAGCAACCTCACCAGTGTTGTTCCTGAAAAGACCGTCTGGATCACCAACCTGCGCATTGACTCTGACAGACGTGTTCAGATCACTGCCTACTCCTGCAACGAAGACGGCGCCGAAGAACCCAAGACCGGTGGTCAGCTGACCAAAGGTATTCAGCAGTTCATTCAGGCTCTGCAGGGTCACGAACATTTCGAAGAAGTGTTTCTGACCAGCGCCACAAAGAACATTTACGAAAAAATGCCGGTATGGCGTTTCGAAATCGGTTGCCGCATCAAACGTGACCTTGGCGAAAAGAATCTGGAGGGCTGATTAATGAATAACTTCGCAGTTGTAACAATTTTCCTCCTGGTTCTCGCGGCCGGGGCAGGCGTATTCTTCTACATGAACTACTACCAGCCGCTCGTTGACGAAGCCGAAAAGATCAAGACTGAAATCGACGATCTCGAAAGGCAGAAAGCCCAGCTGGCAAATATCGAAGAAGAGATGGCGCAGCTGAAAGCGCAAATATCGAAACTGACGGAGCAGAAGAACAAGCTACAGATGGAATCAAACCAGCTGAATACCGTTGTTCCGAAGCTCCTCGACTCGACCGAAACCATTGCCAACAAGTTCAAGGTGAAATTTCAGGATATCCGCATCTCTCCGCTGGTCAGAGCCGAAGACTGGTCTGAACTTCCGGTAGAAATGACAATTCTTGGGACCTTCAAAGACATCGGCAGTTTCCTTACCATCATGGAAAAACGCAAGATCATAAATCTTGCCGCAGGTTCGATGAACGTCTCTGTTTCAGCTGAAGTGGACCGTGACACCAAAAGTCCTCTGCTCAGCGTAACTCTCAGCGCCAAGGTCTACATCATGGGCGGCGGATACTAAGAAAGGAAGATGACTATGACTGGTTATAACCCACTCAAAACTCTGGGAATCATCTGTCTGGCGGCGTTCCTTCTTGCAGCTCCCGGCCACCTTTCTGCACAGGAAGACCTCGACGACTTTGGTGCCCTTGATGAACTTTCAACTCCGGCCGCTGGTGGTGATGCACCTGTAAGTGAAAGCACCATTACCGAAACCCCCGAAGCCGGTGGCGATGGCATGACCGCAGAAAGCCCGGCACCTGCTGCCGGTGGTGGTGAAGCGGGCAAAATGAGCGAACAGGAACAGGTCGAAGCTCTGATTGGCAAATACACTTTTGCCACCGAAAACCCGAAGAAAGACCCGTTCAGACCGATCGTCGAAAAGAAAGTGGTTCTACCGCCGGTAAGGCCGGTTCAGCCGGTTGCCAGACCACAGGATACCAAACCTGCTCCACCGCCGGTCAAACCGATCAGGCTTTTCGTTACCGGTATCGTTGGTAATGAAGGCCAGAGACTTGCGGTCGTCAAGTTTGAAAACGACGAACTGACGCTTGTTAAAGATCAGATTGTCGAAGGCAAATTCAAGGTTGTTGACATATTGAATGACAGAGTTGTCATTTATTCCAACAAAGAACAGCGCCGTCACACCTTCAAAATTGGTGGCGACGAAAAAGACTGATTAACAATCAGCCAGCAAAAAGACTGTATCAGAGCAAACCCCAGAACCTCAAGGCAGATGCCGCTGATACAGTTTTTTTTTACCCGAAATTCATGAAAGGTTTCTGCAATGAGAAGAAAAAACATATTCTGGACAGCCTGGGCGATAATTGGCCTGACACTGGTGGTTGCAGCCGGAGTCAAAAGTTTTGCCGATGATGTCAAAGAGAGAATCGAACGTTCTGCTCATAAATATCTGCCATCGCTGCCCTCTGAGAAGCAGCCCTGACGCGGCATATTTATTCAACTGCCGCATTGAGCGAACAGATGCGAAACCAGAAAATCGCTCCTGTATTCAAATAAGGCAGAGACCATAATGTTTTCAAGAATAAAGCCAGCAGAGCAAATGCAATTGAGAAAAAGAAAAATTCAATCAGAAATAAATGAAAAATTGCTTAAAGAATTCAGCAAACTTGTCGATGTATCACCTGACATACCCAAAAAGGCTATTGTCGGAGATTCAGTTGTCGGACATTACCGTTCGGAGGTAAAGAAGAATGAGTTCCACGGGTTACACCAGGAAACGAAGTAACATCTTACTACTGTTTGCGGCTCTCACAGTCGCAATGTTGTTGCCATGCACAGCAAAAGCTGACGACAACATTACCCTCGATTTCCGCGATACTGACATCCGTCAGATCATCAAGGTCATCGCCCAGCAGTCAGGCACGAACATCATTGCCGAGAAAAGCGTGCGTGGCCAGGTCACGGTCAAGCTTTCTGACGTATACTATGAAGAAGCCATGAACCTGATCGCCAAAACCAATGGTTTTGCCGTGCGCAAAATTGGGAACACCTGGATTCTCGCTGACGAGAAAAAGCTGGTTGAAGCCTTTGAAAAAGGTCTGACGATTACCAAGCGACTGCAGTATGCCAAGGCTGCTGACGTCAGCAAAGTAATCTCTTCAACCATCAGAAAAGATGTTAAGGTCGCTACCGACGAACGCATCAACGCGGTTATCGTCTCTGGTGGCAAAGACCTGCTCGATGAAGTCAAAAAGCTCATCGAAACCATCGATACACCTGTGCATCAGGTCATGATGGAAGCCAAGATCGTTGAAGTCAAAACCGATGCCACCAAGAGCATCGGCTTCAAATGGACAGGCAAAACTGGTCAGGAAGCCGCATACAACGAATTCGACAACCTGCCCGTACTGTCAACCAAAGAATACTTTGCCGCCAACCCGGATTCTGGCCTGTATCAGGAACAGTTCACCGGTCAGCAGGGCGATCTCTTTGGTCTTGGCGATTTCTATCGCGACAACCTGCTGTTCAAGGCAACTTTCGCGGCCCTGGAAAAACGCAGCGAAACCAAGGTTCTCAGTAACCCGAAGATTTCTGCTGTTAACGGCCAGGAAGCCAACATCGTAGTCGGTACCAAAGTTATCTACCCCGGTGGCGCTGACCAGCCCCCGAAAGAAAAAGATACCGGTATCAAACTGAAAATCACCCCGCGCATCAATGACGACGGTTATATCACTGTTGACGCTGAACCTGAAGTATCATTCGTTGAATCATGGTCCAACAACAACATGTATCCGGTCATCGGCACCCGTTCTGCCAAGACCACCGTGCGCGTCAGAGACGGCGAAGAGATCCTCATCGGCGGCCTGATCAGAGATGAAGAAGGCAAGGATAACAGCAAAATTCCGTTGCTGGGCAGTATCCCGATCGTAAAATCTCTGTTCAGCTTCAAGGGCAAAAAGGGTCAGTCTCAGGAACTCATTATCCTGATCACCCCGCACATCATCGCCCAGAGCATCGAATCAGCCGCTCCGACCGCCCTGATTCCGGAAACTGGCATGAACCCTGTCGCTGCTGCTCCGGTATCAGCTCAGCCCGCCGGCACTGTTGACGATTCGTTCGATAACGCGTTCGATACCTCATTCTAAAACCTCCGACTGAAAAAAGGGCCGCCCGAAATCGGGCGGCCCTCTTTTTTTTTTCGCCGAAACAGCTATCAAAAAAGCATTTTCAACCAGGCGACGTTAGGCGCTAACAAGTGTTTTTATGCTCTTTTCAAGCTCACTCACATTTTCGCAGCCGCACAATGAGAGAATTTCAGATGCAAGCTGAATCGCAATCACTGATTCAGCAGCTACTGCCGCTGCCGCAACCGCATGCACGTCAGACCGGTAAAAAGCAGGTCTGGCGGCCTGGCTGGTTTTGAGATCGACAGAATCGACGCCGGCATTGGCAGGCAATGGCTTCATATGAAAACGAATAATCAAGGGCTGACCGTTGGTCATGCCGCCCTCGAGACCGGCGGCATGGTTGCTGGCACGACTAATCTGACTGCCAACCGCAACAATCGGGTCGGCCGCCAGAGAGGTCGATTGTGCCAGTTCGAGAGCCATACCGATTTCTACACCCCGCACGGCCGGGATACTCATTACCAGGCCGGCAAGAATGCCGTCGAGACGTCGATCATAATGCACATGGCTGCCGAGCCCAGCCGGTAACCCCCAGAAGATCACGGCAGCTGTGCCACCAACGCTGCGGTTTTCAGCAGCACAACTGTCTGTAAGTTCGCGCCATGACTTTATAATTGCAGAATCAGGGGTCAAAAACTCTTCACCATTGTGCTCAACGGCAGCAGTAATAGCTTCAGGGGCAACGGTATAATCGATCGCAGCCTTTATACCGCCAAGGCTCTCAACAAAGCAGATCGACCTGATGCCGAGCTGCTTCAGCAGATTTCTTGGCGGCACCGAGAGCGCGACCCGCATCGCTGTTTCGCGGGCCGAGGCACGCTCTCTTATCGGCCGACAGTCATTCAGACCGTATCTGGTGATTCCTGCCAGATCGGCGTGGCCAGGCAGCGGCACATCGATTCGCCCGGTTTCGACGTCAGCAGCGAATGGGTGCATATAGGCGGCATGCTTTTCGAAATCGCGGTTTCTTATAGTCAGAGCAACCGGGCTGCCGGTTGTAAGACCGCCGATGATGCCAGAAAGCACCTCAATTTCATCGTTCTCGATTCTGGAACGGGCACCGCGACCATAACCGGCCCGCCGACGCCGCAGCAACGATACAAAATCCGACTGCTCAACCCTGATGCCCGCGGGCAGACCTTCAATAATGCCGCAAAGTGCCGGACCATGCGATTCACCTGCTGTTAAATAGCGCAATTTCATAGTTTCTCCCGTAATTGCCGATATTTTAACCTTTTTTGCGTTTTTTTGCAGAGAAACTCTCAGCAATGTGCCGCATTATGCCGATTACCTTTCTGATCAATAAAAAATCTGCTTTTCCCTAAAGTCGGGCAGCCGTTCTGCCGATAACTCGTTTAGGGAAGGTATTAACTTTGGCAAACATGAATTCTGAAATTTCAAACAGCGATTATCAGTTAGCGGTTCAGCTGCTCGGCAGAGACCCGCGCACCCCCTTTGCCGTCAAAACACGCTGCGGCGATGGCAGCCCACAGGTTCTCATTGCCGACCCGGTGTTTCTCGAAGACGGCATCTGGAAGCCTTTTCCCGCTTTTCTCTGGCTTGTCTGCCCGCGACTCAAGCTTCTGGTCGCCGAGCTCGAGCAGCAGGGTTACATCAGGAAATATTCGCAGCAACTCGAAACCGACGAAGATTTTCGCCAGCGGTTTCTCAGCAGTCAGACCCAGATTTCAGCCATACGTATCGAAATGGCAGAAAAAATATACCCGGGTGAACTGCCTGAGCACATCAGAGAAATTCTGACCGAGACCACTATTGCCGGCAGTCGCGATTTCAGAGGCGTTAAATGCCTGCATTCGCATCTTGCACATGAGCTTGCCTTTGCCGGAAACCCGATCGGAGAAGACGTTATCAGCATCGTCGGGCATTGTTCGAAAGCCGACAACTGCAGCCACCTGAACAAAGGAGGGAATCTGGAATGATACGTGGTATCTATACAGCCTCTTCATCGATGCTTGTCGAAATCATCAGACAGGATATGGTGGCCAATAACCTTGCCAACGTCGACACCTGTGGTTTCAAGCAGGACCAGGGAATCTTCAAGGAACTGCCGACCATGGAACTGCGCCGGGTCAACGACGGCAAGCTTTACCCGCCCAGACCGATCTACAAATACCCCAAAATTGGCGAGCTCGGCACCGGTGTCATTCTTGACGAGTCATTCACCAATTTCAAGGCCGGGGCCTTTGACTACACTGGCAATGAGCTCGATGTGGCTCTTGAAAACGAAAAAGCCTTTTTCGTGGTCGAATCGCCTAAAGGCACAAGATTTACCCGCGATGGCATTCTCAACATCAATCAGGATGGTTTTCTGACCAACATGAGCGGCGATTTTATGCTTGCCGAAAGAGAGCCGGTCGACCCCGAAAACCAGACCAGCATTCTCAACGAAGACGGCACCATGGCATCTGAACTGGTGCGTGTTTCGGTTCAAGGCGGTCAGAACGTGCAGATAGACCGCGATGGGCGCGTGCTGGTAGACGGTGTGCCACAGTATCGTCTGGTGGCCGGCATGGCCGAAGATCGCAAAGCTTTTCGCAAAGAAGGCGCCAATAAGTTTGTCAGAGCCTATGGCGAAGTGGCCAGAGCCGATACGAACTTCAAGCAGGGCTACATCGAAAAACCCAATTTCAGCCTGGTTGAAGAGATGGTCAGAATGATCGAAGTATCGCGCGCCTATGAAGCCAATTCAAAAGTCATTCAGTCACACGATGGTCTGCTCGACAAGGCCATCAACTCAGTCGGCGCCACCAGACGCTGATAATAATCTGAAAGAGCCGGAGGAATAAAAGCCTATGATGAGAGCACTATGGTCTGCCTCTACAGGCATGAAAGGTCAGGAAACCAACATCGCTGTGGTTTCCAACAACCTTTCAAACGTCACTACCACAGGTTTTAAAAAGAGCCGAGTCGACTTTCAGGACCTTATGTATCAGACGCTGACAGAGCCCGGTGCACCCATTTCGAGCGACAACACCTACCCCGTAGGCATTCAGCTCGGTCACGGTGTCAGACCGATCGCTACCCAGCGCATGTTCAGTCAGGGCGAATTCCAGCAGACTGAACAACCCCTCGATGTGGTTATTGAGGGCAAAGGTTTCTTTCAGATTCAGCTCCCCAATGGTGACATTGGTTATACCCGCGATGGCGCCTGGAAACTGTCTGAAGAAGGCACCGTCGTCACCTCTGACGGTTATACAGTTCTGCCCGGGTTCACCATTCCGCGTGAAGCCATCGGCATCAACATCACTTCATCAGGCATTATCGCGGCAAAAATGCCGGGCCAGGTCGACCTCGAAGTGCTTGGTCAGATCGAACTGGCCAACTTCATCAACCCCCCCGGCCTCAAAGCCATTGGCCGCAATCTGTTCATTCCGAGCGGCAGTTCTGGCGACCCGGCCATCGGCACCCCCGGCACTGAAGAATTCGGCGAAATTGCTCAGGGCTTTGTCGAAATGTCGAACGTCAAGGTAGTTGAAGAAATGGTCAACATGATCGTCGCCCAGCGTGCCTACGAAGCGAACTCCAAGACCATTCAGACTTCAGATACGATGCTGCAGATAGCGAACAACCTGAGAAGATAGGGTAGTTAACAGTGCATAAACAGATAAATAATCAGATAAAGGCAACAATTCTCAGCTGCATAATGGGTCTGGCTCTTTGTTCAAACGCAGGAGCCTCAATCAACGCTGTAAAAACCTCGGATGCGGTTGCATCTTTTAAATCCACGGTTCTGGTTAACAGCAGCGAAATCAAGGCTGACAGCCTGATTAAAAATGACGCTGACCAGCGCCTGCGTGAAGCTCTTGCGGCGGTTCAGATCGGGTTCATTCCGAATCCTCTTGGCGAGCTGGTCATTGACCGCGCCACACTGCAAAAAAAACTTGGCAACCTCATCAGAGATATCGCTGTGCCTGAAAAAATCACGATTCGACGCAATGGCTCAATTCTCAAGGGCACCGACGTTAAAGAAAAAATCGTGCAGTTCTGTCAGAAGAATACTGATACAAAACTTGACATAGACCTGTCGCGGGTACCTACCAACATGGTTCTGCCCGGAAACGCCACCAGCTGGGATGTAACCACTGCCTCAGATAACACTCTGGGTATGAAACTTTTCGTGGTAACGGCAGAAACCGACGGTGGCCCTTTCCGACAGTTGATTCAGATCAAGGTAAGCCGTGCGTTTGAAGCCGCACAGCTCACAAGGCTGGCCAAACCTGGCGAAGTAATCACCGCCAGCATGCTTAAAGCCAAAAAAGTAGTTCTCAAAAGCGACCAGGGCACGATTCCGCTCAGTTACGAAGAAGCTCTCGGAAAAAGCCTCGGCCGTTTCAAATCTGCCGGAACCATGATCAGAGAAATCGACCTTGCTGAAGCGGTAACCGAACCCTGTGAAATGGACGGTGTAAAGACCATCGCGACCAACAAGGCCGGCCCGGCTGAAAAGGCCAACCTGATGATCAAGCCAGGCTCCAGCGTCGATTTTCTGGTCAACAGCGGCAACCTGTCGCTCAAGATACCGGCCAAAGCAGTCAACGGCGGCAACCCCGGCGATGAAATCACGCTGATCAACCTGCAGAACAAAAGAAGAATCAAGGGCGTCGTCACTGAGAAAGGAACTGTAGAATATGCGAAAAATTAATCTGGTGCTGCTTACAGTTCTGATAATTCTCAGCTGTGCCCCCTGCAGTGCAGCTTCGCTGTGGCTCAGCGGCAACGATCTGTATTCAACAAAAGGCGGCAAGGATTATCAGGCTGGTGATATTGTCACAATCGTGATTTCTGAAGAATCGAATGCTCAGTCTCAGGCAACTACCAGCACACAAAAGCAGTCCACCACCGAAGTAACTTCGGGGCCAAAGATTCCGACATTTAAAAAGCTGATCGACAAATTTGTCGGCAATCACGAAATCAATAACGAATTTGACGGCTCGGGCACCACCACCAGATCTGGTCGTTTAAGCGGCACTCTCACCGCCAAGGTGCTCGAAATTCTGCCTAACGGCAACCTGCTCATCGAAGGCAGCCGCTCGATCATGGTTAACCGTGAAACTCAGATCATGCGCGTTCGCGGCGTCGCCAGACCCAAGGATGTTGACGCCAGCAACAGCATCAACTCAAGACTGCTCGCTGACGCTCAGATCAAGTTCGACGGCAAGGGGGCAATTGGCAGGGCAAACCGCCAGGGCCTGATTACCAAATTCATGGATGTAATCTTCTAACTGGGTCTGATCACTTTTCATGCCAAAAACCCGGCCTTTCTGAAGGCCGGGTTTTTTATTTCTGCAAAATCTGACAGACAAAGCCGTATTATCTGATTTTTCCGATTAGTCTGAGTAAGCCATCGAGAATAGTCATCGGATGAGGCGGGCAACCGGGAATAAAAAGGTCGACCGGCATCATATCAGTGATGCCGTTGTTCTGCTCGGGCTGGTCACGGAAGATCCCGCCGCTGATAGCACAGGCGCCGATTGCAACGACAAGTTTAGGGGTGGGAACGGCTGCAAAGGTGCCGAGAGTTGCGGCCTGCATGTTTCTGGTTACCGGACCGGTGACCAGAATGCCGTCAGCGTGCCGTGGAGAAGCCACGATTTTGATTCCGAATCTGCTCAAATCAAATACAACGGTAGTAAGAACGTTGATATCTACCTCACAGCCGTTGCAGCCACCGGCACTGACCTGTCTGAACTGAATCGACCGGCCGAACATTTCGCATTCTACTGCATTGGCAAGCTTGATTTCAGGGCTGTTCACGACAAGATCAGCTCGTTTGCTCACTGCCAGACGATGGTCGTTCGAAAAAGCGACGGCCCCCTCCGGGCAGACTTCGGCGCAGGCACCGCAGAAAATGCACCGGCCGAGGTCTATCTGCAGATCTTTTCCGGGCAGAATGGCTGCAGTTGGGCAGACTTCAGCGCAAAGCCCGCAATCCCGACGACATTTTTCCCGGGCTATGACAGGCCGGCCGCGAAGACGGTCGGGTAAAGTCGGGAGTTTTTCGGGATATGAAATTGTCCGGAATCCCTGTTGCAGACGGGCAGCCAAGATTTTCAGCATCGGTTGAACCTCATAAATCGAATCCGCAGTAAGAAAGATTAAAGCTTTTGTTGCACAGCGGAAAATCCGATATTTCCTGATTTCGCAGTGCCATCGCCAGGCCGGTCCAGTTATGAAAGGAGGGATCGACAACCTTGTATTTCAAGAAATTCCCCTGCGAATCAGTGATTGCCGTGTGACAGATTTCGCCACGCCAGCCCTCAACGAGTGAAACGACTATGGAATCTGGTTGGCGGGCCGTTTGCTGTGAGCTCCTGCCGGCGGCGTTTGTCAGACCGGCAGGAAGTTCTGGAACGAGCTTCAGCAGGAAACGCAGAGAATCCTGGATTTCGTGCCAGCGAACTATGGCTCTGGCAGCCACATCGCCGGTCATGGACTCCAGAGGCGGCGGAGCCGGAAAGTCGCCCTGCAGATATTGCCCTGTCGGAAAATCCTGGCGGATATCTCTGAATACGCCACATGCCCGGGCTGCCGGCCCCACCAGGCCGAGCGCCTGGCAATCTTCAGCACTGACCCGGCCGGTGTTTTCAAATCTGGTCATCACTGACGGCGTATCCCACAGCAGCTGGATGGCGGTTTTCGTGTCTTCCTGGGCTTGAATAAGAGCTTTCGTCAATTTTTCGACCCTTTCAGAAGAATCCAGATCGAATCGAACTCCGCCCGGGCAGAGCAGACCGCGCCCCAGACGACTGCCACAGAGCAGAGCAGTCATGTTGAGAAAATCGCCACGTATTCTGCCGCAGTATGAAGAAGTCGGCAGATAGCCGACATCACCGCCAAGTGCCCCCAGATCGCCGGTATGATTGGCGAGACGTTCGAGTTCGAGGCCGATGGCGCGAATAGCATTGGCTCTGGGTGAAACCTTCATGCCCTGAAGTGATTCAATTATCTGGCAATAGGCCAGATAATGCCCGATAGTGGTATCGCCAGCCAGAGTTTCCATCTGGTAGGGTGTTTTTCTGTGCGGTCCGCCGATAAGGGCCTTTTCTATGCCACGATGCTGATACCCGAGAGATATTTCGAGGTGAAAAACCTTCTCCCCATGGCATTGAAAGCGAAAGTGGCCGGGCTCGATAACCCCGGCATGCACAGGGCCAACAGCCACTTCATGGGCTTCGCCCCCTTCGATGTGAAAAAATTCGGGTTTATGTTCTGATTGTTGAAATCTGACAGGGCGGAGCCATGGATGCCCGACAGGGGTTATTTCAAATTGTTCGGCGATTTCACGTTCGAACATGTGAAGCTGTGGAATCAAAGGGGTAAATGCAGGGTAACTGTCTGCGACGGTCGTCGAAAGCAGTTGCAATCTTCTGTCTGAGTCATTGGCAACAACTGCGATCAGCCGCAGTTGAGAGATTGCATCGCCACAATTTCCGGTTTCCATGCCGAAGAAGGAACAAATCCGGCTTTTCTGGCTGACGGCATCCGTAATTTTTTTCTGAAACTGCTCAAAAGGCAGGCAAGGAACTTTGTTGAACGGAATCGTTTCGCCGTTCATTATTGAACATGCGTCTGTAAAGGTCATTACCTGCCTCCTGGAAGCTGCTGAAGCGGAAGGGTCGTTGAAACGGTCTGCACAATTCTGGCGGCCCTGAGAAGGGCAGACTGAAATGATTGAGGCATCCAAAGCCCTAGAATCAGCAAAACCGCAAGAGGTGCCGCCACAAGAAAGGCATCGATTTTTCGGTAAGGGATGTGTGTAAAATTGTCTGCAGACTGGCCAAAACCGATTGTAATCGCATATCTGAGGGCTCCAACAAAAATGATGCCGGTACCGGCCAGAAAGGTAAAGACAACCAGCAGACGATCGGCGTCAACCGCTGCTTTGAGCATCTGGAATTCACTGATAAAAACGGAGAACGGAGCCATGCCGATCAGAATCATAATACTGGCGAATGCCCCGATTCCCCAGACTGGCGAAATTCTTATGCTTCCGGACATTCTGTCTATGTTATGTGTGCCGACCGCCTGGCCAAGACGGCCGGCAGAAAAGAAGGCCAGCGATTTCGAGACTGAATGGTTGAGTGTATGAAACAGTGCGGCAAAGGTGCCGGGAACGCCGAGCCCTAGACCCAGGGTGATGATGCCGATATGCTCGACAGAGCAATACGCGAGAAACCGCTTCAGGTCTTTCTGAAAAAGAATGAAGGCACTGGCGAGAAGTATTGAGAATAACCCGAACCCGGTCAGAAAGTTTTGTGCCCAGCCGGCATTGCCCATTGTCGATTCGGCGATGGGAATAAACCGCATTATGCAATAAAGAGCGGCGTTGAGCATAAAGCCTGAGAATACCGCCGACACCGGCGAAGGCGCTTTGCTGTGAGCGTCTGGCAACCAGCTGTGCATCGGTGCCAGGCCGGCTTTGGTGCCGTAACCGACAAGCGCGAAGATGAATGCAGCTTTTACCAGGGGTTGTGAGAGAAATGCCGTATTTGCCATGAGGTTTGTCCAGAGAAGAGCCTGGTTGGGGTCGAGCGGCAAATCTTTGGCAGCCAGGCGCATCAGCATGGTTCCCAGAAAGGCAAACCCGATGCCGACAGAACAGATGAGCATGTATTTCCATGTCGCTTCGAGTGATTCGCGGGAAACATGCATGCACACCAGAAAAGAAGTCAAAAGGGTCGTGGCTTCCATGCCGACCCACATGATACCCATATTGTTTGAAACAAGAACCAGAAGCATTGCAGCCATCGCAGGGCCCCACAGCCCGGCAAAAGTGCGCGCCTGTATGAGAGATAATTTTTTTTCGCGTATCTCCTCGCCAAAATAAACCAGAGAAAAAATGGAGCTGAAGCCGAAAACAAACAGCATGACGGCAAGATGATAGGCCGACAGTTCATCGAGAAAAAGCCAGTCGCTGAATGCAAAAAAACGGCCATCTGCAAAAGTTCTAACAATAGCGTGGCAGCCAACAATGATCGTCAGAAAAACCCCAGCCAGCGAAACCAGCAATGCCTTCATCTGCGAAGAGGCAAATTGAGAAAGCAAACCTGCAACAATCGGCGGCAGCAGCATTATGACAAAAACAGTCTCGTTGTTCATTGGTTGGTTACCCCTTCAGGCGGGTAAGCTCCTCAGTGTTGATGTTGTGAAACGCCCGGTTGAGGTAACGAATCAGGACCGACCAGATAAGCACTGCAACAAGAATATCAAGCAGGGCTCCGATTTCGACGAGAAACGGCGCGTAATACAGGGTTCCGACGCCAAGCATGAAGGCACCGTTTTCCATGACCAGAAAGCCAATGACCTGGCTGATGGCATTTCTTCTGCTGATTATCAGAAACAGGCCGCTGAAAATAGCAAACAGTGTTGCGGGCAATACCAGCTTCGACATGTCGGTACCCGGCAATGGCAGGTGGGAGCCCAGCCACAGTGATACCATAAAGGCCAGAAGGCCAATAATGGTCGAAGCGATAAAACCCACATACGGTTCGGCCTCGCGCTTTGAATGGACCGCTTTGACCAGCCTGTAAAGCATCGCAGGAAAAACGAGGCCTTTCAAAGCAAAGGCTGTGATCCCGACCATCATTACATCAGGGGCGATATGCGACCAGCGCGACAGCAGTGCAAAAATTCCAAGAAGCATCCCCTGGATTCCTGTCCAGGAGATGAGAGACTCAATGCGACTGGTTGCCAGAAGGCGCAGATTGGTAAGCACAACGAGAACAATCAGCAGATCGAGCACGGTTAAGCAACCTTTCTGTCTTACTGAATAATGAAACCGATGATTGAGAGAACACACGCACCGACAAGAAAAAGGGGAACCATGGACATGCGGAAACGGGCCATCGTTGATTCAATTACACCGATAACGACTGCGAGCCCGATCATACCCGCGAACATTGACAGAAGGTCTATTACAGGCGTTCCAGACCTTACCGGCACTGCCAGACCAATCAGCAGAGAACCGAGAATCCAGAGCTTCAGTGAAGCGGCATACTCGATGTAGCCAAGATCGACGCCACTGTGGTCGAGAATCATCACTTCGTGAATCATGGTGAGTTCAAGGTGTGTATTGGGGTCGTCAACTGGTATGCGCGAGTTTTCTGCAAGAAAAACGATAAAAAGCCCGGCAATAACCATAGCCAGGGTTGGGGCACTGGCCAGCCAGGTGCCCGGTGTGATTTCATGCATCAGCGGCGTCAGAGAAAAACTGCCGGCTTTGCGGGCAACAGCTGCCAGCCCAAACAGCATTGTCGGCTCGGCAAGGGCAGAAAAAGTCATTTCGCGACTGGCTCCCATGCCTTCAAAGGCACTGCCGGTATCCATCGCTGCGAGCACAGTAAAGAAGCGCATCAGGCCAAGCAGATACACAACAAGAATCAGGTCGCCCTGAAAATGGAACGATGCCGGCAAATTGCCGAAAGGCAGAAAAAACAGGCAGGTGATGCAGATTGCCAGCCCTGCCAATGGGCCAGAAAGAAAAACCCAGGTAGTGGTTTCGCTGTAAACGGCACCTTTCTTCAGAAGCTTGACCAGGTCGTAATATGGTTGAAGAAATGGTGGGCCCTGGCGGCCGGCAAAGACAGCCTTGGTTCGGTTGATGATGCCACGCAGAAGCGGGGCAAAGACGAGAGCCAGTATAGGATGGATTAAACCGTTCATGGCAGCAGTAACCCCACAATCAACAAGATCAGAAGGGTAACTGCAATGAGAAGAACACTCAATTGCACCACGCCGTTCTGAATCCAGACAATCTTGAAAAGACTGTTCGAAACAAATCTGAACAGCGGAAAAAACATCCGTGTTTCGAAAACATCGTCGGTATGGCTTTTAAAAGAAGCTTTCACCGGAAAATGGCCACTGGTTCCTTCAATATGACTGCCGGTTCTGAGTATCGGCTGAAAAAGCCCGGTAAGTGGCTGGGCAAAAGAAGAGCCTGTGTATTGCATTGTAGCCGATGGGTGTGAATAACCGCATCCCCAGGTAACGGTCAGGCCTTTTTCCCTTTTGCTCAGAAGCCATTGCCGGGTCATTGCTGCCAGCAAAATTAACCCCAGTAGAGCCAGGGCTCCGTATGTGACCTGCAGCAGCGGCTTTTCAGCGAGATGAAAAATCCCTCTAAAATCGCTTTCCATGGCAAACCAGGGGTGAATTTTAAGAATTCTTTCTGGAATTTCAAGTATTAATGGGCTCGACAGCGATATTATCAGACAAAGCAGGGCAAGAATAACCATTGGCCATTTCATGGCCGGGCCGACTTCGCTTGCCTGGTCAGCAGCCTGGCTTCTCGCCGTTCCGAGAAATACGACGCTGAAAGCTTTGGCAAAACAGGCTGCTGCCAGCCCTCCGATGAGTGACAAGCCAAGAATCACAAGCATTCCTGGTGCGGTAAGGGCCGATGTTCCATACAAAACAGCATGAAAAGCTGCCATATAAATGAGAAATTCGCTGATAAAGCCGTTAAATGGTGGAAGCCCGCTGATGGAAACACAACCGGTAAGAAAAGCAGCCGCGGTCCAGGGCATTTTTTTCAGAAGACCGCCAAGATGGTCTATTTCACGGGTGCCGGTCTTGACAAGCACAGCGCCGGAGCCAAGAAAAAGCAGCCCTTTGAAAACCGCATGATTCAATACGTGCAGCAATCCACCCGAAAATCCTATTATCGCCACAAAAGAATTGTGCCAGGAAAGGCCGAGCAGGCCAATACCAAGGCCGATTGCAATGATGCCGATATTTTCGACACTGTGGTAAGCGAGCAGCCGTTTAAGATCGTGCTGTGAAATGGCGAAAAGCACCCCGAGAATGCCTGATGTAAGACCGACAACCAGCAGGGTCCAGCCCCACCACCAGGCTGGAGTGCCTAAAAAGAACAGGATTCTGACGAGCCCGTAAATTCCGGTTTTGATCATTACTCCTGACATCAGAGCCGAAACATGGCTCGGAGCCGCCGGATGTGCCTCGGGAAGCCAGACGTGAAGGGGAATGAAGCCGGCTTTGGCTCCGAAGCCGATCAGAGCGAGCAGAAACAGGCAACCTCGCGTAAATTCCGGAAGACTGCCTGCCCCGGCGAAAGACGCAAAATTGAGAGAGCCTGTTTCCCGCCCGAGAAGCAGGAATAATACAATGAGAAAACCGGCACCGAGATGCGATGCAATCAGATAAACCCAGCCAGCTCTGCAGTTACTGTGACCTTTTCCGCCAAGAACAACCAAAAAAAATGACGCTAGAACCGTTAATTCCCAGGCAAGCATGAATAGAAGGGCATCTGCCGCAATAACCACGAGAACCATACTGGCCCAGAGAGAATTAAAACAGAGCCATGAAAAACCATGCATTTTTTCATGCGGGTTGAGGAGGTAACCAGAGCCGAAAACGGCGGTCAACAGCCCAAGCCCGAAAATTGGCAGAAGAAAAAAGGCCGAGAGAGAATCAAGATGCAGGGAAAAACTTGAAAAGGGCATTTCCCAGGGGAATTCAAAAAAAACTTCCTGCCCTCCTGCCAGAATTTGAATGCAGGGGATTATACCGAGTGTTCCAGCAATTACAGCCATAATTGCCGAAAGTATGGAACATTTTCTGGGGTCAGCGCCGGTTAGAAATGCACCAAACCCGGAAATACCCATACACCCGATGGAAGCGAGCAGCAATACCACACCGTCCTCCCGGAAACTCCGTGTAGGTTCTGTTCTATCACTCGCCGACCAGCAAGTCAACAAATTGAGCAAAATAGAAGGGCAAAACAGGTTGGTAAAAGCTCTATTGTAATGTCTGGCCTCAAGAATCGAAGATTGCTGCGACGAAAGGGCAGTCCGAAGCGAGCTTGAAACTATCGACAAGAATATGCACATGGGGCATTGAAAATGCCTGAATGGTTCTGGTACACTTTGGCAAATCAAAAACCTGGTGCACCATGTATATTCTCGGTATATCGGCTTACTATCACGATTCAGCTGCCTGCCTGATCAAAGAAGGCACGATCGTTGCTGCCGCCCAGGAAGAAAGATTCACCAGAATCAAGCATGACAGTGAATTCCCGGTAAATGCTGTCAAATATTGTCTGGCAGAAGCAAAAATCGGCATCGGTGACGTCGATGCTCTGGTTTTTTACGAAAAACCGTTCATAAAATTCGAACGCCTGCTCAAAACCTACCTCAGTTTTGCACCAGCAGGCCTGCAGTCATTTTTTCACGCTATTCCGCTCTGGATCAAAGACAAGCTGTTCATGAAACCGGCGATCGCTGAAATTATGCAGCAGCAGTTTGGCGGCATGCCAACCAGCATGTATTTTTATTCACACCATCGCTCGCACGCCGCTTCGGCATTCTTTGCCTCGCCCTTCGATGAAGCCGCAGTTCTCTGTCTCGATGGCGTCGGCGAATGGGCGACAACCACCGCCTGGACAGGCAAAGACAACCGTCTCGACCAGCTCTGGGAAATCAGATTCCCCCACTCTCTCGGCCTTTTGTATTCGGCGTTCACCTATTACACAGGCTTCAAGGTCAACAGCGGTGAATATAAACTGATGGGGCTGGCACCTTACGGTCGACCGGTTTACCGGCAGAAGATTCTCGACAATCTCGTCGATCTCAAACCAGATGGCACCTTTCGCCTGAATATGAAGTATTTCAATTACTGCACCGGCCTCACCATGACGAACCGGGCATTCGACGAACTCTTCGGCGGCCCGCCCAAACGCCCCGAAGACACGGTGACCACCCGCGAAATGGACCTGGCAAGATCGGTTCAAGAGGTTACCGAAGAAATTATTCTTCGCCTCGGCCAGACCATTCACAAGGAAACCGGCAAAAAAAATCTCTGCCTCGCGGGCGGCGTTGCACTGAACTGTGTGGCAAACGGTCGGCTGCTGCGTGAAGGACCTTTCGAATCAATCTGGATACAGCCGGCCGCCGGCGATGCAGGCGGTGCCCTCGGCGCCGCTCTTGGCGTCTGGCACGAAACCATGGGCAAAGCAAGAAAACGCGACAAAGCAGATCTGATGCAAGGCTGCTATCTCGGGCCCGGGTTCAGCAACGACCAGATCAAATCCTTTCTCGACCGGCACGGCATACCAGCTGACTTTCTTGAAGATTCAGAATTATTCTCGGCCACAGCCGAAGATCTGGCTGCCGAAAAGGTGATCGGCTGGTTCAGCGGGCGCATGGAATTCGGCCCCCGTGCTCTTGGCGCCAGAAGTATAATTGGCGATGCCCGCTCTGCAAAAATGCAGAAAACCATGAATCTCAAAATCAAGTTTCGTGAGTCTTTCAGGCCATTTGCACCTTCGGTTCTGCGCGAAAAGCTTGCCGATTATTTCGAAATCGACACCGACACGCCCTACATGCTGCTGACCGCCCAGGTGCGTAAAGAGCGGATGCGGGCGCTTACTGAAACAGAAAAGAATTTTACCGGCCTGCAGCTTCTGAACGTGCCAAAATCAGATATTCCCGCCATAACCCATGTAGATGGCTCGGCTCGAATACAGAGTGTGCATGCCGAAACCAACCCGCGTTACCACGCCATGATGCAGGCTTTCGAGAAAAAAACCGGCTGCGGCGTGATCGTGAATACCTCGTTCAATGTGCGCGGCGAGCCGATTGTCTGCACGCCCCTCGACGCCTACAAATGCTTCATGCGCACCGAAATGGACCGACTAGCGCTTGGCAACTATTACCTGCGCAAAGAGTCTCAGCCCGAAGGCATTAAAGAACGTCTGAATCTCGAAGAGTTTCAACTCGATTGACATGATGCAAATAAAAAAAGAAACAACAGCGAAAGAACTGAGAAATTTTGGCCTGCTGGTAGGCGCAGTATTCTGCCTGATCGCCTGCTGGCCGGTTTTCTGGGGTAACCCGGTAAGAGTCTGGGCAGCTGTCATATCAATAGTTCTCGTCGGCCCTGCCATAATCAGACCCGCTCTGCTGCTTTACCCATACCGATGCTGGATGACAATCGGAGCCGGGCTTGGCTGGGTTAATACCCGCATTATTCTTGCATTACTCTATTTTGTTGCAGTCATGCCGGTCGGTCTGCTGCTGCGACTGCTCGGCAGATCACCGCTGAAGCTGAATTTCGACCCGTCGGCGGCATCTTACCGTGAATTACCCGAAGAGAACGAGAACAACGTCAACGAACAATTCTGAGAAAGCCAGGGGGCAAAACATGAACAGCGAAAATTCAACGAACCGGCTCGCATCTGTCGGCGAACTGATGCGCTTTCTCTGGAAACGCAAGCAATGGTGGCTGTTTCCGATCGTCATCGCCCTGCTGATTCTCGGCACCCTGCTGACTCTGGCTCAGACATCTGCCCTGGGCCCTTTCATGTATACAATATTCTGACAGACTGCCATGAGTGATTCAGAAAAAGGCGGTATCAGAAGTCTTCTGTTCAAGGCACTGCTGATATGCTTCTTGATCCCGGCAGTTCTTCTTGCCTCGGCAGAAGTGTTGCTGAGATTTTCAGGCGCCGGTTACCCGACTTCTCTGTTCATCAAAGATAAAACCGCAGACGGCAAAGATTGTCTGCGAGCCAATTATCAGGTCGGCTACCGCTTTTTTCCGGGCACACTGGCACGTAAACCCCTGCCTGAAGTTTTTCTTGCCCGCAAACCCGAAGGGGCTCTGCGTTTTTTCGTTCTCGGGGAATCAGCTGCCCGGGGTGAGCAGCTTGCCGACTTCTCGTTTTCGCGCATGCTCGAAGCAGCCTGCAACGAAGGCAAAGCCGAGAAAAAAGTCGAGGTAATAAACACCGGGATTCCGGCCATCAACAGCTGGGTTCTGCGCGAATTCGCCCGCGAAATAGTCAATTACCAGGCTGATCTGATAATTGTCTACGCAGGCCACAACGAGTTTATCGGACCTTATGGCCCGGCCGGTGTGTTCGGCCTGGCACGCAACCGTCTGGCCGCCCTGACCGGAATCTGGGCTTCTTCGCTTCGCCTGATACAGGTTCTAAAGGGTAATCGTGTTCCTGACGGTCTCGCCTCAGGCTGGCGCGGGCTCGAAATGTTTCTGAACAACCTCATTATGCCGGGCAGCGAACTCATCGATCTCTGTCAAAACAACTGGGTCGCCAACCTGAACGATATTTTTGCGGCGGCAAAAAATGCCGGGGTTCCGGTTATCTGGTGCCGGGTTCCGGTCAATCAGCGCGACTGCCCGCCATTTGCTTCAGACAATTCAGGTTTGAGCAGCGACGACCAGAACACCCTCAAACAGGTCGCAGAGCATATTACAGCAAACAATTTCAAGGCAGCCGATACGCTGATCGCCGGGTTTCGCGAAAAACACGACAACCATGCATTAGGCAACTACTATGCAGGCAGAATAAAACTGGCGCTGGGTGATCAGGCAAGCGCAAAAACCGCTTTTGAAAAAGCCGTAAGCAATGACTGCTTTCGCGTCAGAACCACTCCCCGGTTCAATGATGCCGCGGCTGCCTGCGCCAGCAGTTTCAACTTCGCCAGCGTCGATCTTGAAAAACTTTTTACCGAAAACAGCCCAAATGGCAGCATCGGCCGTGACCTGGTTTACGACCATGTGCATCTGACCCTCAAAGGACATTACCTGGCTGCGATGGGTATTTTTTCGGCAATTCTTGCCACCAGATCAGAGCTGCCAAAAACTTTTCCGGATTTTGAAAAAATGACAGAGCTGATCGGCTTCACCGCCCAGGATGCGGTCGAAAACCTGGAGCATATCAGCAGCAGCATGAGCCGCCCGCCATTCACTATGCAACCGGGCAATCAGGAACTCGTCGCCTCTCTGACAGCTGAGCTCGAAGAACTTAAAAAACAGGTAAACCCCGACGTCTGCCGTGTATTTACCGGTGCCTCTGCCGGGCGGCTGCCGGGCAACTGGGCAGCACTGCATCGGCTGGCACTGCTCAGCCGCAATACGCCAATCGAAGCACGGTCTGCTTTCGAAAGATCTCTGGTAATAAATCCTTTTAACATCGATACGCTGAATAATCTCGGACTGCTGCATCTTGCTTCAGGGCGACAGAACGAAGCCGAAGCCTGTTTTAAAAGAGCTCTCGAACTGGCTCCGGACTTTGCCCGTGCCCATTTCAATCTTGGTCTTCTCTATGCCGAAAAAAAATCTGACAGTTCTGCCGCTGATCAATACCGCAAAGCAGTGCTTGCCGACCCGGCGCTTGCCGGCGCCTGGCGAAATCTCGGTAATCTGCTGCTGAAAAATTCTGACCCAGCTGGTGCGCTTGCAGTTTACCAGAGCGGCGCAAAGGCTAATCCTGACGATCTGATGTTGCAGATTGGCGTCGGAAACTGCCTGCTTGCCGGGGGCAGACATGTCGAAGGCCGCGACCACTTTAAACTGACGGTCGCATCTTTTACAGCCTCACCCTTGCCTGTCTACAGTCTGGCACTCGCGCACGAAAAACTCAACGAAATGGCCGAAGCTGCCAGCCGTCTTGAAACTGCCGGCAGCATGGGACACCTTCCGGCTCTGACAAAACTTTTTGAGATGTATTTTTCCGAAAAAATAACGCTGACAGCGGACAAATTTATTGCTGCAGCTGAGAATGCCTGCCGCCTGAGCGAATTTTCTGACCCGTGGTTCATGCAGATACTTGCGGCCGGTTATCTTCAGGCAGGCAGAAAAAATGAGGCCAGAGAACTTTTAGCCCGTGCCCTGCAACTGGCGCAAAGTCAAGGAAAAAGCGGACTTGCACGTGAAATTGCCGAAAACCTGAAAGTTGCCGGCACAGAATAAACTAAATTCTGCTTCGCAAAATGCCGATAGTACTGGTGGAGCCTATAAAAACCACACAGGAAGAAAAAAGCATGGAAGCAAGACGATCCACTCTGAAACGACTTATTATCTGCGGTTGCGCCACTCTGTTCATGCTGGCCGGCAATGCCGTGCCACAGGCACTGGCTCAGGCAGAAGTAAGAATTAAGGATATTTCGCGTCTGAGCGGAAATCGTGAATATCAGGTCATTGGCTATGGCCTGGTGACCGGCCTGGATGGAACAGGCGACAAAAGCCAGATGAGCATCGAAATGATTCGCGGCATGCTGCAGAATATGGGCATGGAACTCAATTCACAGCAGATTCTTACCAAAAACAGTGCTGCAGTTATCGTCACCGGGATGTTGCCTTCTTATGGCAGACCGGGTGAACCCTTCGACATCACCATCAGCTCACTGGGTGACGCTAAAAGTCTTCAGGGCGGCGTGCTGCTGCCGACACTGCTTAAAGGCGGCGATGGTCAGGTTTACGCCGTGGCTCAGGGGCAGATTTCCATAGGTGGTTTCGAGAGCGCCCAGGGCGGTGCAGCGGCAAGAACCGGCCAGAAAAACCATCTGACTGTAGGGTTTGTTCCGAAAGGTGCAATTATGGAACGCGGAGTCGATGACCGTTTTGCCAGATCCGGCAAATTCAGCATTCTGCTGCAGGAAAAAGATTCGATTCTTACCCGCAAGGTTAAAGAGGCAATCGACCGTCGTTATGGAACCGGATGGGCCAATATCACCAATCCCGGCCAGATCGAAATCAGGGTGCCGAGCAGCATGCAGGAAGATCCGGTCAGCTTTGCCGCGAACATCGAAAACCTGACTCTCTCTATTGATGAACCCAATCGTGTTGTGATCAATGAACGCACCGGCACCGTCATCGTTGGCAACAATGTCAGAATCAGCCGCGTCGTCATCTCTCACAACGGCATCAAGATTGCAGTCGATGAGCAGGCCCAGGCAAATGCCCAGGGTGCACGCAATCAGTCTCAGGCCAGCATGGTGGCAGTACAGGGCGAAACGACTGTTGACGACATGGTTTCGGCACTGAATGCGGTAGGCGCCACTCCCAAAGATCTGATAGCTATTTTTCAGGCCATTAATGCAGCCGGTGCCCTTCACGGCGAGCTCAAAATAATGTAATTCGGGAACTTTTACAAAAAATATCTGTCTTTTTCTTGCTATTTTTGCCCGGGGTATGATATTAGTTACGGCAACGTTCTGAATATTTCACAGCAGATCAGAAATCCCCAACGAGGTTACCACCTGAATGGTTGCTCCAATTTCGATTGAAGAAAAGGATCTAGCCAACCAGCATCTGGAGCGTTCAATTTCCCTGGCCATGACCGGCAAATATGATCAGGCGATTGAAGAAGCCAGAAAAGCGGTTAAGATCGATGCCGACTTTTTTCAGGCCTATAACAAGCTTGGTGATTACTATCTTAAAAAAGGGCAACTGAAAGAAGCCATCGATGCTTACCGGCAGGCTATCCGCATTCAGCCTGAAAGTCAGAACTCACATTTTGATCTGGGGCGTTCGCTCGCTCTGATCGGGGACTATGAAAACGCTCTGTCCGAACTCAATCAGGCCTACCAGCTCAAGCCTTCTCACACCGAAATTCTTGGTCACATTGGCCGGGTTTACCTGGCCATCGGGTCTGTAGAAGACGCCATCGCCAATCTTAATAACGCCCTCGCATCCAACCCCGAAGACGTTATGGTGTCTTTTTCACTGGCCTGTGCCTATCAGAGTCGCGGCGAAATGAACAAGGCAAACCCGCTTTTTCAGATGGTGATAAACAGATATTCAGAACTGGCACGCCATAAGAATCGCTTTGCCGAGGGGCACTATTACATCGGCCGTTCGTTTTTTCTTATGGGCGACGCCCACAAGGCGGTTGAACATCTTGAAAAGGCGGTCGAATTCGACACTGATGAAGTAGATCATCATTACAGTTTCGGCATGCTTTACAGCGATGCAGACGCTTTCTGTGCCCTTGCCGAAGCTCAATTCGATTGTGGCCAGAAAGAAGACGCGCGTCAGAATATTGGTAAGGCACTCAAGCTTGAACCGCAGAACCAGAAATTCATAAAAATCAAAAATGAACTGGGGTTGTAAACAATGAGCAGTTTTCTTGTCAGTCCGACTCTCCAGAATGCACGTGCCAAAGAGCTTCCAGAAGCCAAAAAAAAGGAACTCGAGAAACTTAAAAAGGCCTGTGCTGATTTTGAGTCGATCTTCATGCATCAGATGCTGAAGGAAATGCAGAAAACTGTCAAAAAGACGGGTCTGGTACACGGTGGGCAGGCAGAAGAGATATTTTCTGACATGCTCGACGAAGAAAGAGCTAAGACAATGCAGATCGGCATTGGCGACGTATTGTTCATGCAGCTTTCGAAGGCCATTGTGCCCCCGGCCAGACCTCGATAAAACCGGAATTCCGGAATTTTCACGGTAAACCCGCGAAAGGAAAGCAATTGTGGAAAATCCTACCTTTACTTACCTGCAGCTTTGTGACGAGCCCATAAAAAATCTTAAGGCCGTCGCCAAAGCTATGAACATTGAAGGCGCCGACAAAATGAAGAAGCAGGATCTCATCCGCGGGATCCTTAAAGTGCAGCTGGCCGCCGAAGGGCTCACTCTTTCAGAAGGCGTGCTCGATGTAATGTCTGAGGGGTATGGTTTTATCAGAACCCGCAGTTATGTTCAGAATGACGACGACGTTTATGTCTCACCGTCACAGATCAAGCGCTACAACCTGCTCTGCGGTGATACCATCGTCGCTCAGGTAAGATTGCCCAAAGATGACGAAAGTTACCATGCGCTTCTTCGCATTGAAGCGGTCAATGGTGTTGGCCTCGAAAGACTTCGCCAGCGCGTAAGCTTCGAAGATGGCATTCCGGTTTTTCCGACCGACAGATTCAGACTTGAAACCGGCGAAGAAGATGTTTCAACCCGTGTTTTCGACCTTGTGTGCCCGATAGGCAAAGGCCAGCGAGGTCTCATCGTTGCGCCGCCCAAGGCCGGCAAAACCACACTGCTCAAACAGGTGGCCAATGCGATCATCGCCAACCATCCTGAAGTTCTGATGCTGATTCTGCTCATCGATGAGCGCCCGGAAGAAGTTACCGACATGCGCCGCTCGGTCGATGCAGAAGTCGTGGCTTCAACCTTCGACGAACACATCAACAATCACATCAAGGTTTCAGAACTGCTCCTGGAAAAAGCCAAGCGTCACGTCGAGCTCGGTCGCGACGTGGTGATCCTGCTCGACTCGATCACCCGCCTGGCAAGAGCCTATAACATCTCGATGCCATCAGCAGGCCAGACCCTTTCTGGCGGTGTTAACCCGTTTGCACTTCACAAGCCCAAAAGATTTCTCGGTGCTGCCCGCAAAATTGAGCATGGTGGCAGCCTGACCGTTATTGCCACAGCCCTTATCGATACGGGCTCAAAAATGGACGAAGTTATCTTCGAAGAATTCAAGGGCACCGGCAACATGGAACTGCACCTTGACCGCAAGCTTTTCAACAAGCGTATTTTCCCCTGCATCGATGTCAAGATGTCAGGAACCCGCAAAGAAGAGTTGCTGATGAATATCGAAGATCTCAAAAAGATCATCATTCTGCGCCGCGCCTTCGAAGACAAGAGTTCGCAGGAAATCGTGGAAATGCTTGTCAAAGGCATTTCACAGACAAAAGACAACCGCGAATTTCTCAGTCTGATCAACCCGAATTACAAGGGTTCTGCAGCAAAAAGCAACGACTGAAACTGATGATTAAGCAGAACACAGGCAACATGGTTTCGTACGTACGCTTTTTGCTGATTCTGACCGGTCTGATAATGCTCAATTTCAATACTCCGGTGCAGAGCAGCAGCGATATTTCAATCACTGCCGACTTTTCATTCATTCCGCAAACCGGGCCCGGGGTTTTCCAGCTGTGCCAGAAATTTCTGGGGTCAGCTTCTGTTGAGACAGGAGTTTACCGGAATATGGTTCCCAGCCAGCTGCCAAAAGCCAGTTCACTTAAAGAGAAACAGAAAGACAGGCGCTCGTTCAGAATTGTCAGCGTTGACAGCAGGCACTCAGTCGCCAAGTACAACTGGCCGGTTAAGGGTGCCATATCTTCAGGTTTTGGCATGCGCCGCCATCCTGTAACCAGACGAAATTCTTTTCACAACGGCATCGACATCAAAGCCCGACAGGGCACCAGTATTACCAGCCCGGCAGAAGGCATTGTCGTCAGCGCTGGCCGTGCAGGGCTAATGGGCCGGATGGTCAAAATAAAGACCAGGGCCGGCAAAACTCTTTACTTCGGGCATCTGCACAAAATCAAATGTAAAAAGGGTGACCGGATAAAGCCTGGTCAGCTTCTTGGCACCGTAGGATCTTCAGGTCGAGCGACCGGACCGCATCTCCACTTTTCAGTGGTTTCTGCCGGACGTTTTATCAACCCGCTCAAGTATCTTTCGGCAGACTGAATCACTAGCTCTCAGTCTGACCGGCCAAAATGCCGATAGGTTTGGTGGTATACCTTTTCATCAGACGGAGATCTGTCGCATGCAGACCTTTTCTTGTTCTGGCCGGACTGCCCTGCTGCTATTGGCAATTCTGACAACCCCGTTGCCGGCTTTTTCTGCCGACGCGCTTCGCGACGTCAGAATACCGTCAGGCGATATTACCGCTCCCTATGATATGGCGATGCAGGCTTACGAAAACGGTTATCGAAGCTATCGCCAGGGACATTTCAATAATGCCGAAGATAGTTTTATCGAAGCACTGCGTCACGAACCCAATCTCATCAAAGCCCACTATTGGCTCGGCAAGCTTTATCACGAGCAAGGTCGGCTTGAAGATGCAATTTTTCACTGGGAAGAAGTCGAACGTCTCAACACCCTCATAAAAGACCGCCGGGCGGCGCTGAAAATAGAAAACAACGAATACCCGGCTTATTCTCAGATGCTTCGAGTTTCACAAAAAGCTAAAGAAGCAAGAGAAGCATTTGAAAGAGGCCTGAATCTTCTCGACAAAGGGCACTGGGACGGAGCTGAAGTTGAGATAAGGCTGGCGGTTCAGCTTTACCCGGGCAACCACCGTTATCTTCTTCAGCTTGCAAGAATTCTCTGGGATAAAGGCGAAAAACAGGCCAGCGTCAAATTTTATCGCGACCTGCTGAGCAAAAGAGACGTTGAATTTGCCAGTTTCAAAGAGGGTATCGAAAGAATGCTGCAATGCGAAATGAAATATGTGGCAACCCCGCTGATGCTCGACCAGAAGCAGAGGTTTGCCGGAGAACCCGCTTTTGCCGCCCTTGCTGTTAATTTTTCAAGCAGCCAGGATTACTCGATAACCGCTCCCGGAAAAATTATCAGAAGAGCTGACGGACAGGTCATCATCAACCTTGGTCTCGATGACGGTCTAAACCTGTCAGATGAATACAGCCTCGATCTCAGAGCATTTAAAGCAGGCGACCCACTTAAAGACCCTGATTCGGGCAAAGTAATCGGCAGAGGGCCAGACCGGCCTTCGGCAGATCTGCTGTTAACCAAAGTTTATAAAAACACAAGCTGGGCCCTTATCAGACGCGAATATGGCCCAGGCGTGAAAGCAGGTGACCTGATTGAATTCAAAAAAACATTCCGGTGATGGCATAAAAATAATCGCGGCCAATCGCAAAGCCCATCACGATTATTTCATTCTCGAAAAGCTCGAAACCGGCATTGCGCTAGTCGGCTCTGAGCTCCGCCCCTGCCGCGAGGGCAAGGTAAATCTTAAGGATTCTTACGTTGAAGAGGTCGACGGGCAGTTCTGGCTGCACGATATGCACATCGGGTCGAACCCTTTTTCGAACCGTCTTGACCATGAGCCCGAAAGAAAACGCCGCCTGCTTGCCCATAAAAGGGAAATCATTAAATGGGGCTACAAGGTTAGAACCTCTGGTATGACAATAGTGCCACTGAGCATTTATTTTAAAAGCGGAAAAGTAAAAGTTGAAATTGCTCTGGTCAAGGGCAAGGCCAAATATGATAAACGTGACACTATCGCCAAAAACGACGCAAGGCGCGATATGGAAAGAGAACTCGGAGGGCGCTATTGATGTTTAGATTTTTGAACCGCAAATGCCAGAATTTACTCTCTGGAGTGCTGGTAGCCATGCTGCTGACCTCAGCCCCGACTGACGCTCAGGATGGTTACATTAACGCAAGAAGCTTCGCTGAATCACAGGGTATTGCCCATCAATGGTTCCCGATTCAAAAAATTCTCGTCATGAGAAAAGGCCTCAAGTCAGTTAAACTCAAACTCGACGACACCACAGCGATTGTCGACGAAAAAGAAGTCAAAATTCCGGCACCACCAAGAATTCAGGATGGCCAGATTATGGTTCCGGCTGCAGCCCTGGCAAGATTTTTTCAGGGAGCAACCTCGGCTCTGCCGGTAACGCCACCGAAGATTCTGCCTCCGAAACCACAGGTTCCTCCACCACCGCCTCAGGCACCCCCGGGAATGGTTCCAATTGCACAGACCCCGGCCCAGCCCCCTGCAAGGCCTGAGCCCCAGGCCCCCAAAATTACACAGAATGAACCTCCGGCAATCTCGGTTGAAGAGTCAACTGAAGCGGTATTGCTCGCCCTTCGCCACAGCGTAAGAGAGGATCATACCCGTGTTGTTCTCGAATTCACATCGCCAATCACCTACCGCACAGAATTTAAAGATGGCGTTTTCCGTCTGACTATCGTTGGTTGCCGAAACCTCATACCAACTAAAAGAACCAATCCGGCAGGTCGTGATGTAACCCGTCTTGATATTAACAGTGGAGCAGACCGAAAAGGGCTGGTCCTGAATTTTTCTCTGCCGCAAAAGGAAAAGGCACCCACTATCGAAACTGTGACATCGCCTTTTCGCATGATTGTAAGTCTTCCGACTCCGGCTGCTCTGCTGCAGGTTGCAACTGCCACCGCCCAGATTGCAACGCCAACTGTCCAACCGCCACCGGCGACTGCCGCAACTGCTAGTGTTAAAGCTCCGGAGCCGCCCAAAGTTGAAGTTGCCCCGGAAATCAATATCGAGGTTGAAGCAGCAAAACTCTTGGATCAATCATTTTCTGGCCGAACTATCGTTATCGATCCGGGCCACGGAGGCTCTGACAGCGGATTTGTCACAGACGGCAGACCAGAAGAAAAAGAAATCAATCTGCTCGTAGCCCAGCATCTGAAGAACCGCCTTGAAACATTTGGCTTCAAAGCGGTTCTAACGCGGACCTCAGACATTGAAATGCCTCACTCTCAGCGGGTCAGCTTTGCAAACCGCAATGGTGGCGATCTTTACATTTCGATCCATACCGGTGGCGCAAATGATCCTTCAAAAGCCGGCATTGCCTGTTATTATTTCAGTCCAGCCGGCTATCACGTTAATTCAAACGCACAGGGAGCCGCACCAGATGCCGCTTTCACTGAATGGGCACGCAACACCAGATTTGATCTGGCACTTTTTCTCGCCAGAAAAGTTAATGAACGAATGGTTCAGCACATGCGGGTTGAAAGTCGTGGAGTCAAAGCCATGCCGATGCTCCCGCTCAAGTTCATAATGAACCCGGCAGTAATGGTCGAAGTGGGCATGCTTTCAGAAAAAACCGAAGGCAAAAATCTGATCAGCGACAAATACCGTCAGGCGCTTGCAAATTCTATCGCTAACGCCGTCGTTGATTTCTTCAACGGTATCGTAATCAAGCAGTAAAGAACAGGAGAAAGTATTAAAATGGCTGTAAAAAAGCCTTCGCGTCATAATCAGGAACGTATTCTCTTTGTTTTGATGGGTCTGATAATCATCGGACTTATTCTTTCGGGGTATTTTCTTTTCGTCAGAAAGATCCTCCCTGAACTGACTTCTGACAAGGAAACCTCGACTGCAGCAACAGCAAATACTGGTGTCTCGGCAATAAGTGATGACATGGCCGCGGCCAACGAGTTCATACCTCAGGAAGAAGCACAGGACCTGCGCATATTCTTTGGAATGAAGGGATCAGACATGCTGGCCTCCGAACTTCGCCGGGTCAGAAAGCGCACCATGCTCATTGCTCAGGCCAGACAGATAGTCGAAACGCTTCTTGAAGGACCAATTACCGGTAGTCTCTATCAACTTTTCCCCAAAGGCACCGGCTTACGCGGAATCTTTTTCGACGCCGGAACCTTCATCGTCGACCTGAGCCGTGAATTCACAGCTCTAAACAAACTTGGAGCAGCAGAGCAGACTCTGGCAATCTATTCACTTGTCAATTCGCTCACCGAACTCGACCAGAAAGCAAAAGTAAAATTTCTCATCAATGGCAGTGAACCTGCTAGTGATGAGGGGCACATCGATCTTTCAGTTCCTCTTACCAGGCTCGAAAGCCTCATTCAGAACTGATCTGAATAAAACAAAACGAGCTGTGAAGCCAGATCTGGCCCACCGCTCGTTTTTTGTTTAACGAATTTTTCTTTTCAGCCACCCCAGGTAGCGCTTGCACAGCCATGAACGGTACAAAGAACCTTTTTGCCATTGGGAAGGCCTTCTTCGGTTCCTTTGACCCATTCGTATTTGCCTAGAGAAGGGCATACCGGAAGTCGCGAGTTGCCGAGAAATGGAGCAAGGTCGGCAACGCTCTCCGGATACTGACGCTTTTCGATGTTATAAAGCTCAGCGGTTCTGCTCAGAAGAGAAGAGTACTCAAAACACTTGCTCTCTCTGGCCCGGTCGCGAACTCTGCGAAAATGCGGAAGCGCAATCGCTGCAAGAATGCCGATGATAGCGATTACAATCATCAGCTCGATCAACGTAAACCCTTTAGTTTTCTTTTTTATAATCATCTACTAGGATTATACCATCTGAGAAATATTTTGCAAAACATTTCTTTTTCGATTATTATACTGAAAGTTACAAACAAGGATACTTTGGGGTTTCTATGTTTAACAAGAAAACAGCATTATTATTTCTGACAGTTGTGGCGTTTGCCACAGGTTGTGTCCCGAACAAATTCCAATATGACAAGGAATTTGGCAAATCCGGGTCTAACCGCGGCGAGTTTTTGAGCGCAACTGACCTCGATATAACCAAGGAAGGCAATCTGGTTATTGCCGATGCCGGCAACACAAGAATTCAGATTCTTACAACTGATGGCAATTCAGTCATGGCCGCGGGTGAATCAGGCCGCGAAGGCTACAAAATGCAGAGCCTTGCGGGCATAGGCGTAAATTTTCTTACCGGTGACATCTGGGCGTGCGATCAACGCGGCAACAAAATTGTGAGATTTGACTCAAACGGAACCCCAAACCTGAAAGTTACCAGCAAAATGAAATACCCGATGGATGTCGCAATCGACCGCGGGGGCGACGCCTACGTCATCATGTCGAAAATCCCGGAGATTTACAAATACGACGCTAACGGGAATTATCTTGCAACCATCGGTGGCTCCGGTAAAGCTGCCCTTGTTTTTCCAACTTCAATACTTATAAGCGACAACCATATCTTCGTATCTGATTTTGGTGGCAAACGTATCGTAAAAATGAACATGGAAGGGCACTTTGTCGCTGAATTCAAAGATAAGGGCGAATACGAAGAAATGAAAGGTCCATCCGGAATGCACATCGACAAAGATGGCAATCTTTATGTGCTCGACCTTGGTGAAGTGCCTGTTGTAATCCTTTCTGCCACCGGAAAATTCATCTCAAAAATTGGCGACTTCGGTAATCAGCCAGGCAGTTTCCTTTACCCGACCGGTGTGATTGCCAAATCCGCAGAAGAAATCTACGTGCTCGACAACAGCCGAAACACAATCCTTAATTTCAAGAAAAAACCTGAATAGCTTTCCCGAGAAACACCGTGAAAATCCTGAAACTCCTGATTCTCGTGGTGTTTTTTGTTTTTCTGGGTCTTTCTGGTTTCGTTTATGGCTCGTTTGTCTGGTTCGAAGAGATGTCACTGCCGGTTGAATCTGGCAGTGCCGGCGAGCTTTTCATTGAACCCGGCGCCAACACAAGACAGATTGCCGCTCTGCTGAAACAGCAGAACAAAATCCGCAGTGCCCTGCTCTTTCGTCTTTATATAAGGTTCCTTGCGGTAGATCAGCGACTGAAACCCGGACACTACGACTTCACCGGGCAGGAAACCATTGATGAGGTAATTTTTAAACTGTTACGCGGCAGCCTTCAGACTGTTGCCGTAACAATTCCCGAAGGTCTGACCGTAAAAAAAGTTGCTGCCATCCTTGAAGAGGCCGGAATCTGTGATGCCGCCCCCTTCATTGAAGCCGCTTCAGACCCAGGTCTTCTCGGGCGCGTATTCTCAGACTGGGATTTAATACCAGCCGCCGAGGGACTTCTGTTCCCCGATACATACTTTTTCAGCCGCCCCACTCCCGCTCCCAAAGTTGCCGAGCGCATGCTGCGACTGATGAAGCACCAGATAGATCGGATTTTTACTCAGCCACTCCCAGGCGGACTGACCAGATATCAGGGCTGCATTTTAGCTTCAATTGTTGAAGAAGAAGCTGCGCTTCCAACTGAACGGAATCTGATTGCCTCGGTTTTCTACAATCGCCTGACGCGCCAGATGAAACTTGAATCATGTGCAACCGTACTGTATGCACTGGGTTCACATAAAACCAGATTGTTATTTGAAGACCTCAAAGTCGACTCACCTTTCAACACCTACCTTTACCCGGGCCTTCCCCCCACTCCGATTGCCAATTTCGGAACTTCGGCCCTGCAGGCGGTGGCTGCGCCAGCCGAAACCGACTATCTATTCTTCGTGTCTGACGGAAACCGCGGTCACCGGTTCTCAAAAACAATCAACGAACACAACCGCTTCAGGCACCAGTTCTATGAAAAGCGGCGAAGAGACAGGAAAAGCCAATGAATCCACGATTAATAACAGCATTGCTGATTTTTCTTGCAGTTTTTTTTCTCACCCCAGGGAATACCTCTGAAATAAGAGTTATTTCTCTGGTTCCTTCGCAAACCGAGATGATCTACGCGCTTGGTCTGGAAGACTGTCTGATCGGCCGCTCAGATTATTGCAATTTTCCGCCGGAATCGCAGCAGAAACCGTCCATCGGCAACATGGAACTGAATATCGAAAAGATAGTTTCGCTCAGGCCAACTCTGCTGCTTGACACCAACGGTATGCACCAGCGCTATGCACCACTCTTTCAGCAGCTCGGACTGAAATATGTCAACATGCCGACAACGAGCCTGCAACAGGTTAAAGAAGCGGCAATGAAAGTTGCAGATATGCTCGGCAACCCGCAGGCTGGAAGAAATTTTTCCGACGACTGGGACGCTCAACTCGGAAAAATAGCACCTGATCTTTCTGAAAAGCCGGTTTCAGTATATTTTGAAATCTGGGATACCCCAACGCAGGCTGCCGGTGACAGCAGTTTTATCGGTGAACTTATACGTCAGGCAGGGGGTAGAAACATTTTTGCCAACCAGGGTGATTACCCGGTAGTGAATTCAGAAACACTGATCAAAGAAGATCCTGAGGTAATACTGCTTTCTTACCCGATCACGAGCCTTGACAGCATCAGAAAGCGCCCGGGCTGGAACACGTTGCGGGCCATAAAGCAGAACCGTCTTTATGCGCTCGATCAGGATCTGTTTGTCAGACCAGGGCCACGCAATTTAACTGCGGTCAACCGACTGCATGAAATTTTTAAAAAGGTGCGCAGCGATGAATAACTGGCGATGTAGACTTCTGGCTTTTGCAGGCGCGTTCATTTTTTGCGCTGGCCTGCAGACAAACGCACAATCAGCCCCAAACCGCATGTGGGTCAAGTTAAACATAGCCTCGGATAGTGCTGAATTCAAGATCAATCTGCCTGAGGCCGGCATGGTGGCAATTATTTCCAGCGTCCCGGGCAGAAAGCAGATCGATCGCCTCTGGGGGCCGGCAAACATGCAGGCAGGAACCTGGAAAATCAACCTGCCCTCCGGTCGGGTGACGGGCAGAAATGGCACAGTAGAGCTTTTTAATTTAAAGCTTGATGCTGTCTCAGAAATTGGCACCAGAGGAAACGGCGAAAGGCAGTTCAACGCTCCTCAAGGCCTGGACTATGACCAGAGCCGCAAAGAAATTCTGATTGCCGATACCGGCAACGACCGCATCGTGCGTCTGGCGCCAGATGGTCGTCAGATCGCGGTACACGGCGGGTTCGGCCTGTCATTCGGTGACCGCAGCGAAGAACGTGAAGACAGCCTTGACAACCCATATGACGTGGCTGCGGGTGGTTTTTCAAACTTTTATGTTTCAGACCAGAATAACCGCAGAGTCTGCATTTTTGACGCCTATAAAAGCTACCGCGGCAACCTTTTTCCGAAAGACAGCGACCGCCGTAACCGACTCGATCGGCCAAGAGGCCTGAAAATCGACCCGGAAAACAATATCTGGCTGGTCGACGGGCGTGCCGACCGGGTGATAAAAATTTCTACAAGCGGTGACCGCCTGTTTGAAATTGGCGGTTTTGGTTTCAGCACTCTGCAATTGAAAGATCCGACTCAGGTAGATGTCAACACCAGCGGTGAGATATTCGTCGCCGACCGTGGCAAGGGACGCATTGTGATTTTTGACCGCCTGGGTTCATATATTGGCGAAATGCGCGATCATCTCAAGACTCCGACCGGAGTTGCCGTAGATCCTGATGGTCTGATTCTGGTATGCGACGACACCACCGGCGAAATGGGATTATACACCCCGAAAGGACTGCGCATTGCCTGCGTAGACAAGGCTTCAGATGGTTCAATTCTGCGACGCCCATGCGATATAGGTGTCAGCGAAGACCGGATTTTTCTTCTTGATTCAGGCAACCATCGGATCGTTGTAATCAACCGTGAAAAGCAGACAACTGCTGTGCCTTGGCAAGCGCCTGACACTGTGTTAGAATAAGCGGGTCAGTGCACAAATCGAACCAGGAGCACCAAATTGAAGAACCGCAAGACCAGGCTGTTTGTCTGCCTATTGCTTGTCATCGCTGTAGTCGGCCTGCAGACAGGCTGCCAGAAAAAAGAACGCAAAAGTAAAAAATCCGTTAAGCTTTCAGAATCGGTCAGAACTATTCCCGTTTCAGAGCTTCTGCCAAAGACTAAAAACGTCACCGGAAAGTTTAAAAACGGTGTTTCAGAGAAGGTTCTCGACGAGTATATGTATGGTACTCTTGCCGGGCAGTATGGCAAAATCGACACCGCCGAAAAGCACCTTCTGAGAACCATCAAAATGGAACCGCTTTTCGTCGACGCCCACCACAACCTGGGTCTTGCCTACTACAAGAAAGGGCGCATCGATGAGGCAGTCAGATGCTGGCGGCGCGCTCTCGAACTTGCGCCGTCATACGCAGAAACCTATTATAATCTCGCGATTTTCATGCTCGACATGAATCGCGAAACAGATGCAATCGAACTATTCAACATCTGCACAAAGTATGAACCTTTTCATCTCAAAGCCAGATATGCGCTTGGCACCATCGCCCAGAAAAAGGGCCAGAACAAAGAGGCTATCCGCCATTTCCGTGCCTATCAGAGCAAAGATAAGGGCGATGTCAGAGTTCTGATCGCGCTGGGTGAACTGTATCTGCTCGAAGGACAGCTCGACGCGTCTCTCAAAGAATTTGAAGCTGCCGCCCGCATTGACGACAAGAACGGCAAGGTGCATTATCAGCTCGGCGTAGCCTATCACCGCCGCGGACTGCTCGACCATGCAATTCTCAACTATAAGCGGACTACCGAACTCATGCCCAACCATGTCGATGCATTTATCAACCTTGGCGATATCTATGTTGTCCGCAACGAGTTCGCCTCGGCACTTGCCTCATACAACGCCGCCCTGTCGATCGACCCGACCAACACTTATGCGGCACGCAAGGCCAAACAGGCCGAAGCCAAACTTCTGGAAAAATAAATTTGAGACTGCTGCGCAACCCCGAATCTCCAAGAAAGAAACTTCCGGCTGGCGAAAAAGTGCGCCTTGCAATTCTCGGCAACCGTCTGAACATGACCAGCGACGAAGCAGGTCGTCTGCTTGACGACCTGCAGAACGAAATCGCTTCGATCCTTGGAGTCACTCCCGCGGCCGTTTTGCCAGACACCGAATTCGCCGGCCGCGACCTGGACCTTGTATTTACTCTCAACAAACAAAACACCCCTAAAGCAAAAAAATGAAAAATGTAATTGAAGCTCTCTCACACTGGGAACTCCTCGAAATCGAAAAACCAGCCCGCTATCTTGGCGGCGAAGTCAATCAGGCGGCAGCGAAAGAGTCGCCGGCACTGCGCACCTGTCTGGTTTTTCCTGATCTTTATGAACTGGGCATGTCCAATCTTGCTCTGAAAATTTTTTATGAATCTCTGAACCAACGCCCTGATATCGTTGCGGAAAGGGCTTTTTCGCCATGGCCAGACTTCGAAAGTCTGCTGCGCCGGCGCGGCCTGCCACTTTATGGCCTTGAATCAGGCATGCCACTCAAAGATTTTGACGTTATTTTCGTTACCCTGCCATACGAGATGACTTTTACCAATGTTCTCAACATTCTTGATCTCGCCGGTTTACCACTGGCCTGGAAAAACAGAAATGACGGCCCGATAGTTATTGCCGGCGGCCCGTCAGCGTCAAACCCGCTGCCAGTAGCTAAGTTTATGGATGCGGTTCTGATCGGTGACGGCGAAGAAGCAATCATTGAAATCTGCGACAGCCTGATAGCATCGAAAAGGGCTGGCGCCAATCGCTCTGAAACCAGGCAGGCACTGACAAAGGTTGAGGGTCTCTGGGTGCCGGAATTCCCTGCCCGCGTCAAACGCCGCGTATTCAAAGGATTTTCCCAGAGCCAGCCACCTCTCAAACCAGTAGTTCCAAATGTTCAGGCGATTCATAACCGTGCACCTCTCGAAATCTTCAGAGGCTGCATGAAGGGCTGCCGGTTCTGCAATGCCGGCTTTTTTTACCGCCCCAAGCGCGAGCGACCGGTTGAGGATCTCGTTAAATATGCTGGCGATCTGCTGCAGAGCACCGGCGAAGAATCACTCGGTCTGCTTTCGCTGTCAACATCTGACTACAACCGTCTTGAAGATCTTATACGCAGCCTCGACAAGGCCAAGCTCTACCCCGAACAGAGCGTTTCGATACCATCGATGCGCATGAACGACAATACCATCGCATTGCTCGATGCCACCCCACACATTCGCAAAGGTGGCCTTACTTTCGCCCCTGAAGCCGGTACCCAGAGGCTGCGAAATGTCATCAACAAAAACGTCACAGAAGAAGACATCATCAGCGTCATGAAAGCCACGGGCGGCTCAGATTACCGCACCGTTAAACTCTATTTCATGATGGGACTGCCTTTCGAAACAGACGAAGACATTCATGGAATCGTCGATCTGGTTAAAAGACTTGAAGCGATCGGCAAAACCACCAAACCACGCAAACAGATATCGATCAGCCTTTCAGGCTTTGTGCCCAAGCCATTCACACCGTTTCAATGGTCTGAACAGGCAAGCATGAGTGAGCTCAGGCGCAAGCGCCAGATTGTCTGCCGCGGCCTCGAAAGGGGCAGCAGCCGCGTCTCGTGGCGCGAAGAATTTCTCTGTCTGCTCGAATCCGTACTATCGCGTGGTGACGAAAGGGTTGGCGAACTTATTGAAAGCGCCTTCAGAAATGGCTGCAAATTCGACGGCTGGCATGAATTTTTCTCAAAAGAAAAATGGGAAAAGGCGTTCGCCGAGACCGGAGTCATGGCAGAGGATTACCTGCGGGCACGCACCCTTGACGAGCAGCTTCCCTGGGATTTCATCGACTTCCAGGTGCCCCGCGCCTATCTCGAAAATGAATACCGGCTCGCGGAACAGGCAGCAGGAGAACAGGCATGAACAGCGAAACAAACCAGAGCCGCCCCGAAGTGAAAGTCAGAGTCGAATACAGCAAAACCTGCCAGGCCCGCTACATCGCCCATCTTGACACCATCGATGTTATCTGCAAAGCTCTCAGGCGCCTGCAGCTACCCTATGCCGTAACCCAGGGCTGCCACGTCAGACCAAAGATCAGCTTCGGTCCGCCTTTACCCCTTGGGCACGCAAGCTATTGCGAATATTTTGTTCTGACGTTGACTGAAGCAGTTGATTCCCAGACACTCCAGGTATCCCTGAATCGCGAACTCCCAAGCGGCATGCGGGTAATTTCAATCACCAATCCTTATGTAGAAGCGCGAAGCGGTAATTTTGGCGAAAAACTGCATTACCGCTTTTCCTTCACCAGCGCAGAAGTTGCAGAAACAGCTCAGCAGTGGTTGCTGAATCCTGAAACCGCATTTTCTGCCGAAAGCAAGGGAAAAACCCGGACCTACATGATCAAAAGTGCAGTCCTTGGCGCCAGCATCGCAAAAAATGACAGCCTGATCCTTGAGGCTGATTTTATTCAGGGGCAGGCCGATGTGCCGTCGGTTTCGAAAATTGTCACGGCCTTAGCCGGCTTTCTCGACACCAGAAAAGATTGTCTCAGGCTGATAGAGAGGGTATCACTCAGCGAATTGCAACAGAAACAGGAGATTCCAGCGAATTGAACAGAAAAATTCTCGTAAATATCGGCCCCTATGAATCACGGGCCGCAATCATTGAAAATGGCAAACTCGTCGAACTGTTATACGAAATTCAGGACAGCGAAAAAATCGTCGGCTGCATTTACAAAGGCCGCGTTGCCAATGTTGTGGCCGGCACCCAGAGTGCGTTTGTCGATATCGGCATTCACAAAGACGCCTACCTGACCCTTACCGGGGTTGAAACCAGTGACGACGAAGATCTCAAAGACATCTTCCGCAGCCCGATCCAGGACCAGCTCAAAGTCGGTCAGGAAGTGATTCTGCAGATACTGAAAGAACCAACCCCTACCAAAGGCCCGCGTTCGACCATGACCATCTCTTTCCCCGGGCGCTATCTGGTTTTCATGCCCAAGGTCGATCACATCGGGGTTTCACGAAAAATAAATCAGGACCGCGAAAGGGATCGTCTGCGTGCTATTGGCAAACGCATTGCCCCCAAAGGCGGTGGCGTTGTCTTCAGAACCGCCTCTGAAGGTCTTGAAGAGAGTGTACTCAAAGCCGATCTCGATCTGTTGATTAAAATGTGGCGTAAAGTCGAGAGCAAAATAGGCAAATCACCGCCACGCACGATGCTGCATCGTGATATTCCTCTGCCCATGAAGGTGGCAAGAGACTTCTTCACCGACGATATCGAAGAAATGATAATCGATTCAGAAGAAGCCTACAAGACCATTATCGAAGACTGTGAGTTTCTTTCACCTCTGCAGAGGGCCTCGCTCGAGCTCTACAAAGATAAAACGCCGATTTTTGAAAAGTTCGGCATCGAAAAAGAAATCGAGCGGGCACTGTCTCGCAAGATCTGGCTTGATTCGGGCAGTTACATCTTCATCGACAAGACCGAAGCCATGTATTGCATCGACGTTAACAGCGGTCGCTTTTCTGGCGGTTCTGACCTCGAAGAAACGGTATTCAAGGTCAATCTTGAAGCCGCCCGAGAAATCGCCAGGCAGATCAGACTGCGCAACCTGGCCGGTATGATCATTATCGACTTTATCGATATGGAAGCGCCTTCGCACAGGGCTCAGGTGTTAAAAACCCTGCGTGAAGGCTTCAAAGGCGACCGAAACAAGCCAAATATCCTTGATTTTTCTGAACTTGGCCTGGTGCAGATGACGAGACGGCGTACCTCAGCAAGTCTCGATGAAATTCGTAAAGCCCCCTGCCCCTGCTGCCAGGGAGCCGGCAAAACCCTGTCGGTAGCCACCGTTGCCAACCAGATCCGAGCCGGGTTGATCGACGAAACAAAACGTTATCAGACCGACAAGATTATTCTCAACGCACACCGTATGGTTATTGACCACCTGCGTGGAAAAGACAACAACGGCATCAGAGAAATCGAAAATCAGCTTCGCCGCAAGCTTATTCTCAAGCCAGCCAACAGTTTCGATATTGAAACTTTCAAGATCGAGCCGGTCATGGAAAGACCCGTTAAATCTGGTAGACGTCAAAATGAAAGGCAGCCGCACGGCGCGCAAAACCGCGAGGTCGCACCAGAGCAGATCGAAACACCTGCAAACCATGGGGATGCTCCGGAACAGGCAGTACTTCCGGGTCTCGTGGAAAATATCCCGGAAAACATCTTAGAGAGTGCTCCAGAAAACGATCTCAACGAAACTCTTCAGGGAGAAAAGGATGAAAGCAACGCCTAGAATTATTCTGCTGCTCGCTCTTCTCCTCTGCTGCGAAACTTTGAGCGCAGCTGAGATCAGATATGCCTTTCGGAAGGGTTATACCTATTCTTACCAGTATACCCAGCAGAGTTCCGGCAAAATTCAGACTTTTACCTCCAGCCCGTCAGCCAGTCAACCTGCCTCTACAGTTGAATTCACCATCAAGGCAATTGACTTTCAGGACGGAGCTTTCATCGTTGACATTGGTGACAAAAACTCAACCTACAGGCGTTATCTCAGAGAGAACGGCGAGATTAAAGGCGCTCCTGGCGAATCAGGGCAGACAATCCCCTTCTTTATGCCACTGCCAGCCGGCGACTGGAAAGTATCAGAAAAACGTCAGATCAAAAAAGACCTGAACATCGGTGGAAAACCGGTGCCGGCAGCCTGGAACCTGCTTTTGAAGTCTGTCGACAATGAAAAGGGGTTGGCAGAAATTCTTTTTGCGGCAACCATGAAACTGCCTGATGATCGCTTGCGGCAGAAGGCCTTCAGTCTCAAGGGCCGGCTGTTGTTCAATCTCTTTGAGGGTGTCGTACATCAGGCCGACTGGCAGACCGCCTACAAATTTACTTTCATCAATAAAGAGTTCGCTGTCACCCGCAACCTCTGGGACTTCGAAAAACAGGTCAGTCACAGCCTGAAAATGACCGGAATGCAGGAGTAAAAGATGAAAAAGATTTTTCTGCTGCTTTCACTTCTTGTTGCAGGGCCGATTCATGCTCAGACCCAGGCGAACAACATCACTTCGCCATTCAAGCTCTGGCTGCTGAACAATGAAGCCAGAGCCCTGTCTTCGTTAAGTTCCGACGAAATGCTGATCAGCAAGACATCCCTGCCGTTTTCGTTCATGCCACCCTCATCACCTGCCTCGGCAAGACCTGAAGAAAAATTGTGGGCAATTCATCGCAAATTCTACGTACTGCTCGACGAGGTTCAGGGTATTTACACCCTGGCACGCCAGTTCGGTAATGGCAAATTCTCCGTGGTTCTGAAACAGGCCAGACCAGAGATCTGGGCAACACTGCCTCTCGTGCAGTTCTGCCCCGAGCTGATCAATCGCCTCTCTCCAGATCTGAGACGGTCTTTTCATCAGACACTGCTGAAAGCTCTCAACCTCGACCCACAAAGAGATGCTGACCTGACGACCAGACTCAACCGGGCAATAAAGAAGCTTTCTGACGAAGAATTCAGACTTTTGAACGACTATTTTGTATCTTTTGCCGCGCTGTTTCCATCTGATGGCAGTATCAAGGTTCTGCGCGGTTTCATTGAAACCGGCAGCAAAAAGCCTTTTGGCACCGGCATCAAAGAACTGTTCAGACCGGTCGGCAGTCAGCTGTCAGAAACTCAGGGCACCACGACAGCCGCTGCTCCAGCAATACTTGAGTCTGACGACCCGCTCGCAGAGCTCGAAAGGTTGGCCCAGTTCGACTCCGGCGAAATCAGCACTCTTTCAGAGCCGGCTTCAGAAAGCGAAAACCTCGAAGAAAACTCTGATGGCACCCCGGTGAAAACTCAGCCAACAGAGCTTGAGCCGCCACCGCCAGGCACCGACGATCTGTTCAAAATCTGGGATTAAAACGGCGACAAAAAAACGGGCTGTCATGCAGAACAGCCCGTTTTCTGTTTACAATAACAAGTATCAGCGGTGATAATACTCTTTCAGCTTCGGCGTCGAGTTAGCGCGCAGCTTTTTCAGAGCTTTCTCTTCGACCTGACGCACCCGCTCGCGGGTTACCCCGAGAATTCTGCCGATTTCTTCAAGCGAGCGCGGCGTGCCGTCGTCAAGCCCAAAACGCAGCTTGATGACAATCTGTTCACGATCTGAGAGAGTCTCGAGAACGCGACCGATCTGATCGCGCAGCAGTGAGTCAATAACAGCCTCTTCGGGGCTGACGGCATCGTCATTCGAAATATAGTTTTCGAGAGAAGTATCTTCTTTATTGCCAACCGAGATTTCAAGCGAAACCGGTTCCTGAGTCAGGCGAACCACTTCTTCGATGCGGTCAACAGGCAGGTCGACACGGGCAGACAGCTCTTCCATGCTGGGCTCGCGACCCTTTTCCTGGACGAACATGCGAATCTGCTTGCGAACCTTGTTGACGATTTCCATAATATGAACCGGAATGCGGATAACCCTCGACTGTTCAGCCAGAGCGCGGGTTATCGCCTGCCGTATCCACCAGGTCGAATAGGTCGAAAACTTGTAACCCATCGTATAATCGAATTTTTCTATCGAACGCAGCAAACCAAGGTTACCTTCCTGAATCAGGTCAAGAAAGAGCAGGCCACGGTTGGTGTATTTTTTGGCGATACTGACTACCAGCCTGAGATTTGCAGTAATCAGAGCCTCGCGGGCCTCCGGGTCACCCTCAAGAATACGCCGGGCGAACTCCTTTTCCTGGTCATGGGTTGCCAGGCTGAGCTTGGTGAGCTGCTGCAGATAGAGCTTCACCGAGTCGTCAAAAATCGACTCTTCCTTGCGCTTTTCGCGTTCGTCCTGATGATCGACAACGTCTTCATCACTTCGTTTGCGATAAGGCGAAGCGACCTTGATCTCTTCATGCACGGGCTTTTTCCGGGCTTCAACCGGCTTATCAGCCTTGTCAGTCACTTCGCCTGCTTTTGGCTTGCTCTTAGGCATGCTCCAGCTCCTCTTCGCGGGTGAATCTTCCCATGCCGCGAAACTTTTTGTAGCGTTCGTCCAATAACTTATCGGCGTTCATCGCCAATAATGAAGGTAGATGTTTTTCGATCTGCTTTTTAATTTCATCGGCAGCCATCTGATGATTACGATGTGCACCGCCAATTGGCTCAGGAAGTATGCCGTCGATGATCCCTGCTTCAAGCAGGTTGGAGGCACGAAGCTTGAGCGCGGTCGCCGCTTCTTTCGTTTTAGCCGGGTCGTTCCAGAGGATGGCGGCACAGCCTTCGGCTGAAATTACTGAATAAACTGAAAACTCAAACATGAACACGCGGTCACCGACGCCAATTGCCAGAGCACCGCCGCTGCCACCCTCGCCTGTGACAAAACAAAGAATCGGAACCCTGATTCCGGACATTTCGGCAAGATTGCGCGCAATTGCATCGCTCTGGCCACGCTCTTCGGCGCCAATACCAGGGAAAGCGCCGGGAGTGTCAATAAAGGCGATAATCGGCAGACCAAAACGCTCGGCAGTGCGCATCATACGCAGAGCCTTGCGATAGCCTTCGGGGTGCGGCATACCAAAATTGCGGTAAATGTTTTCTTCGGTGTCGTGCCCCTTCTGGTGCCCGATGATCATAACCCGCTGGTCGCCAATTCGGCCGATACCGGAAACAATTGCCGGGTCATCACCAAACAGACGGTCGCCATGTAATTCGACAAATTCTTCACCGCACAAATGCTTGATCAGATCAAGAGTCGACGGGCGATTGATGTGGCGGGCCACCTGAGTGATCTGCCAGGGCTCAAGATTGCCATAAACATCATTCTTGAGGGCATCGACCTTTTCGGTAATTGCTCTGATCTCGCGCGAAAGATCGACTTTGCCGGTTTCAGAAATGGCCTGCAGCTCTTTTATACGGGCTTCAAGCTCGATAATTGATTTTTCGAATTCAAAATCTTTTGCCATATGTACCCCGTCAGGCTACCAGAAGCCGCAGAATTCGTGCAACAGTATTTTTCATTACCCGACGATGAATGACGCAATCGAGCATGCCATGCTCGAGTAGAAACTTCGAACGCTGAAATCCCTCGGGCAGCTTCTGCCTGATAGTCTGCTCGATTACCCTCGGGCCGGCAAAACCGATCAAGGCACCGGGTTCAGCGATATTAACATCACCAAGGCTGGCGAAGCTTGCCGAGACACCACCGGTAGTCGGGTCAGTCATGATGGAAATAAAAGGCACCGCCACCTGATTGAGCCGTTTAATCGCAGCTGAAGTTTTAGCCATCTGCATCAGCGAAAAAATGCCTTCCTGCATACGGGCGCCACCGCTTGCTGAAACAATGATTACAGGCGCTTTTTCCTGCGCACCCAGCTCGAGAATCGTCGTCAACTTTTCGCCAACGACCGAACCCATGCTGCCACCCATAAAGTCAAAATTCATTACCCCGAGAAACACCTTGCGGCCCGACAAAGTCGCCCGACCGGTGGCAACCGCTTCATTGACATCCGTCTTTTTAATAGCCTCTGCCATGCGCTCGGGGTAAGGCTTTGAATCGACAAAATTCAGCGGATCGACAGATTTCATATCGTGGTCGATCTCGACAAAAGAATTGTCGTCGGTGAGCAGGGCAATGCGATCCCAGAGGGGCATGCGAAGATGATGATCGCACTTGCTGCAGAGAAAAAGGTTCTTTGCCAGATCCTTGATCAAAAGAGTTTCGTTACAGGCCGGGCACTTTTTCCAGAGGTCGGAGGGGGTGTCCCGTCTGGGACGGGTAAGCTTGTCAAACCATCCCATGCGTTACCGCCATATGTAAAGAATTGGAAATGTTTTCATAAAATCTGGTTATACCAGATTTAATACCCAGTTTCAAGAAGAAACCTGTCGAAACGACAGACTGCAAAAGAAAAACGCCTCTCCGCAGGGAGAGGCGCAACTGTCACAGAATTTCCGGTTAACCGGAACAAAACATTAGAGTGAATCAGTGGTAAAAGTATAAGGAGGAGTTTTCTCTTCGAGATTGGTTGAAACCGGGGTTGCAAAGATGCGAACCTGATAGGTCGTGTTGGCAGTCAGAGAAAACAGTTTGTTGCTGTAAGAACTGTTGATAGTGCCGAGGTCTTCTTCATCGAGCGGGTTGTTTTCGCCATCCCTGAAAATATAAACAATACATTTTGCAGGTTCTTTGAGTGAGAAATTGACACTGGCTTTATAAGGGCCACCCTCGGAAATATCGATGCTGTTGAAAACGGTTGTTGCAGGGGTCGTCGGGGTTGTGGGAGTGGTGGTAGTGGTTGTGGGAGTCGTTACTGCTTCAAGAGTTGTGAATGAGAGCACGCCAAAAGTTGCAGTGGTGGTGCGGTTACTGCTCTTATCGGTGCAGATCAGCTCATAGGTGTATCTGGTCGAAGCCAGCAGACCGTTGATTTCGTATTTATGACTGGTTTTGTAGGTAGTACTGACGGGAAATTCGAGCCGATCGCCACCAACAGTCTTGAGAACAAGCCGACTAAGGCATTCTTCGTCACTTTTCCAGGTAATGGTCACCGAAGTCGAAAGCGGAGTGGCAACTACACCGCTGATAATCGGCGGAATAGTGTCGCCAAAACCGGGCAGGCCATTGGTGCCATGACAGAGATAGCACTGCCTGTCATCAGTATAATTATGATCAGGATTACGGGTAGTATCATTATGGCAACTCAGGCATGAGGCCTGCTGCCAGCCCGGGTGCATGTTGTCGAGCAACGGGGCATTGTCATGGCCATTGACACCGCTGCCACCGGTCGGAACCGTGACAATAGGAGTGGTAATCTGGCCAGGATTCTGAACGACGCCATCGGTAGCCAGTCCACCGGTTCCGTTAGTTGTCTGATAGGCGCCAAGCGGGTTAACGTTTCCGCCGGAATCTGAGGAACTCGATGAACAACCGGCTGTCAGCATGGTTACTGCCACGAGCAGAAACAGCATCAGCCAGGGGTGATCAGGCAGGCGACGGTAAGACTTCATAGTTGATCTGTGACCTCCAGACGCAATGTCTTATACTTATACCCTTGGTTTATCGGCACAACGAATTGCAAAAATTAAATAAAAAAACTTCATGTTTTCATTCACGAATTCCGGAAACCTGCCGAAAGGGTTGAAGATTTCGCATCGTTATCTTATTCTCAGGGAAATTATGAAACTAATCAGCAACGCACTGGTATGGACAGCCACCTGGCTGATAACGGGTCTCTATACCCTGGCAATTTACCCTCTGTATGTCATCAGAAACCTGGGCTACCACCTCAGGTCTCCCTCGGTCCTTCTGTATGCACTTATTTTTTATGTTGTCGACCGGGTTACCAAACTACTGGTCGTTAACAATTCTCACCTGCTCCCGGTCAACGTCGTCGACAATTTCTTTACCCTCACCTATGTAAAGAACCCCGGCGTTGCCTTCGGCTGGTTCCCGGACTGGCGTCTGCCACCGATTCTGATGGCAATGACAATGATAATAATCATTGCCTATTACAGCCTCAAACTGCCCGAAGAAGAACGCATGACCCGCTGGGCCCTGGCACTGCTCGTTGGTGGCGCGGTCGGCAATCTCTATGACCGCATCGTCTATGGTTTTGTCGTCGATTTCTTTCTCTTTCACTTCGGCAGCTTTGATTTTCCGGTGTTCAACGTGGCCGATATCGCCATCGATCTTGGCGTATTCATGTTGTTCGTCGACATCTTCTTCCTGAGCCCTGACGAAGACGAGGAAACCAGTTCAGAAGGCCTGACGCCCACTGCGGCCTGAGCCTGAAGCATGTATCCGATTCTTTTTTCGACGCCCTGGTTCAACGTCTACACCTATGGTCTGCTGATTGCTGCCGGCTACACAGCCGGCACTTTTATCATTCTGCGCGAAGCGGGGCGCGCCGGCCTCAACCGCGAAGCAATCTTCGACATGCTGATCATTCAGCTGATCGTCGGCATCATGGGCTCGCGACTGCTGTTTCTGCTCGAATACAACCCTGAAAAACTCACCTTTTCTGATTTTTTCGCCTTCGAACAGGGCGGCCTGACCTTCTATGGTTCAGTCATCAGCAGTTTCATCTTTGATCTTCTCTACCTCAAGGCGCGAAAAATACCTTTCTGGCCGGTCATGGACTGCATAGGCTTCGGTCTGCCGCTCGGAATCATGCTGGCGCGGCTTGGCTGCTTTTTCAATGGCTGCTGCTACGGCACTGCCTGCAGCTATTTCTGGGGGTTTCATTTTGAACACGCCGGCCCTGGCCTGCATCATCCAACTCAACTGTATGAGTCGGCTTCAGGCCTGGCGATCTTCATCATCATCCAGTATTTGCGCCGTTTCAGACGCAATCATGGCGAAATGTTTCTTGCCTGCATGGCTCTTTATGGTTTTTTCAGATTTTTTATCGAATTCTGGCGCGCCGAAAACCCGGCGGTGCTGTTTGGTCTCAAACTGTCTCAGCTGATCGGCCTCGGCGCCATCGCTTTCTCTTTTGTCGCCTGGAAGCTCATCGACCGCAGCCGGCAATACAGACTCATGCCTGATCAGACATCCGTAGATCTGAAACAGAGTTGATTTCTGATGCAGCTGCTCGCCGATCTTCAACTGCCCGTCTACACCTACGGCATTCTCATGCTGGTCGCTTTTCTGGCTGGCACCTGGCTCTTTTCAGCCAACTGTCGGGCAATAGGCGTAAAAAGCCCTGATCTTGTCGATTTTATGCTGATAATTGCACTGGCCGGTCTGGCAGGTGCAAGAATCATGTATATCACGCTGTTTCCGCAGCAGTTCAACAGCTTTCGCGACCTGATTGCCCTGCACGAAGGTGGTCTGGTGTTCCATGGCGGGCTTTTTGCCGCCGCCGCCGGTCTGCTTGTCTATTTTATAAAAAAATCACTGCCCTGGCGCACTCTATTCGACGCTGTCACGCCATCTCTGGCCCTTGGGCACGCTATAGGCCGCTTTGGCTGCCTTATCAACGGCTGCTGCTATGGAACCAGGACTGATCTTATCAGCATTTATCGTCTCGACAGCGATCCGCCCGGATGTTATCGACACCCGACGCAGGCCTACGAGGGTGGTTTTCTTCTGCTGCTGGCATTTTTTATCACGCTGCTCCTGCGCAGACGGCCCTTCATGGTAAAAACACACTCAGGCGTTCTTACCGGCCTGTATGTTTTTGTTTATTCAGCATGGCGATTTCTGCTGGAATTTATTCGTGGCGACGACCGCGGCGGCTTTTTCACCACTCTGCTTCTCTCGCCCGGGCAGCTTGCCTCAATCTTTCTTATGACATTGGCAGGTCTTATGGTAATATACTGCTATAAATATCCAGCTGATACCGGAGACAAAGCAGATGAGCAAAATTGAAACCTGGGCCGTCGAACCCGAATACGCCGGGTTACGTATAGATCTGGCAATCAACAGAAAATTCGGCCAGATTTCGCGCACCCTCGCCCAGGAAATGCTGAAAACCGGCGAAATTAAAGTGGGCAACCAGCTGGTTAAACCAGGTCTCAAGGTTAAAGGCGGCGAGAATGTCGAAATCGCCTTTCGACCCGAAGAAGTCGAACCCGAAATCAAAGCAACCACTCTTGATTTTCCGATTCTTTTCGAAGACCGGCACATGATCGCCATTGACAAACCCGCCGGTCTTGTCGTTCACCCTGGTGCCGGCAAAGAAAAAACCACTGTCGTCTCGGCTCTGCTCGGTCACACAAAGCTCAGCCCGATCGGCGCGCCAACCAGACCAGGGGTCGTGCATCGCCTCGATAAAGACACCAGTGGCGTCATGATTCTTGCCAAGACCCGCGACGCGCACCGCAAGCTGGCTGAGGCTTTTGCCGGGCATGAACTCGAAAAAGAGTATCTTGCAATCATTCAGGGGCACATTGTCAACCGCAAAGGGCGTATCGAGGTGGCCATCGAACGCGACAAGATTCATCGCAAACGCATGAAGGCAACCTCTGCCGAAAAAGGCCGCATGGCCATAAGCATTTTTGAGGTTCTCGAGTATCTCAAGGGTGCAACTCTCGTTAAAGTAAAAATTCTGACCGGCCGTACGCACCAGATTCGAGTGCACATGGCTTTTACCGGGCATCCGCTGCTTGGCGACGTCACCTACGGCGGCAAGCGCCTCGAAAAAAAAGCAGAACATTTTCTGCACAGCCACCGTCTTGCCCTTAAACACCCGGTAACCGGCAAACAGCTCGAATTCATCGCCCCGATGCCAGACAGGTTTGCCCGCATACTCGCGCAGCTGCGCCAGGAAGCGCCCGCAGATTCCAACTGATTGAAACCGGCAGTTCTGCCGATAAACTATTAACCTTAGCACGACAGGAAGATTTTTGATGTCTGAGAACCTTCTTTGCAGCGACAATCGCAGTATGCGACAGGGTAATATCGCCCTTTATGCCATCGTTTTTCTGATGGTCGGAATTGTCTTGTCGATTTTTATCTTTTTTCCTCAGTTTCTCAACATGCAGTCGGGTATATACGGCATTTCGTGCCGTGAAATCAGGCAGAAAATTCAGGTCGCCATCGAAGACCATGACGCCAACAACACCCGCAGCATCGTCGAACGCGGTAAGCGTGTCGATCTCGACACCCTCAAGGAAAAAGGCTTTCTCAACGAAATCAGACTTTGCCCAGAGAAGGGCGAGTATAAATTTGATGAACGCGGCAGAGTGATCTGCACTTTTCATAAAAGCGGAGAGTAAACATGAACAAGCATCGAAGACGTACGTATCTGATCAAAACAGGTCTTCAGCTGAGATACATGGGCATCATTATCTCAACCATGCTGCTGGTCGCCTTTGGCGTCGGCTGGATAATCTATCACACATCATGGAGTCGCATCGCCAACACTCCTGACCTGACACTCGACAAGCTCTCAGACATCTTCGACTCGGTCAATACAATTCTGATGCGCTGGATCATCGTCTTTATTCTTGCGATCGCCATATTATCAATATTTGTCTCGCACAAGATTGCGGGGCCGGTCTACCGGCTTGAAGAGACGGCGAAGTTCATAGCTTCCGGCGACCTGACTCAGCAGATCCAGCTTCGCCATGGTGACGAACTTCAAGATCTGCAGGAAGCGTTCAATCTCATGTCTGATTCTTTGCGTAAAATGGTGGCAAAAGACAGGGAAGTTATCGACAAACTGGTAATGACCGGCAGCCGCTTGCGCGAAAAGATAGACCAGAAAAAACTCAGCCCCGAATCTATCGAAGAAGTAACCCGCGAACTACACGTGGTTATCGAAGAACTTCGGCTGGTTACCAGTGGTTTCAAGATCGAAGAAGGTCAGAACGAAGAAACTGGCGATGACGATGCAGAAAAAGACGGTCAGGATACAGCCTGATTAAGCTTCCTGCGCAAAACTGTTTAAAGAGATTGTATCTTCTGATACAATCTCTTTTATATTTACAGACAGCTGCAAGGAGAAGGAAATGATTCATCACCCGATTCTGGTCAATGGCGAATGGCGTGAAGCCAGCTTTCCTGTCTCATCTTTCCGGGCAATCAACCCGGTTACTGCGAAAACTCTGCCCGACAGCTTTCCGGTCTCAAGCTTTCTTGACCTTGATGAAATGCTGCAGGCTGAAGAAAACTCACGGACAGAAATTGAAGCGATAACCTTCGAACAACGTTCCGAATTTCTGACGACTCTGGCTGCAAAACTGCGGCAGAATGCAGAAGAGCTCTCTCAGACCGCCAATGCCGAAACCGGTTTGCCGGTAAAACCATTTCTGCTCGAGCAGGAAATGTCTCTGATGCAGCAGCAGCTGCTCGATGCAGCAAGATTCAGTTTAGATCGCAGCTGGCGTGGCATAACCATCGATTCAAGAAACAATATCCGTTCAATGCGTGTATCCCTTAACGGGCCAGTGGTGATTTTGGGGCCGGCATGCAACCCGTTCAGCCTTAACTCCTGCGGCGGCAGCGATTTTGCCTGTGCTATTGCCGCCGGAAATTCAGTGATTGCCAAAAGCAACCCGGTCTACCCGCTCACCAGTCTCAAACTTGCGCGACTCATACATGAAGCCGCCACCGAGAAAGCCTTCCCCGGAGCCTTTTTTCAGTTTTTCTTTCATACCACAGCTGACCTTGGCTATCGACTCGCTTCGCACCCGATGCTTGGCGCCCTTGCCTTTACCGGCAGCAGAAAAGCAGGAATGTCACTGAAGGAAAGCGCCGACCATTCCGGCAACCAGGCGTTTATCAGCATGACCGGCATGAATCCGGTCGTGGTTCTACCTGGCGCAGTCGCCGGGCAGAAAACCGAAATCGCCAGAAAGCTTACCGACGCGGTTCTGCAGAATGAAGGTCAGACATGTACCCGCCCAGGGCTGGTTTTTATTGTCGAGAACAAGGAATCTTCAAGCCTGATCAGATCGATCGTAGATGAATTCAATGCCACCAGCTGCAGACCACTCCTGTCAGATCTGGTTGCCCACAGTGCCGACACACAGGTTTCAGCTTTTATCAGACTGGGAGCCAGAAAACTGACGCGCAAAGAGTTCTACCAGCCAAATCCATTTGTCTACCCCTATACAGCTCTGCACCTGGATCTGAAGACCTGGTTGAAACAGTCTGCTCAGTTCCAGGAAGAGGTCTTCGGGCCGGTAATAATGTTTATAACTCTTGAGAACGACTCTCAATTCTCAGAAGCGCTCAAACCACTCGATGCCTGCAGCAATCTCAGTGTCTTCGCCGGCACTTCAGAGTCAGATGGCAATATTCTAAAAACAGTCGGGCCATTGCTCAGACGCAAATCTGCCAGACTGCTTTTTGACCGCCTGCCAACACAGCGGGCCACAAGTCAGGCAGTAGTGGCCGGTGGCGGGTTTCCGGCATCGAATCACCCTGAATGCACATTCAGCGGTATGCCAGCTGCAATCACCAGATTTACCCGCATACAGTGCCACGATGGCTTCACCCAGACACATCTGCCCGATGATCTGAGAAGCGACAATACCGCCCCCGGGGTATTGAAACTCGTCGACGGCAAATACATCTCACAATAAAACTTCAAGGAGTCACACCATGATCAAAGACGGCGAATTCGGTGCCATAATCCAGCGCGATAAGCAGACCTATGCGGTCGCCCCCCACACCCCCTGCGGTGTTGTCACACCTGAAATTCTTCGAAAACTTGCCGATGCGGCAGAGAAATATCAGGCTGCCGCTCTTAAAATCACCAGCGCACAGAGAATTGCCCTTGTCGGTCTGAAAGAAAATGATGTCGAAAATGTCTGGGCCGACCTCGGCATGGATAAAGGCGCGGCTACCGGCCTGTGTGTGCGCAGCATCAAGGCCTGCCCCGGCACAGCATTCTGCAAGCGAGGCATTAAAGATAGCCTTGGTATGGGAATGCAGCTCGATAAACTCTATCACGGCATGGAAATGCCCGGCAAAATGAAAATGGGTGTCAGCGGCTGCGCCAACCAATGTGCTGAGACCTGCATCAAAGACATCGGCCTGGTCGGCTTCAGCAAAGGCTGGAAACTTCTTGTCGGCGGGAATGGCGGCGCCCTGCCGAGACTGTCAACCGAGCTGGCTTCGGAGCTCGACGACAATCAGGCTCTCGAAATGATCGCCAGACTGGTTGCCTTTTACAAGACCAAAGCCAAACCGCATCAGCGCATGGGCCTTCTGATCGAAAAACTCGGCGGCATCGAAGAATTCAAAAAAGCTTTCGCTGAATTCAGACCCTAAATAAAATCTTATCCTCTGCCGATTTCTTGTCTGTATGCGCAAAAGAATAATTTACGCTCTGACAGGTTTTTTCTGCCTCACCCTGGTTGCAGTTATGCTCAATGGGGCAGCGGTGCGCCGTTCCGTCGAACGGGGCGTTAAAGACGTTATTCCAAAAGGGCAGCCAAACTACGATGCAATGTTTGCCGACGGCAAGCTGAGAATAGCGGTCTTCTGGGGCTGGGATCACCCCCGCGACACGATCATGGGCTCGTTTCCGGCCTTCGAAACGCTGAACGGCAAGCGCCTGTATTACCGGGGCAAACCTGTGTTGATCGAGATCGGCATGATCACGCAGATCAACCAGAACCCGAAGGGCATCTTCAAAAAAGCTCTCGAAGACCCGACCATCGACGTCGTCATTTACTCAGGTCACGCCCGCTACGGCGGCGGCATGGCCTTCGCATCGATGGACGACATCTTTAAATGCGGCAACGGCGACCTGATCGAAGACCGTCACGTCACCCCTTACCGCATCGTGCGCGCCACTGCAGAAGATCTCGATGCGACCGAATTTCCGGCGAATGCCTACAAGATCATCATGCTCAATTGCTGCGACTCGCAGGGCCATTTCAGGCAGAGCTGGGGAAACCGCTTTCGCGAGTGCTCGGCCCCCATCGACCTGCTGACCGTCGAGTTTC
>DAOQWI010000004.1:46779-55487 GCA_035342015.1 Candidatus Ozemibacteraceae bacterium | reverse complement strand
GGTGCCGGTGCAGATTTTTCCGAAGCTGCCGCTGCTGCTGGCTGAACGCTTTTACTCTGGTGCCGGCTGGGCACAGATCATGGTCATGTCTATTTACTCTGGTCTGATTGCCAGCCGCATGGCTGAGCCAGTGGCGGCGCGTCGGCTCAGGCCACGCATCTGGATGCTGTTTTCGCTGGTATTTTTTCTACAGCTTTTTTTGGGGCTTGCCGGTATCGAGAAGCTGCTGATGACCGGTAAACTGCACCTGCCGGTGCCGGCTTTGATCGTTGCCGGGCCGATTTACCGCGGCAGTGATTTTTTCATGCCGATTCTGTTTTCGATAACGGTGTTGCTGGTCGGCACTGCCTGGTGTAGTCATCTCTGTTATATCGGTGCCTGGGATGACTTCTGCAGCCGTGCCCGCAAAGAGCCGGCCGGATTGCCAGCCTGGTGGTCGCGCGCCCGCTCTGGCATTCTGTTGCTGGTCATCGTCTGTGCTGCCCTGCTTCGCTATTTTGGGGTTGACTGGCAGACGGCGCTTCTGTTGGCAGCAATTTTCGGTTTGGCCGGGGTTGGGGTCATGCTGGCGGTCTCGCGCCGGCTGGGCCTGATGGCCCATTGCACGGCATTCTGCCCGGTTGGTCTGGTCGGTAACTGGCTGGGTCGCATTTCACCCTGGCGTATGAGTATCGATTCCGGCTGTACCGCCTGTATGCAGTGCCGGCGTGTCTGCCGTTATTCGGCTCTCGAACGTGATAATATTCTGAAGCGGCAGGTCGGGTGGTCGTGTACACTCTGTGGCGACTGCGTCTCAGCGTGTCACAGCGGTCAGATCGGTTACAGCCTGCCATTTCTCGATAAAGAAAAAGCGCGTGCCGTGTTCGTTGTTTTAATAACCTCGCTGCATGCGGTATTTCTTGCCGTTGCCCGTATCTGAAAAGAAAGCCGGGCCGGTTTTCCGGCCCGGTTGTTTTGCAGACTGCCGGTTATTGCCAGGTCAGCTTTTACGCCAGTAGGCGCTGCAGTCGGGTTTGCGGTCCATGAAACCGTATTCGATCAGGTAGCGGCGTATGGTCACGTAGTCGCTGTAGACTTCCTGAAGAATCGCGTTCACTTCTTTTTCGTTGTAGATGCGGTTGTGTTCGAAGCGCTGCGCGATATGACGCAGGACAACGAGTTTGCATTTTTCTTTCAGCACGAAGGTTTTGAGCGGTCCGTTCAAACCGTCGGGGAAATACTTTTTCAGCAGTTTTTCGCTTTCCTCTTCGGTGACTTTGTAGCGGTCATCGACCATGGTCGCGGTTTCGTGTGGTTGAATGTAGCGGGGTTTTTCGTTTTCGCGCTCGCGCAGAAGCGTCATCAGGGTCAGAAACATTTTAGCCTGCCTTTCTTTTTCTTTGAGTGAGAAACGGTGGTTACGTATGGTCGAGATGCTGCCTATCTGCATTTCCTGTTGAATCTGCTGGTCGGAAAGACCTTTGTAGAAGCGTTTCAGCAGTTCGGTCTGATGCTCTGACAGGCCGGTGCTTTTTTTGTCGAGCCCCAGCAGAAACTCGAAGACCGACCCATGTGATCGGCTGATGTGCAGCTGCATGAAACGGTGCGCTTCATAGAGGGTTTCGCCATCGCGATAGATCAGCCCTTTTTCGATCTCACGACCGCAGGCCAGGCATTCGAGGTGGTGTGTGTGATCATTAAAGCCCTGTTTGAGAATTTCGACCGGCAGGTCGAACAGGTCGTCGCGGGTTTTCATAATTCTGGCTCCTTTTAGATTTGCAATAAAAATATCGGCTTATTTATAGATATCGTAAAATAAAATCTATTAAAATACAAGTTCGTTTTAATATTATCTATTTATTTTTGCAAAGCAGAATCGAATCAAATGCGGTTGCCGGGTTTTCGGCGGCCGGTTTGTTAAATTTTTAACATAGCTGCGGGGTACAATCTGAAAATCCCTTTGTTGAAGCTGGTTGTGCGGTTGGCATGGCTTTTGCTTTACTGCGGTCACCAACTAAAAACATCAGGAGAAAGAAAATGAATAAAATTATGCGTCTCGTGCTTGTGGCTCTGCTCGTGGTAATGACCCTGCCGGCTTTTGCTCTGAATACCGGCAATTTGTCAAAAGCCATGGATACTGCAGCTTATGCCGGTGAATATCTCAATCATCTTATGCACCCCGGTATGCCCAAGCCCTGGACCAACCCGATGTTCGGCGAAATGAACAAGCGCCTTGGCGAAGCCTGGAAAACCATCACCACCGAAATCAGCAGCATCGAAACCGCCAAAGAAGTTGAAGCCGCCCGCGCCGTTGTTGAATCATACAAAGCCAGCCAGGGCACCTACAGAGACCTTGGTTATCAGGTAGAAATTTCTCTCAACGAAAGAGTTAAATTTCTGCAGGTTCATGGCAGCCTCTGATATTTGTTGCAACCAGATCTGAAACAAAAATAGAAATCGCCCCGCAACTCAATGTTGCGGGGCGATTTTTTTGTCATCAGCCTGGGTGTTATTACATCTTCAGATAGGTCTGGAAGATTCTGGTGAAATGGTGCGGGTCTACGGGTTTGGTGATGAATTCATCCATGCCGGCGGCAATGCATTTCTCGTATTCACCTTTGACGGCGCTGGCTGTAAGTGCAACTATTGGAGTTCTGGCTGCAGCAGAAGCTGTTTCGATTCTTCTTATTTCGCGGCTTGCTGAATAACCGTCAAGAACCGGCATCTGGATATCCATGAAGATAAGGTCAAATTTGTCGTGCTGAAAGCGGTCGATGGCTTCACGACCATTGGTGGCTTCGATCACCACTGCGTCGGAGATAAGTTTTTTTACGAGCTCGCAGACCAGAATACGGTTCATGGCCACATCTTCAACGATCAGAACGTGCGGACATTCTTTGACATTGGTCAGAGATTCGGGTCGGGCAACTACCTGCGCTGCTTCGGCAGGTTTTTGGGAAATCTGACTGAGACAGGCAAACAGATCGTCAGCTCTGACCGGTTTGACGAGCTTGAGTTGAACGTTGAGGCTCTTGCATTCTTCTGAAACTGTAGCGTTGTCGATGGAGCTGTAAAGCAGGATAAATGGCTGCCTGCCGCCAGTTTCGGCATATTTCTTCCGTATATGTCTGATGGTTTCAATACCGTTCATTTCTGGCATCATATAGTCGATTATGATGACATCAAAGGTTTCGCCGCCATCAAGCTTTTTGACGGCTTCTTTGCCACTGAGACATGGGTGAGCGCTGATCTGCCAGTGCTCAAGGGTGCGACGCAATATTGTCAGATTATCTTTATTGTCGTCGACCAGCATGATCTTTTTGATGCTCTCAATATCTTTTGCGGCGAGGGGCTCACCGTTCTCAAAGCGGCATTTGAGGGAGAAAAAGAACATGCTTCCCTTGCCGGGCTCAGAGGTAAAATCGATTTTACCTCCCATTTTTTCGATGAGCGTGCGTGAAATAGCAAGTCCAAGGCCGGTGCCGCCGAATTTCCGGGTGGCTGAACTGTCAACCTGAGTGAATTCCTTGAAGATGCTTTCGCGGTCATGTTTTTCGATGCCGATGCCGGTGTCGCGCACAAAAAAGTTAAAGTAGCCGGTAGTGTCATTCTCAGGCTTGAACTCGACTCGTAGCTCGATTTCGCCATTTTCGGTGAATTTGGCAGCATTGCCCAGCAGATTGATGAGAACCTGACCAAGTCTGACCGGATCAGAAAAAATGAATCTCGGGGTTTCGGGTGGGATATTGAGCAGAAGTTCAAGGCCCTTTTTTTCGGCCTGGCATCTGATTATTGAAATGGTCTGTTCCATCAGTCTGATAAGATCAGTTTTGATGGTTTCAAGATCGATTCTGCCCGCCTCTATTTTCGAAAAGTCGAGAATGTTGTTGATTATGCCAAGCAGGGCGTGCGCCGAAATGTTGGCATTCTGGGCATATTGCCGCTGTACTGTATCGAGTGGAGAACTTACAAGAAGTTCCGTGAAGCCGATGACACCGTTAAGAGGCGTGCGCAGCTCGTGGCTCATATTGGCGAGAAACTGCGATTTGGCACGGTTGGCGGCTTCGGCGCTTTCCTTGGCGATTGACAATTGCTGGGTGCGTTTTTTGACCAGATGTGACAGGGCAAAATTGAAGCCTAGAATCATTATGACAAAAATGGTGATGGCGATATTGTAGATCCGCCGCAGGTCAATGGTCGGGTCGGGGTCGTAGAGAAAACCGGCGAGAGAATAATCTTTGGGCATCATGCCGAGCGAGGCATATGTGTCGGCGATGAAGCGCCAGCGGCCCGGGTTCATGTAGCCGACTTCGACGATTTCGGCAAAAACGAGGCGCTGGGTTTCGCGAGCTTCGAAAAGCAGGTGTTCGCGGCTGTGTCGAGTTGAATACTTTGCCAGGATCAGGTCGATAACCTCTTCTGGGTGTTGCAGGGCGTATTCCCAGCCGCGTTTTGAAGCTCTGATGAAAGCTTTTACCCGGTCGGGGTTATTTTCTATCTGTTGCTGCGTGGTAAAAAGAAGGTCGCCATAAAAGTCTATGCCTGCTGACCTCGGATTCAGCGTTATATACTCACAGCCAGCTTCGCTGATAAGAAATGGCTCATCGCTGCTGTATGCTGAGATTGCGTCGACCCTGCCTGAGATGAAATCGTCAGGAGCGTGGGTGTGGGCAAGGCGTGTGTATTTATCGGGAGTGAGTCGTTCAACCTGAAAATAAGCTTCAAGTTCTGCCGAAGCATGTTCTACCATGACTTTTTTGCCGGCCAGATCGTGAATGCTGTTGATCCCGGACTCTTTGCGGGCGAGAAGAACCATTGGTGAATGCTGAAAAAAGACTGCCAGGGCGACGACCGGGTGCCCCTTGGCACGTTGCAGCAATATGTCAGGGCCGGTTGTACCGAATTCAGCGCGGCCGTTAATGACTTCAAGGGCCGGTTCGCCTGTCTCGGGTGCCTCGATGAGGTTTACTTCGAATCCTTCTTCGCGATAAAAGCCCTTTTCGACTGCAGCGTAATAGCCGGCAAACTGGAACTGGTGTTTCCACTTGAGCTGCAGATTTATGACCGGCAGCCCGGAAGAATTCTCAGCTGCTGAGGTTGTAAGGCAGCTAAATGCAAGTAACAGGAGAAAGAAGGCGCAAAAAAACTTCTGTAGACACTGACGGCTGATTGTAACGGGGGAAAGCATCGCCCTTGATCCTGTGCTGAGCTTTAAGAGTATTATTTTATTGTATTCTAGCAGGACATAATCAACCATTCAATCAAAATTTGTCGCTGCACGTCCTCTGCGTTAAAAGACTATTTTTTCGTTCGTTGACGCCTGTCGCCGATGAAGAAGATCAGAGTTCGATTTTTTATATCTGAAAATATGTTCATGCCAGCCACCAGCTCAAGTTCTGCCGGGGTCATACGCGCATCATATTTTCCCTGCATGATGCAGTCGCGTATTTCTTTAAGGGTTTCAGGGTGTTGCTGCAGGTATTCGGCCCGTCTGGATTTTATGGCAGACCTGCGCCTGAAAAAGATTGCGATAAGACGCCAGAAAAACAGGGTGACTGCCCCGGCAAGAAAGGGTATCACCAGGCTGGCAGGGCTGACCAGGTTCTGGTGTAACAGATATGCCGGCAAAGCGAAGAGAAGAACCCATAACAAGTTGAACTTCAGTCTGGTGTATGCAAGGGCGGCATCGAGCCAGGGAGCTGGCTGATTGCCGATAGTGACCTGTTTGACCGTGTCAAATGCCAGACCCGAAGGTTTTGCACATTTTATGCAGGTCTCGCCCATTTCGGTAAGAGACTGCTGACAGCTGCAGCAGTTGAAGCCGGCGGGAAAAACCCGGTAAAACTGCTGCTCGGGAGTCGGTGAAAAGCCGGAACGAAAGCCAAGAACCGTTTTGAGCAATTCAGTGCCGGCAGAGTGGATACCTGCAGTCATATCTGTTGTAGCAATCGTTGATGAGCTGGCTGCAGTATTGTCTGAATCTTCTTTTGCAGGCTGCTGCTTCTCAGAATGTTTTGTGCCCGATTTGTTTTTATCAGCTGCATGGTGAGTTCGGTCAGCAATTTTCACTGTGATGTCTTTTGCTGCAACTCCTGCAATTTCAGCGGCAGCGAAAGCCAGGTCGGCAACGCCCCCCGATTTTTGCGGCAGTTTCGGCAGAGTGCCCGATATTTGGCCGGGCAGGGCGTGACCAGAAGGTAACTGTAGAGTTGTAGATCTGATCTGCACTTCAGGAAAAGCCAGCGGGTCGTCATCGGCCAGACAGCTGCGCAGACCATTAAAATACTGATCAGGTGAAGTAGAGGCCAGGCGCCAGGTTTGTGGCTTATCAGGCGAAAACCGGTCGCGGTCCGGCTGCCCCTCTATTGAGACCGGTCGCAGGTCTTCTGGTGATTGAACGCCCCTGAGTTGCTGCATTTCGCCGCCAAGGAGTTCGGGATGACGATATGCAGAATCGTCGAAATCACGGTCGACGAATTCAACGATTACGCAGGGCTCAGGGTTTTGAGGGTTTGACAGGTTATTGATATTGTCGTTCATCAGAATTGCCCCATTTTTACTACCAGTTCCCGGCCAAATTCCTGGAAACTGCTTATGCCGGTGCTTTCGGCGAGAATTTTATTGAGCCTGACTATTACTTCAGGATTCGCCTGGTAGTCGTCGGGCGCCCAGCTGAGGATTTCCATGCCGAGTCTGAATTCATCGGTCGGCTGATTAACTCTAAACCCCTGTTTTTTATAACTTTTCAGGACTTTGTCGTAAACCTGAATGCCTTTTTTCAGCTGGGCGATACTTTCAGCCTGATTGCCATGCTTCAGAGGGCCGTCTATTTTGTTTTTATACATGGCTGCCAGTTCAACCGGGCTCTTAAGACGACCTTCACCGGCATAAACTTTGACTATATTTGGCTCTATGACGTCGAACCGGTTGGTCGAGGCGTTCCATTGCTGGGTCGCATAATCGGGGCAGGCTTCATCGCCAAGGCGCGTCATGGCTGCCTGCTGCAGGTTTTCGGCATCGAAGCCGGTTTTGTTTTTCCACCATTTGTCAGAGGCTTCTTTCCACTTTTTTACCGGAGTGATTTCGAGCCACTGTTGAGATTTCTGGTCGAAATACTTCGGGCAGAAGTCGCGGTCCTGGCTGAAGGCGGTCTTTTTCCCGGGGGTGCTTGTCTCAAAAATTCTGATTTCGGGTTTGACGGTTTTACCATCAATGGTTTTGGCAGCCCACGGAACATTGGTCTGAGCCTCAAGATGTTTGATCAATGAAGTGTCATGCGGGTTGTAGAAATCTTCACGCAGAGTCTTCATGAAGGCGTTCTGTACATTTTCAGGCAGGTTCTTTATGGTGCGCATTGCCTGCGTTTTGTTGTCGGCAAGACACCTGACCACGTCTTCGCTTCTGGCCCGACCATTTCTGATGTTGGCGACCATTTCGTTAACCACAGGCGTTGTATTGTTCTGGTCGTAGACAGAGCCTGTTTTGATCGGAATATCATTGCTGTCCAATATTTCTTTTGCCCGCTGATTGAGCACTTCTGGCGAGGTGTCGGGTGTGTCAGTATTTGCGGTCTTTTTGAGCGGAATCTCTTCTTCAATCAGCCTGAATTTGGCATATTCACGCATAACATCATCGTGCAGCGGCACCTTGTTTTTAATCGCTGATCTGACGGTTACACCGGTCAGCCACTGGGTTATCGCCATGGTGCCGACCGCCTTGAAGCATTCCTGAGATGCTGCCCAGGCGGCTTTGCCTATGTCGTTGCAGGCTTCGATATCCAGCCCCTTTTCATCCCAGTTGGCGCCGAGCTTTTTCCAGTCGACGTTAGAAACAAGAGACTTCAGAAAAATACTGGCGAACATCAGCACCATTGCCCGGCCGGAGCTGATCATGCCGCTGAGCGATGCTGCCGTCAACATGTAGTCAGGCGTCGAGAACAGCTGGTTGCGCAGTTGCACATCGACCCAGGTCTCGTAATCTTCGTTGGTAAAACGGCCTTTGAGTTCGACCGTATCTTTGTAATGATTGATCGCCGAAACCAGTATCTGCTTCAGCAGAGTGACCGCTGTCTGCTTGAGAGTGCCGCCAATGCCGCCGCCGGATTTACAGTAAAGCAGTATGGAAAGGGCAATGTCGCCGCTCCACTCTGCCCAGTTGCGCAGCTTATCGTAGGTTTCGATGCGCTCGGCCATTTCAACATAGCCCTGAAGGCCCTTTGCTTCCCAGAGCTTCTGGGAAATTTTCCAGATGTCGTGGCGCAGCTTGTAAAGGCCCTCGGGCCCAAGAGTTGGCCCGAAGCGGTCGAGCATATCGCGAAATTTCTCTTTGTGGCCGCCTTCATCAGGAACATAGCGTTCGATAATCAACCGGCAGTTTTCGAGTTCGGTTGCCAGGCGCTCACTTCTGGCTGGTTCGGCAGGAGCATGCAGTTCGACCGGCAGAATCAGTTCGTAGTTTTGCCTGCGACTGCTGGTAGTGAGCTTGAGACGGCCTGAAAAAACATTGTGGGCGTCGGCATCGTTCTTTTTCGAGGGCAGGGCGCGGGCGGTTTTTGCATGCAGAACGAGAGCGGCGAAGGTGTTAGAACGCTCATAAGCATCGATGGCGGCGCGTACATTTTCCCATTCTGATTCGGCTCTGAAATCGACTTCGCTGGTTTCGAAGGCTTTGCGCGAAAGGTCGTCATCGGCCTCGAATGTGAGCTTCAGGTTGATAAGTGCATCGTGGTC
>DAOQWI010000004.1:0-46679 GCA_035342015.1 Candidatus Ozemibacteraceae bacterium | reverse complement strand
TGGCAGACTTCTGTTCGATTGTGAGGCACTGCTCACCGCTGAGCAGCTGGGCCTGCAGCTGCCAGCCGCTGATTTGTGAATCGACGACCCGTGCCGAAAAGTCGGCCGGCTGACCTGACCCGGTCACCAGAACCAGGCTGCGACCTGAGTTGTCGAAAATTATGCGGGCCTGGTCTGCCTGCTGTTCGTCATCATTTTCGGTCTGAGAATGGTCGTTGCCATTTACCAACGGTGGGGTGGTGCCGGCATCCGGGGTTCCGGTGCGGCCAAGTTTGAACATGCCAAGAAGGCCCAGACCCAGAATTGCGGTGCCAAGGCCCAAGATAAGTGACGAACTGTCTATCAGTGATTTGTGTTCAATCTGGGCTCCGGCGAAGTCAGAACCGGTTTTGATCGTAATTTTTTCCTGGTGGATGATCTGATTGAGTGCGTTGAAAATGGTTATCTGATACTCATTCGAGAAATTTTTCTGTGCTTTTGGTCGCCATATCCAGCTTTCTTTGATTATTTTTGCCGTCATTTCGGTTTTCGGGTCGAGCGGCCACGTAAAATTCACCCGGGCGGCATATTCACGGCCGTGATCGAGCATGAAGCTGTTAGTCAGGTTGCCAGCTGTAAATTTAAAATCACCAAGGTTTTTATAATCCTGCTTCAGCTGATCCCGGCCGTTGGCCGGTTTTTCGGGGTTGCCGAACGGCCTGATTTCTTCACCGTTTGCCATGAACTGCATTATGATGCTGCCGATTGTCCAGCGCTGCTCGGCAAACTGCCCGAGCTTCGAATTGTTGATACTGGCATAGAATTCAATTGTTTCGACATTCACTTCAACTTCTATCAACGGCCCATCTGGGGTGAGTTCGGCGCGAACCAGCCTGAAACTGAATGGGGTTCGGCTATTGTCATAAGAACCTGTGCTGTCATTATTGGTTGCTCCGGTTCCGGGCTTGACATCTGATCTATTGTTGCCGGTTGGAACCAGAATCCGGTATGCCCGAAAAAGCTGGGTGTAATTGTTCAGCACCTGGCGGGCAAAGATTTTTTCGCGTTCATCGGTTACGGTTTCAAATTGTTTTTTTGCATTTTCAAGCTGTTTGAAAACCTTCGCCACGCCTTCTTCGCCGCTCTTTTTTATGGTTTCGTCGTTAAGACCGGTAAGATCGGGGTTTTTTATGCTGAGACGATCGTATGCCCGTTGCAGAGCTTCGCGTTCCTGACTGTCTGCCGCGTATGGGAAATTATAGTCGAATCTGGCGCCTGAAATGCTCTGGGAAAACAATGCCGGGGCTGGCAGTATAATGATGATGAGATATAGAATTGCTCTCTGCAGGACTTTTAAAAGGTTAAACATCAGAAAGTGTCCTTCGCTGGCCTTTTTGTTTGCAGTATGTTACAACAATCGACTTAAATGTAAAAGGTTTAAATTCAGGGTCTGTAACAGCTTCTGCTGACCCCTGGCAATGCGCGTAACCAGCTGTTGCTGATGGTATATAAACCGGTGGACAGTTTTTTTCAGCCGTTGTTATACATGCCGCGGGCTGTTATCATACTGGCAGTATACTCTGAGCTGTGCCGTGTTTTTATGTAGACAATGGTTGCAGAAAGGGGCTCGTTCTGAATGAAAGCGCAAAGACTGAGAATCGCTGCCTATGCTCTTTTGCATGACAACGGGCGAATTCTGCTCTGTCGCCTGTCGAAGGAACTGCCTGAATGGGAAGGCTGCTGGACTTTGCCCGGTGGTGGGCTCGAGTTCGGGGAGAGCCCTGAAGAGGCAGTTGTTCGAGAAGTTGAAGAAGAGACCGGCCTTAAAATTAAGGTAAGAAATGTTGCCGGTATTGACTCTATTGTCGTTAACCGTGATTACGAAGACTTTCAGGGGATCAGAATTATTTATCATGCTGATATAATCGGGGGCGAACTGCGGCACGAACTGTCTGGCTCGACCGATAGATGTGACTGGCACTTATTTGAGCCGCTTCCGGAGCTGAAAATGGTTGAGCTTACCGAGATTGGTATTCGACTTTTGCGCGAATCCATGGACTGATAGACTTTTGGTCATTTTTTGTAACTGATCTGGCTGATTATGCTTTGCATGGTGTCTGTTCATGATGTAGACTGCCTGAATCAGATAAAATTTTTGCAAAGTCACAAGTCAGGAACAAACCCATATGCCGCACCAGAATGGCGAAAAAAAACTTTTAAACAGGGTACACGCCTATATCAACAGTATCAAAACCAAGCTTGTCGTGAGTTTTCTCATTATCACACTGACGCCGCTGATTTATATCAGCTATGTGATGTTGCAGAATGCTTCAAATGGGCTGCTCAATGTAATCGTCAGCAACTCGCTTGCGCACGCGCGCAAGACAGCGATCGATCTGCGGCGGTTCATCAGCCATCAGCAGGAAGTCGCGCAGCTTCTTGTAAACAGTGACCCGGCGCTTGACCAGGATATTGAAAAACTGACGTTGCTGGCGCAGGAGCACGACCGGCGATACTTTGCCATAGAAAAGATCGGAGTGTATGATACTGCGGGCAGGCGCCTCTGCGCCTCTGTTGATACTATTTTCACTGAATTGCCCCATGCGGAAAGGATTCTGGCAGAAACGAAAAGTCGTGAATACGTTCTGCTCGATTTTAAGGCCGGCAGCGGGCCAATGCTTGCCATGAGCCTCAACGACCGTGGCAGCAACTCTTATGGTTTGCTGGTGATTGAACTGAACCGTTTTCTGGTGACCAGTATCATCAGCGAAAACCTTGTGGGCAACAGCACTCGGGCTTTTCTTGTTGATGCCGGCGGTACCCCGGTTGTTTCGGTGCCGGAGTCTTCCAATGCCGAAGACTTGAGTTTGTTTGGCGAGCAGATAAGAAGTTTTTCGAGTGGTGTTTTTTCGGCCAGCGCAAAAAGTCTGAAAAAGCCGGTTCTTGCCTCGATGCTGCCGGTGGTTGGTCTGGGCTGGCGGGTGGTGCTGCTGCAGGATCAGCAGGAAGTCTATGCCCTGGTCGAAGCTTTTCAGCGCAATCTCTACTGGATTCTTCTTTTTACGATTCTTGTGGCGGTAATCATTGCTTTGATGATTTCTCAGAACATTGCCCTGCCGATTCTGCAGGTTACGAGGGGTACGAACGAACTGGCTGCAGGGCGTTACGATGTGCGTATCAGCGTTAACAACACCGATGAGGTCGGGCAGCTGGCGAACAATTTTAACTTCATGGCCGACAGTCTGGCAGACAAGATGCGTGAACTGAAAGCTGCTTATGAAGAGCTGAAACTGCGGGCAGATACCATTGAACAGAAAAATATCGAGCTTGATCGCAAGGTTTTCGAAGTCGGGGTTCTTTACAAAATTGGCCGCACCATGGTCGAAGTCGGGCTCGATCTCGAAAAACTGCTTGATGTCATTATCGACAAGGCTATCGAGGCTGCCTGTGCCACCCGCGGCTCACTGATGCTGATCGATGAAAACCAGGAAGTTCTTGAGCTGCAGCGCGTGCGCATCTGGGATGCCGAAGCCGGCCAGACGGTTGCTGTGCATAATTTTGCCCGCAATATCAACATAAGAGTCGGTGAGGGCATTGCCGGAAAAGTTCTGCAGAGCGGCGAAATGGCGATAATCAATGATCCGGATTCGCATCAGGATTTTAAACAGTATGACAATGAGAAAAACCGGGTAAATCAGCTGGTATGCGTGCCGCTGAAGGTTAAGAATGTGACCTTTGGTGTCATCAATATTGTCAATCGCAAGGATGGTCAGGGCTTCAATCGCGCCGATACCGATCTGCTGCAGACAATGGCGAATCAGGCGGCTCTGGTGCTCGACAACACCAAGCTTTTCAAGCTGGCGATCACCGATGGCCTGACCGGGCTAAATCTGGTAAGGCATTTCAGAAACCGTCTCAACGAAGAAATCAAGCGTGCTCGTCGTTACGGCAAGATCTTTTCAATTTTGTTCTTCGATATCGACCATTTCAAGAAATTCAACGATACCTACGGTCATCAGATCGGCGATGAGGTGCTCAAACAGGTTGCAACGATATTTCGCGGCAATCTGCGTGAAGATATCGACATGGCGGCCCGCTATGGCGGCGAAGAAATGATTGCCCTGCTGCCGGAGACTGATGCCAGTGGCGGCATGGTAGTTGCCGAACGCCTGCGAAAAGCGATTGAAGCACATGAATTTACCGGCCATACCAGCCCACTCAAAGTTACGATCAGCATTGGCCTGGCTGAATACCCGCTGCATTCGACCGAAGCGCTCGAACTGATCCGAAAGGCCGACACCGCCCTTTATGAGTGCAAGAAGAGGGGTCGCAACCAGTCTTCGATTTATTCAGAGCAGATGGGAGTGGTATCAGAAAAATGAATGCCAGAAACCGCATTATTGCAGTCTTTTTACTTCTGGTCAGCATCTGCGTTTCTGCCGCCGGCCAGAATGACGCCTTGCAGGTCAGCAGACTCGTCGACTTTCTTGCCCTTGGCACCGGTTCGATGACCGGCACCTATTTCCCGCTTGGCAACGCCTTTGCGAATGTCTGGACAACGCGGTCAGAAAAACTGAGTGTGCTGGCACATTCGACGCGCGGTTCGCTCGACAACATCAATCTGTTGCAGAACCTCGAGCTCGATCTGGCGGTTGCCCAGAGCGATATGGTTCTTGCCGCGATCAACGGCACCGGCCAGTTTACCGGTTCGCCGGTAAACGGTCTGCGGGTGCTGCTGGCTCTCTACCCTGAAGTCGTGCAGGTGCTGACTCCTGCCTCAGCCGCTATCACAAACGTCAGCCAGTTGCGTGGCAAACGTATTGTAGTAGGGGCTCGCGGCAGCGGTAATGCGATGACGTCGGTTGAGCTGCTTTCGGCGCTTGGCGTCAGAGAAGGTCACTATCAGCCGCTTTATCTGGGCTATGATGAGTCGATTCAGGCCATGGAGCGTGGTGAGTGTGATGCCGCGATCATCATTGCGGGTATTCCGACAAAAATGGTTGACGAGCTGACCAGGCGCATGCCGGTGCACATCATGGATTTTTCAGATACTGACCTGGCAAGCATTTCTGAGACTTTGCCGTATCTTTCAGGTGTTAAGATTCCGGCACTTACTTACGGTGGCGTCAAGGATGAAGTCAAAGCACCTGCTTTGATGGCGATGCTTGTTGCCACTACCAGACTTTCTGAAGAACTCGGTAATCGCCTCGTCAGCACGCTGTTCGCAGAACTCGACTATCTCAAGACCATACACGAGCGGGCGCATGATATCAAACCTGAAACGATGTTGAACGGCATTCCTGAAGGTTATCTGCATGCAGGCACCGCGCGTTTTATAAGAGAATCAGGGTTGAAAGCAGGTAAAAAGAAAAATGAATGATCATTCAGACGCGTTTATATCGATGAGCAGCTGGCGTTTTCCATATCAGGCAAGGGTTGTCGGCATTATAATAGCAGTATTCGCCTGTCTGGAATTTTCTCAGATTGCTGTATCCGTGGTTCGTTTTACCGGCGTTCTGCTGGCTTTGTTCTGGGTTCCGGTTGCCCTGCTGAATATTGCAAGGGCAAAACAGGAACAGGTTGAATGGCTGCCATGGGCTTATACTCTCTGGGTTTTTGGCATGGTTTTTTCGCTCTTTGGCCTCATTCTGGTCAGGGGCATGGTAAGAGAATACGTCTGGAATCTGCCCTTTCTGGGGCCATACTGGCTGCTTTTCGGGTTGTGGTTTTCTTACTGGGCAAATCGTATCGCGGCAAAACCGGGTAAGATTGAAAACTCCGTGCCATGGCCGGGCCGCAGTGCTTTTTTGACCATCTGTATCGGTGTCATACTCACCCTCACATTGCCATTCACGACGGGCAGTTACATGGATGCGCTGATCAGAGCCGCTAAAAATGGCAGAAATGACCGTTTTACCGCTCTGCTCGATGGCGTAAAGCGGGAGATTCCGGCAAATCCGGTTGAAAATGCCCTGTGCCGGGCGATCGACGAACGTCAGACCGGGCTGGTGGAATGGCTGCTGACCCAGAAGCCAGATTTGAATAAAGCGGCCGGAGGAAAAGGTGTCAGACCTGGTTACCGGCCACTGTGGTGGGCAATCCGCGGCGATGGCAGCCTGCAGATTACTGAAATGCTGCTCAGGGCCGGGGCCAATCCGAACCTGTGGCTGTCTGAGAATCCTGATGAAACGGCTCTCGGCCTGGCTCTATGGCTTCATTTCAACAAAAAGGAGTCGCTGGCCTATGCGCGTTTACTTGCGAGTTACGGTGCAGATCTGAATCAGCCGGTTAAGGCAGACGGAAAATCTTTAATTGCGGCGGCACTGCTCAGCAGGTATGAACCGGTTTCAGAGTTGATACAGGAGTTGATCAGTCTTGGCGCGCGAATTCCTGAAAACAGCGGCGAAAACCTCTTTTATCTGTCTTTGTTTGCCCGTGATCCGGCAGTTTTTAAAATTCTTCAGGCCAACGGCGTCGAGTGTACGGCGGTTGATAAAAACGGCAAAACTTTTCTGCATCTGATGGTCGAACGAAATTCTGTCAGCGACAGTTCGGCACGCTATAACAATTATTCAGAATTTGTGGAGCAGGTGATCAACCAGCCTGACAATGATGGAAAAACGCCTCTGCATTACGCAGTCGAACGCAATGAACCCGGGCTGGTCGAGACCCTGATCAGATGGCATGCCGATCCTGATATAAAAGATAAAGCCGGCGATTCACCGCGCAGTTTTGCTGAAAAAATGCGTTATCTGCGTCTTTTGAAGATCATTGAAAATTCTGCTGTTGAAAAAACAGAGACCGACGGGAGTAAAAAATGAACAGGGTAAGATTTTTAACAGCTTTATTGTGTTGTATGGTGATTCTGCTGCCGGTAGCAGCTGATGCTTCAAGGCGCGGAAAGACCGAATATCAGCGCTGTCAGGGAATTCTCGAGGAACTGACCAGATACGCGGAAAAACTGAAAAACGCTGGAAGCGGTTTCCCGCCGCCGGAAATGCGCGCTGATCCATCGACCGGCGAAATTCCGCTAGAGGCATTGATGGAGCAGGCACTGATCAAGGATATTGAGTACCACAAGCTTCTTTTGCCGGGCTGCAGGTATGCTTTTGTGCCCTGGGTTTTAAACGGTGCCACGCACCAGAACAGCCATATGTATGACATATATTGTGTGAAGCACGGCTTTATCGAAGACGATGAAGATAAGGTAACAGCAGAATCGGTGCGGGCCTATTTTATTGATAAGTGCCAGAAGCATGGCATAGATCACAAGCTCTGGCAGAAAACCATTGACGGGTTCAATCCTGACCCCCATAACCTGAGCAGAATGAATCTTATCCAACGGGCATTTGCAGGTTTTACCATTGCGTATGGCCAGGTGCCGGTTCTGGTGTTTCAATTGTTGGTCGCTATGGTTGGTGCCGCCCTTTTTCTCAAGCGCAGCGGCGACTGGAAAAGCAGTTTCTGGGCCGGAGTTACCGCCGGGGCAACTCTGTGGGCCGGTCTGCAGACTGTTTATCTGGCAGTGGCCCTCAGTCCTGGCGTTCAGGCTACAATGACTCAGCGTATGTTCAGGGGAATTTTTGCCATACAGGAACTTGCATGTTTTGTTCTGTTCATCTTTTTTATTGTCATGGTTTTTAAATTTCGCAAATATCAGCGGCCGGTCGGGCCGGTCGTAGCCATGGTTTTTGCCACTATGCCGGGAATACTCTTCAGTAATATAGTTACCGGGCTTATCGGGCTTGTATCATTCTGGTTACTGCTGTTGCAGGCCGAAAAAACAGAATAGCCCTGAACGGGCAGGGCTATTCGCAGAAAATCTGAATTGCTGTCGGCTCTTTTCAGGGCAGAAGCTTGAGATAGCGCATCACCGCTTCTACAGGTGCAAACTCATCATCAGTGGCTGCCAGAAAGGTCAGCGGGCTGCCGGGCAATTCGCCTGGCTTGATGCTGGTCAGGGCTTCCTGAAATTTTTCGCGCAGGTTCAATGCGCAGTCCTGGCGGCAGACAATGACATCAGAGGGTATTTCTTCGGTTTTTGCGAGAACGATGATTCTTTTGTCGAGATCTTTGATCTTCGAGGCACTGACAGTCTTTTCGAGGCAGGCGCCGGCGTCGATCCTGCCTTTTAAAACCGCCAGCAGAACATTGTCGTGGTTTTTGAGAAAAGCGACGCGGGTTTTTTTGCTCAACCGGATTTTAAGGGTTTTGAGCAGGTAGTTGGGGTAAATGTAACCGCTTGCCGATTCGGGGTCAACGAAGCCGATGATGTTGCCGCTGAGATCTTCGAGCCCCTGAACCTTGCCCTTTGCCGGTGCGATGAAAACGCCACGGTAGGCGGTTTCGTCGCCGAATTTTGCTTTGGCAACCGCCATCAGGTTCTCTTTGTCGCGGTGTTTGAGATAAGCGGTCGGACCCACCCAGGCAAAGTCGATTTTGCCGCGGGCCAGGGCGCTGATGATATCTGAGTAGGAGCCGCTCGAAACCAGTCTGACTTCTTTGGCGCCGGTGCGTTTCTGAAGACTGCGCAGCAGCGGTACCGCCTGAGCCATCAGCTGTTTAACGCTGAGATATGGGATTCTGCCGACACGAATGGTTTTTTCGGCGATATTGATCGGGTCACCGGGTTTGAGCATCTGGCGTGCCGGTGGCGGGGCTGGTTCAACCGCTTCGCTGACATCTGCGGCTTCGTCGTATTCGTCGTCATATCCGCCGGTGTCGGCAGATTCATAATTGGGCTCACCATAATAGTTCTCTGAGTCTTCGTAGCCTGATTCGCCTTCCTGGTCGAGGTAGTCATAGACATTTGTCGATTCATCTCCGCCATATTCGGGGTAATCTGAATACCCGGAGCTTTCCTGATGCGGGAAATCCGGGTTGCTGGCACGCTGGGCATGGCAAACGGCCGGAGTCAGCAGGGTTGATGCCAGAAACGAAACAAGCAACAGACCGGTTTTAATTGAGCTGTTAATATGCAATCTCCTGTGCGGTTTTTCAGAACAAATATACAGCAATCACGGCGCTAACGGAAGCGCCCATGTCGGATCTTTGTGATCGACTTTTGCCGGAAACTCTGTCTTAGATAGCGCTCTGCCAGAGTTTTATGGCTGCGACCGGTTTTATGAGCATTATGATGTTCAGCGTCAGGTTGTCTCTTACCCATAGTAGAAGCAGCAGTTCGATGATGAAGAAGACTGCCAGGCTCTTTTTAAAACCAAGTCTGGCGGCGACAACGAACCCGAGTGCACAGACGAGAATATCTGACATCGAGTTGATGATGCTGTCGCCAAAGTAGCCGAGCGCGATTGTGGCTTCGCGGTAACGGTTGATTATTGTTTCTGAATTTTCAGCGATTTCCCAGGCAGATTCGGCAGCGATGGCCAGGGTCAGCTGCCAGAGATACGGCAGGCTTTTCCCTGCCAGCATTATGAGCCAGCAGAAAACGAAACCGTGCAGAAAGTGCGTGAAACTGTAGGGGTCGAGAAGGTGCTGCGAGGTGCCGGAACCGTTTGCCAGACCATACCAGAGATGCAGGCTGCCGTCAGGGGCAAGCCAGTTTCTACCGCTGTATTTGAGCCAGAGGGCAGTGAACAGCGGCAGTATCGCAATCAGCAGAACCGGCGTGGTTATTTTTTTTGTGCTTGTCATATTCAGCAACCTGTCGAAATTGCATCGGGGCATTTTACCGCGATTTGGTTTAAGCGACCCATATTTTTATCATCTTTCTCTTTGCCATGACATTATTTTATGAGAAAATCATGGCAAAGAAAGGGAATCGGCATGTTTACACATCATATTCTGCATCTTGTTAAGGATTTTGGCACTTTCAAGTCAGAGATTCACCCGGTTCTGTTAATTGACAATGACGAGCGGATTCTTTTCGATGCCGGTTATCCGGGGCAGGCAGAGGATATTGCCAGAGAACTGGCCAGACATGGTCTGAAGGTTAAAGATCTGACAATGATTGTCGTTTCGCACCACGACCATGACCATATTGGCTCTCTGCTGGCTCTGAAAATTATGCACCCGGCGGTCAGAATCGTTGCCGGTCGTTCAGAAGCGGATTATATCGCCGGAAAAAAGATATCGCTGCGGTTGCAGCAGGCTGAAGAACACAATAAGACGCTTGGCGGCAGCGAACTTGAGTTTGGCGAACGTTTTGCCGCCTATCTGAAGACCATCGACATCTGCCCGGTCGACCGGCTGGTCGATGATGGCGAGCATCTCAGCGAAGGTGTCAGGGTTATTTCGACGCCGGGTCATACTCCGGGCCATATCTCACTTTATATCGAAGAACAGGGCATCTTCATCGCCGGTGACGCTACCGCGGTTGAAAACGGCCGGCTGATATTACCGAACCCGCAGTTCACGCTCGATATGAGCATGGCTCTCGACTCGATCCGAAGAATTCAGAGCCTTAAAATCAACAGCATTATCAATTACCACGGCGGTATTTATTCTGGTGACATTGTAAATGCGCTTGGCAGAGTGCTTGCCGCGAATTCGAGTCTGCAGGCCTGAATTTACGGTATAAACAGGTTATTCGACAATCTCGATAAACTGCTGCAGAAGATTGCATTTGAAAACATTAAAAATCTGCAGATGGGGCTTAGGTTTTTGTGGTTGTACGGGTATAATTGTGGCGGCTCATCAAGTTCGGTTATCTGGATTTTCAATGCAGAATTCGCTATGGAAAAGGCCTGAGCTGGTTTTTACGGCATCGTCGCTGCTCGAGCTGACCGCAGTGCTCGACGACGATCAGACATTTTTCATTACCGATGATTCACAGCGTGAAAGATTGCAGAATCTGCAGCTGCTGCATGTCATCGACTCGAACTGTGCCCGCAACATCGAAGCTATACTTGCTGTAAGCGGCAAAGCTGTCAGATATGTCGGGGTGGGGGGGCTGTGCCGCTCTCGATGTGGCGCGGGCCTGCGCTCATGCTGCTGAACGAACGCTGTTGCTGATTCCGACATTTTTGTCGACCTCGTGTATCAGTGTTGACCGGAGCATACTCAAATACGAAGGAAAATTCAGGGCCAGCAAAACCAGGGCACCCGAAACAGTTTTTATTCTCGACGAATTTCTTGAAACTGCAGATAATCCTACGGTTCTGCGGGCTGCCCGTGCCGGTTTTGGTGATTTTTTTGCCGGTATCAGTGCTGCTGTCGACTACAGCTTTCAGCGTGGCAACTGCAGCCGGGCAGAGGTCGAAGAGCTTGCCACTTTCTACTTCAATGCGGTCGACTGGGTGTTGAAACGCTTTGATGGTTTCGACCGCATAGCCATGCGCCGTCTTGCCCGTTACTCGCACGCCAGCTCACTGATGGTGATCAAGCGCGGCAATACCGAACTGAGCGCCGGTGGTGAACACAAACTCTATTATGCGATAATGGAAAGTCATCTCTATAACGGTTCACTGAAGCCATTTCATGGCGAACTGGTTGCAGCCGGTTCTCTTATGAATGTCTGGGCATTTGCCCGGCAAACCGGTTCATACGATCTGCTTGGTAAATTTCGCGCCATGTGTGCGCGTCTTGGGCTGCCGGTTGACCTTGCCGGGCTCGAACAGATTGGCTTAAGCTGTGCCAATATGGTCGACGGTCTGAAGAAGATAGATGGCTCCGGCAGTCTTCTGGCGGTCACCGCCCGCGAAATTTCGCCAGAGTCTTTTGTCAGAAAGGTTTTTGATGAACAGTCAGAGTGAAGTCATCCTCGTTTCGTTCCCGCTTAGCTGGGATACGCGCGCAATGGTCGATCTGAAGCCACCGGTCAACCTGATTTATCTCGCTTCATGGCTGAAATCAAAGGGAATCAGCACCAGAATTCTCGATGCCTCACAGCGGCAGCTCGACTTGCCGCAAACCCTTTCAGAAATAAGGGTTGCCGCACCGAAATGGGTGGGAATTCCGTTTTATCAGGGTACGGAGGGCACTGCGGCAAAATTGTGCCGGACTCTTAAAACTGAGATGCCCGCAGTCAGAACGATTGGCGGCGGGCCCCTGCTGACGGCAATGCCGGGCAGAATAATCGATGCGCATCTCGTTGATTTTGCGATTGTCGGCGAGGGTGAAGCGGCCCTTGAAAACCTGATCAGATCTGATCGCCCGGCTGAAGAAGCGACAGTGACAATTAGCGGCAGCGAAATTGCCGATCTCGATATATTACCGTTTCTTGATTATCAGCTTGTTGCAATGCCTGACTACTTCGCTTTGCAAGATCAGTTAAAAGTGCCGCGTTCGGTATTTATGACGACTTCGCGTGGATGCGCCTGCCGTTGCACCTATTGTGCCTCACCAAAACTCTGGCCTGGCAAGGTCAGGCGCTATTCAGTCGCTCGCGTGCTGCGCGAAGTCACCTTTCATGCCGCTCGCTATGGCCGTATCAACATCGGTTTTCTCGATGATTCGTTCTTCAGTGACCGCAGGTGGCTTACCGATTTTTTCAACGGTATCGCGAAGCTCGATGTTACCTACAGCTGCATCGGGCGTGCCGATCACATTACTGCTGAAATTGCCGATGACCTGGCCAGAACCGGCTGTAATTTCGTTTCAATGGGCGTAGAAACCGCAAGCCCCGAACGCCAGAAGTCTTTGCAGAAGTTTCTCGATCTTGACCGGGTGCGCAGCACCGTAGGTTTTCTCGTGCAGCGCCGTATTTATTCACGCGGTTTCTTCATGCTCGGGTTTCCTGATGAAACTCCGGAAGAAATGGCGGCGACCATTAATTTTGCCATCGAATTGAAGCGCCTTGGCATGAGTGACTGCACTTTTTTTCCGGTGGTTCTCTACGCCGGAACTCAGCTATCACAGCAGTTTGGGGCCGATCTGTGGCAGTCGCAGATTCATCAGGCACTCGGCGCACCGCCAGAATCTTGCCCGTCTCGAAGAGATTTTCGCCTGGGCAACCCCCTGCAGCGCCGGCATGAATATTTTTCACATCCGCCCGATCGGCAGGGCGAGAAACATGCAGCATCTGCTGCTCGATGAAAATGCACTTGAAGAGCTTGCTGTCAGGGTTAAAGCACTGCAGCGGCAATACCCTGAATACCCGGTGGCCTGTTCCGCGATTGGCAGCCAGAGACGCCCTGCGCCGGTCGAGATTCCGGTACCGGCCGGGTTTACCGCCCTTTGTCTCACTGCTGACGGCAGAGTCTGGCCGCATCATTACGCGAGCTACCTGAACCCTGAGCTTTGCCTGGGGCGATTGCCCGACGATGATATCGTCGATATCTGGAGCAGAAGTCAGATTCTCGATGATTTTCGAAAAACGGTTGTCAGCCATTTCAAGAACTGCGATCAGTGCAGCCGGCATGGCAGAAGCTGTTATGGTTTTGATTTTGAAGCTCTGATAATCGAGCGGCAGCTTGGCATCAAAGGTCTGCTCTGCAGTCGTTTCAGCAGGTGACAGCATGAATATCAGATTCAGCCTTTATTACCAGATTGCCGTCTTGTTTGTGGCGGTAAGCGTTGTCGCAATAACAATTTCCGGCTGGCTCAGCTATCACGAAAGCCGCCGGGTGATACTGTCACAGGCTGCAGCGGCTGTCGACAATGTTGCCGCTGCAATCGGGGCTGGTCTGAATCAACGAGCACGCGATGCCCGAGAGGCGATGCAGAGGCTTGCAGCCAACGAAACTCTCTGCACAGGCGATTCAAAATCGATTCAAAAATTTCTTGCGGCTGCCCTGTTTTCATCGAGCATGTTCAATAATATCTACTATTTTTCGCCGCAGGGGCCGCTGGTGGCGGTTGCTTATGCCGATAATCGCGATCTCGGCCAGTATGCCGGTGAAAATTATCTGAAATACGGCGAAAACCCCGCGACTGCCAATCTATATCAGGATCTGCTGAAGGCCCGCGATCAGGGCAGTCTGGTGTTTTCGCGTTTTTTCAAATCTGATTCGGGGAGGCTGATGAGTTCGTTCATTTTGCCGGTTCAGGCTGGCGGCAAACTGAAAGGCATTCTCAGCTGCGGCATGGTTCTCGACCAGACCTCGCGTCTGGGCAAAAGCATGGAAGCGATGAAGCCGGTGCCTGAGGCCTGCATTGCCTTGCTCGATCACCAGGGTCGGGTATTGGTGCAGACCGGCACAATACCACCAGAATGCATCGATGCCGAAAACCTTTTTCTGGCATATTCGATGCGTGCCGCCGGCTATCTCTTTTCAATGCACCTGGTTCAGGATGCGGGTCTTGAGGTTTGCGTCGGCATGCCGGAAACCTCAGTTACGGGACTGCTGAACCATCTGCGCAACCGGATCATCTTTTATATGCTGTTAATTGCTTTTCTGGCGGTAATTTCAGGACTCAGGGTCGCCGGTGTCCTGATAAAGCCTTTACAGCTTCTCATTGCCGGTCTTAGGCAGCTGCGTCAGGGACGGGCAGTTGACCGCATCGAGCACCGCGCTTCTGGTGAGGCCGGCGAAGCGCTCGAGGCATTCAACGAACTTAACGACAAGATTCGCAAGGATGCGATGCTCAACCGCACCTGGACGGACCTCTGGAATGGCTGAACGTTTTTCAGGCAATCTGATTCTGCGATTGTGCCTGTGCGGCTTTGTCTACAAGCTGGGGGCAACTTTTGCAGTGCTGCTGAGTTTCTCGTCATTTCTGAAAATTGCCGGCCGCGCGGCTCTGCCGGAATATTACGTCTGGCTGTCAATTGCAACTCTGTTGACCGGCGTCGTGATGACTGGCAGTCAGCGTTGGCAGCAGACAGGTCTCAGGGCCAGCCGTTTCGTGGCTCCGGCTTTCGCGCTGATGCTCTGGGCTGCCGGCAGCTACTATGCTGTACTTGCCAGGCAGCATCTGCTGCTGCTCTATGTCGCGGTTTCATTGTATGACGTCTATCTTGGCATTATTTTCTGGAACACTGCCAACAGCCTTCTGACAGTTCGCGAAATGCGCCAATGGGTTGGTGTGATTGCCGGTGTAATGTTTTCGGGTGGCATAATTCTTGGTTTTCTGATGCCGTTGCTTTTTTCCTTTGCATCATTTCAGACCTGGTATCCTGTCTGCGGTATCATTTTTTTGCTGCTGCCACTCTGCGTTGCCGCCCTGCCGCAGGTAAAAGACGGTATCTCAGCCCCCCTGCCTGTAGAAGAGCCTCGCTGGCAGGCGTCACTGTCGCAGGCTGCCGCGCACCCGCTGAGCGCCTTCATTGTTGGTTCAATGGTGGTTCTGGCTTTTGCCCGGTATTCAACTTCGTTTCTATTCGCTTCGGCTTTGAGCCAGCGGTTTGCCGATGAACGTGATTTTGCATCGTTTTCGGGGGCATTTGAGAGCCTGCTCAGGCTGCTTTCTCTGGTCTCGCAGTCATTGCTGCTCCCATGGCTTCTCAGATATTTCCGGCCAACAACTCTGTTGCTGCTTACGCCGGTGGTTCTAATGGCCGGTTCAGCTTTGCTGCTTGTTTTGCCTGGTTTTATGGGGCTGGTGCTTTTTCAATTCATTCTTTTGCTGAGTATCAGAACTTTTGATCAGAATCTTGTAAATCTTTTTCTGAATTTGTATGACAGAGCATTGCGAAACCGTTTCAGATTCTTCTCTGACGGAATCGTGTTTGCGTCAGCAGTCATTGTCACGGGCTTTTTGTTGAAGTATGTGGCGGCCTCGGGCAACGAAACAATTCTGCCATGGCTGTTGCTGGCGGCAGGTTGTGGTTACTGGCTGCTTGCCCGAAGAGCGGCAGACAGATATCGTCTGGCGTTGCAGGCCAGCATTGGTGTGAATTTGTATCAACATTCTGCCGGTGAAAATATGCCGGTTTTTGATCACGAAGCCGAAATGAGCAGAATACTTGCACAGCCGATCAGAAGCTGGCCGCATCTTATCGGCCGCCTGACCCGTCAGAATCAGGCTGTTGCTGCCACATTGATTGACATGCTGCTCGCCAGATCGACTTCTGAAGCAGAGAAATCTCTGTTGACAAGAATTGCTGGCCGAAATGGCCATTGCCAGCTTGAGCCGGTACTGGTGCGTCTGCTGGCAGATGAGTGTTCGCCACGGGTTCTCGCTGATTGCATCGAAGCTGTTTATCGTCTGATGGGAAAGCGGGCAATGCCGTTTATCAAGCCTTTTATCGACCACTCTGACAACAGGGTTGCCGGCAATGCGGTTCTGGCAATGGTCCGGCTTGCCGACACCGCAAAAGAACTTCACCCGGTGCTTGCATGTCTTCTGAAAATGGCGTCTTCTGAGAATGCGGGTTGTCGTGCTACCGCAGCTGCCATGCTCGGCGAGCTGCCGCACCGGTGTTTTTCAGAGCTTCTCAGGCGGCTGCTTTTCGATCAGGAAGCAAAGGTCAGGGCTGCTGCGGCGAAAAGCTGTGTAAAATGGCGATCGCACGAGCTGATAGTCTGGCTGACAGAATGTGCCGACCGGTTTCCGGAAGACAGAGAGCAGCTGGTGGCGGCAGTCAGCAGTCTGCAGAATGGCATGATGACCAGACTGGACAGCATGGCATCAGAGCTTGGCGTCAGGTCGCAGGTAGGCGCTTTGCTGGGTATGCGACGAGAGCGTGCTTATGTTGAGCTGCTTCTAAGATTGCTGATGCACGGAAAAGTCGATGCATCGCTCAAATTGGCTGAGACTTTGATTGGGCATGAGCATTGCGCCTGTCTGCAGAAAATTTCTGCCTGTCTGGCAGATGGCTCGGTCGCTGTTGAGAAGATCTGTCATCTGGCCGACTCTGGCTGTGATGACCGGCATGAGGGCGAAGTCATACAGGAATTTTTCGAATGTCTTCGAGCCTCAGACCTGCTTCTGGTTGGCGAACAAATATTGCTGCGGCGCTCGGGCGGTGCTGTCAGAAGGGCGCTGTTTATAGCAGCAGGGCATGATTGTGGCATTCAAAGCCCCGGTAATGTCTGGGCCGGTTTGCTCTCTCAGAATCAGTCTGAAAAAGACCTGGCCTGTGAGCTGCTTGATAATGTTAAGGGGCAGCTTGCCTCTCTGTTGAAAAGACTTGCAGGCTGTTCCGGGTAATGGCTCGCGGTATGGCAGAGAAAAAGCGGTAGAGTCTGGCGTGAATCTGTTTTAGAATGGTCTGAATGCAGAGAATAACGAGTCTGATTTATAAAATCATCGCCGGGCACCCGGGTGCGGTTATCGCGGTCATTGTTGCCAGCTTTATTATGAGTTTTGGCGCCTTTTCGCATGTCGAAGTCGATGAAGACTTCGAAGCCGGCATTTCTGACCCGCAGGCGATAGCAACCCGCGCCGAATACCGGCGGCATTTCGGGCATGAGCAGGCGATTCTGCTGGCTTTCGATATCGACGGTATCGATCGCAATTCGCTGCTGACCGCCTGGGAACTCGTCGACCGTATTCACAGCTGGCCAGAAGTGCGACAGGTGCTGTCGATTCTCGATGTTCTCAGGCCGTTTCGCCGTGCCGATGAGTTTGCGGCCTATCTCAAGGATTTTCGTATCCGCAATCTGGTTGAGTTGTTGCAGAACGACCGACTGTTTCGCGGCTATCTGGTCTCTGGCAACCTTAAATCGCTGCAGATATTGATTGTGCCAGATATTCGTGCCCCAGATTACCGACACGCGCTCTATAACCACCTCAAAGAACTTCAGGCCGATATGAGCGGGCGGGTTAAACTGCATATTTTCGGGTTTCCGTATATTCAGGAACGGTTTTTCGAGTTCATCGTCGAGAACAACCGGCGTTTTCTGACGCTCGGCCTGATCTGCTGCACGGTTCTCGCCTGGTATCTGTTCCCCGACCCGCTGGTGCTGGCGCTGATTTTGCTGGCAATCGCGGCGCCGACGTCGCTGACGTTCGCCGTCTATTTCATGAACGGCAACAAAATCAACCTGTTCACGTCGCCGATAATTCCGTTCGCCCTGATTATTTCACTCAATGAGATTATCTACATCGTCAGTTTTTTCGTCAGAGAGCGAAAAAATGCACACCAGAATTACGCCGAACTGCATCAGCAGAACTATAAGCGCCTGATCAGGCCGTGTCTGATAAATACTCTGACAACGTTGATTGGCTTTTTGTCGTTGTCGCAAAGCCCGTCGCCGAGTATCAGACTGTTTTCTCTCTATACCTCGCTGGCCTGTTTTTTTGCCTATATAGTCACTTTTGGGCTGATTTTTGCCTGTTTTAAGCTATATCAGCCAAAATTCAGCCTGAGAGACTCTGACCCCGGCCGACTGCGCTGGTTGCAGCGTCTGGTTCGCAATATTGTCTTCCGGCACCCGGGCAAAGTGCTGGCGGTTGCGGCCGTTTCGCTGCTGCTGGTCGTGCCGGCGCTGCAGAAATTCGAGGTGCGCAACGCTCTGACTGATAATTTTTCGGCCGACGACCCGCTGCTGCAGGCGCATGCCTTTATCAGCAGCCGGTTTTGCGGGCCTGGGCATTTTCAGGTGATGATTTCGGCGCCCGACCTGATGGAACCCGAAAGGCTTGCCGAGATTGCCGAATTTCAGAAACGTGTCGAGGCAATCCCCGGTATTAACCGGGTTTTTTCGATTGTCGACCTGATGATGGCTTTCAATAAACAATTCACCGGCGAAGCGGTGCTGCCGGCGACTGCTGACCTTGGCCGTGCGGTTATCGACTTTTTCGGGCAGCGCGGCATTTCTGATCTGCTGATTGCACCAGATTTATCGACGACGCTGTTGCGGGTTCACACCGGCCTGACCGACGATTTCAGTATTGTGCCGCTGCGCGGGCAGATTCTGGCCGCCGCCGCTGCAACTCTGCCGGCTTCTTTGAGTGTCGATGTCACCGGCGACGTCTATTTAAACGCACTGATGCAGAAGAGCATATTCGAAAACATTACCTGGTCGTTTGTGGCAGCGGTGCTGATGATTATCGGGGTTTTCTATCTGGTTTTCAGAAGTCTGTATGTGGCATTTGTGGCGCTGCTGGTCAATTTTTACCCGATTCTGCTGGCCTATGCCGCGGCCGGCTATTTCGGCCTGCCGCTCAACCCTTCGACCGCTGTGGTTGGTTGTGTTATGAGCGGGTTGATTGTCGATGACACCCTGCATCTGCTGACCTTTCTGCAGGAAAACCGCCAACCGACTCAGGTTCGCAGAGTTATGGCCGCAATTCGTGATCTGGCTGTGCCGGTGAGCTCGTCGTCGTTACTGCTGATGCTCGGCAACGCCATCTTCATGTTCAGCACCTTCAAGCCGTTCACCTACTTCGGTCTGATCGGAACTCTGGTTGTTGTCATCGGGCTGGCAGGCGACCTGCTGGTGTTGCCGGTGCTGATTCTGACTTTTGGCCGCAAAAGCAAAAACGCTGCGGCTCAGATTGAACCGCAGCGTTCTGAATGCTGAAACGATCAGCCTTTGAAGAGAGAATTGAAGCGGCGGTCCTGCATCATCAGGCTCATGATCAGAGAAGAGAACTGATACTGCTCTTCCTGGCTTGAGCCGAGTCTGATGTTGAAAACGCAGGTCGAGCCGGTGGCGGCGACGCGGTTGGCGCGCATCGAAACCAGATCTTCTTCTGAAAGCGACTTCGAAGAAGTATAGGCAAGCCAGGTGAGCAGCATTTCTTTAAGTTCGGTGGCCTTTTCGGGGTTGGCGCAGCGGAAGATCATGCTGACTTCATAGGCGTAGCCTTCGCCATCTTTGCGGGCGTTGATATCGTAAGAGAAGCGGGCGATGTCGGCGAGTGCGTTTTTGAGCTGCTGCTCGGCCTTTGCCATTGCTTCACTGTCCTGATAGGCGTCACGGTTGAAAATCTTTTTGAATTTTTTGCGGGTTTTGGCGGCAAATCCGTCGTAGCGGTTTTCGAAGTTGCGGATTTCACTTCTTTCCTGGTCGATCGGCACGAAGGTTGAAATGAAGCCGATTTTGTCGGGCTGGGCCTTCGAGGTCGGGGTTTTGCCTTCGAGAACGTTGACAGTTTCGCTGATCAGTGAATAATCACCGGCCGGCACTGTAGAGATGATTGTGTGGCCCGGGAACCAGGTGACAACCGCTTCGGCGTTTCTGAACGCGAACGGAAAAACGCGGGCATTTTTGCCGGCGATGGTCTTGTCTGCCGGGGCCGGAGCGTCTTTTACAAGTTTCTGACCTTTGAGGGTTTCGAAATAGCGGTCATAGCGCTTGCCAGCGAATTCGAGAAACTTTTCAGGTTCGACGTTGCCTTTGAGAATAAAGCAGACATTCAGCTGTTCGGCGGGCATTTCGCGGGCGACGATGGCGTAGCTGAGTTCTGATTTAACCGGGTCAGGAATACCGGCTTTGCGGAATTTGCGGTCAATAACCTGTTTGCCGATCACTTCGGTTATGCCTTTTCCGAGATCGAGGTCTTCTTCAAGGAAGCTGGAAACTTCTTTGAGGTTGATCAGGCGCAGATCGCGCGGATCGTTTACCAGGGCAGAGGGTTCGGCCCAGAGGCCTGAAGTGCAGGAACAGACAGCCAGAGCGATCAGGGTGCGGAATTTCACAAATAGTACTCCTCAAAAAGATTTGCGAGCATGCACCCGTACAAACTACAACATATCTAGTCATCAGTTCAACCTTGAATTTCCATTGTGGCAGGATTATACTTGAGAAAAATGTAGTTATCTCCTTTTGTGAGGCAGACCTGATCGAGAGGCAGTGTTCGGATGTACTTCGTTCTGCTGGAGACCTGTTGAATGAAGATTTTGCTGGTTCTGCCGCATGGCCCGATTCATCGGGCGATTTCCGGCTCGTACAAACGCTCGCTGCGCTATGCCCCGCTGACTCTGGCAACTCTGGTTGCGCTGATTCCGTCTGAACTGCAGGCTGAAGTAAGGGTCATCGATGAGGGTGCCGAATCCTGGGATCCACGCTCATATCTTGATGTTGACCTGGTCGGTATCAGTTCAATGACCGGAACAGCGAGGCGCGGCTATGCGCTTGCCGATTTTTTCAGGCAGAATCGGGTGCCGGTAATCATTGGTGGCATTCACGCCACGCTCATGCCGCACGAGGCAAAGCAACATGCCGACTGCGTGATCACCGGTCTGGCCGAAGATATATGGCCACAGGCTTTGCGCGATTTTAAGGCTGGTCGACTGCAGCCTTTCTATCACATGCGCCCTGATTTTGACTGGGGTTCATGCCGTCGACCGGTTCCGGATCGGTCGATTTTCGACCGCAAAAAGTATGTCACGGTTAATTCAATCGAAGCAACCCGTGGTTGCGCGCATCGCTGTTCTTTCTGTGCGGTTGCGACTGCCTGGAACAACCGTTATTTTACCCGGCCGGTTGCTGAGATCATGGCCGAAATCGAAACCCTTACCGGTCCTGAGCTTTGCTTTCTCGACCCGAGCATGACCTGTGACCGCGAATTTTCGCTCCAATTTTTCAGAGCCCTGAAGCCGCTGAAAAAATGGTGGGTTGGCTGTGCCACCATCGATGTGGCGCATGACGCGAAGTTCCTTGCAACTATGGCTGAGAGCGGTTGTCGTGGTCTGCTGATCGGCTTCGAGTCAGTTTCGCAGGATTCGCTGCATGAGGTTCGCAAGCCTTTCAACAAGGTCGGACAATATAAAGAGGCTGTCAAAAAGCTGCATGCCCACGGCATTGGGGTACAGGCATGTTTTGTTTTTGGTCTTGACACCGATGATCGTGACGTTTTTAAGCGCACTGTCGACTTTGTTTACGACTGCGAGATCGATCTGCCGCAGTTCTCTGTACTGACACCTTTCCCCGGTACCCAGGTATTTGCTGAGCTTGAAAGCCAGGGGCGAATAATCGAGCGCAACTGGTCGCTTTATGATGCCGAGCATGTGGTTTTCAGGCCGAAAAACATGTCGCCTGAGTATCTGCAGCGAGGTCTTATCTATGCGTGGCAGCATGCATATTCGTTGCGTTCGATTTTTAAAAGGCTTTCTGGTTCTCGTTGTCTGCCAGCGGTCGCTATACCGGCAAACCTTGGCTATAACTTTTATGCCCGGAACCTGTCCAGGTTTACACACGAGATTATGGCGCACGAAGAGGATATTTTTCCGGCCGGCAGGTAGGGGGGGGATCACTGTAACCTTGTTTTGCTGGCGTTTGAATGTTGAGAAAAGTTGTATAATGGAGGCGGTTGGTTATGCCGGAGAGAAAAAGTGCTGTAATAATGGTTGTTGACGATACCCCTGAGAGTTTAAGCCTGCTTCAATTCATGCTTGAGGATGCCGGTTATCGGGTGATGCCCTTTTCGAGCAGCAGGCAGGCTCTTGCAGAAGCGGTGAGCAACGCCCCGGATCTCTTCATTCTCGACATCAATATGCCGGAAATGGACGGTTTCGAATTGTGTGGACAATTAAAGTCTGAAAAATGCCTTGAAACGATACCGGTTATTTTTATCAGCGGGCTGAGTGAGGCAGAAGAGAAAGTTCGTGCCTTTTCCAGCGGTGGTGTTGATTACGTGACCAAACCCTTCAGGGTGGAAGAGGTGCTTGCCAGAGTGAGAACCCATCTGCGGCTTCAAACGATGCAGCGTCAGCTCATGCACCACAATCTGCACCTTGAAGATCTGGTTCAGGAAAAGATTCAGGATATTTCAGATGCGCAGCTGGCAACGATTACTGCACTGGCAAATCTGGCAGAATCGCGTGATCACGCAACCGGTGGGCACATCGAAAGAACTCAGGACTTCTGTCGTGCCATAGCCGAGCAACTGCGAAAAACCTCCCGGTATGCAGCACAGATCGACGACCGATTTATCAACAATCTTTATTTTGCCGCACCTCTGCACGATATTGGCAAGGTCGGCATTCAGGATCAGATTCTTCTCAAACCCGGAAAGCTGACTGTTGAAGAATTCGAAATCATGAAAACGCACGTTATGATCAGTGTCAAAACCCTTGAAAGCATCAGGGGTCGCTACCCTGATAACGATTTTTTGAATCTGAGTATCGCCCTTACCCGGTCACACCACGAAAAATGGAGCGGTGGTGGCTACCCTGACGGCCTGGTTGGCGATGAAATTCCGCTTTGTGCGAGAATCATGGCGCTTTCAGATGTTTATGATGCGATCAGGTCGCGACGGCCTTATAAACCGCCATTTTCGCACGAAACTGCCTGCAATATCATTTTTGAAAGCTCCGGTTCGCATTTTGACCCTGAAATTGTCGAAGCTTTCAGACTGATACATTTTGATCTGGCCTGCATTCGTGATCGGCTGCATCAGAGCGATGAGATGCAGCAGGAATTCTGAAATCATATAAAAAATGAATCTTTCAACCAATTCCACTATTGAGAACCTGCAGCGGAGTGAAGATAAGTTCCGCCGTCTGGTTGAAGGACTTTCGCAGACACACTGTGTTTTTTCGCATACCCCTGAAGGTGTTTTCACCTACGCGAGCCCCGGTTTTAAAACCGTGTTCGGTTTTGAAGCCGAGGAATTTATCGGTCGAAACTGGCGCGAACTCAAATTTTCGCAGGAATCGATGGCTGCCGGCAACACTTCTGACGAATTGATTACCAGCACCGGCAAGTTTCAGTGCGTAGAACTGCTGTATAAACATCCCTCTGGTGAAGACAGAATTATCAGAATTATCTATGGCCCGGTAAGTGAAAATGGACAGCTGGTAGCCATGGAAGGCGTCTGCGAAGATGTTACCTTAAGTCGAAGAATTCAGGATGACCTTCAGAAATCTGAAGGTCGATACCGGTCTATCGTTCAGATCCTGACTGCCGGCGTCTGGGAATACAACAGCCAGACCAGTCTTCTCTGGTGCAGCGAAGAGTATTTCGCGATGCTTGGCTATTCTTCTGCAGACCTTCACATCAATGGCCGACTCGATGTCTTTTCGGGCTGGGTTAACCTGCTGCACCCTGAAGATAAAGAAGCAGCAGCAAAGAAATTTTTTGACCACGTGGCTGCGAAAGACCCTGGTTTTTACGACAACCGCTTCAGATTGCGCAGAAAAGATGGCAGCTACGTAGCAATCTGGGCACGGGGCAAGATTATTGCAGACAGAAATGGTAGCCTGTCAGATGTTACTGTCGGAATTCACGTCGATGTTTCAGAGCATATTCACCAGGTTCAGAGGCTGCACGAAAGCGAACAGCGGCATCGCGAAATATTCAACGCCACTTCAGAAGCGATTTTTATTCATGACCTGTCATTTCGGCTTCTTGACGTTAATGAAACCGCGGTTAAAATGTATGGTTACCCTGATAAAGAAACAATGCTGGCCTGCAACCTGGAAGAATTGTCGGCAGGGTTCAAACCTTACGGGGTTTGTGAGGCCAGACATAATGTTGAAGCTCTGCTGAGGGGCGAAAAGAAGCAATTTGAATGGATGTGCCGGCGTTTCTCCGGCGAGCTTTTTCCGACAGAAGTTGCTTTGAGTCATTCGCGAATAGGCGGCGACGAGCGCATTATTGCCGTAGTGCGTGATATTTCGGAGAAAAAAAAGTTCATTGAAAGTGCGCAGCGCGCAGACAAGCTGGAATCGCTCGGCATACTCGCCGGGGGCATTGCACATGATTTCAACAATCTGCTTGGCGGCATTTACGGTTTTCTTGAACTGGCACTTTGTACCGATCAGTCGCCTGAAACACGAAAATGCCTTGGAGCCTGCATTACCACCATGGGGCGCGCAAGAAGTCTTACTCAGCAGTTGTTGACTTTTGCCAGGGGCGGGACTCCTGACTGCAGGGCTCAGAACTTGATGCCCTTTGTTGAAGATACTGTCAGGTTTGCCCTTAGCGGCTCGAATGTTTCATGTGCCTTCGAAATCGAAGAGGGTCTGTCAGCTGGTAATTATGATCGCAATCAGCTTGGCCAGGTTGTCGAGAATATTGTAATCAACGCCGTGCAGGCAATGAAAGAATCTGGAGGCAGCCTCAGGGTCGCATTGCGCAATCGCAGCTTTGTTGAAAACGAGCACCCTGATCTGGTAGCAGGTCGGTATGTTCAGATTTCTTTCAAAGACAGCGGGCCCGGTATTAATGAGAGTATTCTCAAGCAGATTTATGACCCGTTTTTTTCGACCCGGCCGGGGGGGCACGGTCTTGGTCTGGCAACCAGTTACTCGATTATCAGAAACCATGGGGGGTGCATAGATGTCAATACTGAAGTGGGGGCAGGCACAACATTTTGTGTGATCATTCCTGCTTCTGAAAAGGCTTTGCTGCAAGGAGAGACTGAAGATGTTACGCAGCATCGGGGGCACGGCATTGTTATCGTAATGGATGACGAAATTGTTATCAGAGAAGTTCTGATAAAAAATCTCGAATCATTTGGCTACACTGTGGTGACTGCAGCCAATGGCGAAGAGGTATTGACAATGCTGCAGGACAGAATTATCGATAAGGAACGGATTGCTGCCATGCTTTTCGACCTGACCGTGCCAGGCGGTATGGGGGGGTATCGATGCTCTGGCGACAATACGAAGCATGGGCCTTATGGCGCCGGCTTTCGTTATGAGCGGTTATTAAGAGAAACAGGCAATGGTCAGTCCCCATTCATACGGTTTTGCCGCCAGTCTTCACAAGCCTTTCAGCATGCAGGATCTGTCAAACATGCTCAACCAACATCTGAGTCGATGAGGTCTCGATGCGGATGTATCATTGACAGCAGAGAAAAAAGCTCTGCTGGTAATTCCTTCCAGGAGAAAGGCTTGTTGTGATCAGATTTGGGCTATGCTGCATTTTTATCGAGCAGCCAATAAAATTCAGAACTACCACTGCGACGCATCTGCTGAAGAAAAGCCGCCCGGAGCAGTTGGCAAAACTTTCTGAACTTTGTCTGGAAAATGCCCGCAGCCTTCTCGCAGCTTTCGAATTCTGCGCCGCTGCCGGCATTGGCTGCTTTCGCATCAACAGCCAGATTCTGCCGCTGAAGACTCACCCGACCGTGGGCTATGCCGTTGGCGACCTTCCCGCTGGCCAGCAGATCGTGGATGCTTTCAAACAGTGTGGGAATTTTTTAAAAAAGAATAATCTGCGTGCCTCACTGCACCCCGATCAATTCGTTGTTCTCAATTCGCCGCGCGCCGAAGTGGTTGCTTCATCAATTGCCGAAATCGAATATCAGGCAGAAGTCGCCGGCTGGGTTGGGGCCGATGTGATAAATATTCATGCCGGCGGCGGCTATGGTGACAAGCCTGCTGCGCTTGAGCGTTTCAAAGAAGGCTTCAAGAGTTTGTCTGCGAGTGCCGGAAAGCTCGTGACTCTCGAAAATGACGACAAGACTTTTACGCCTGCTGATCTGCTGCCTTTATGCGAAGAAATGCGTATTCCCTTGGTGTATGACGTGCATCATCATCGGGTTCTGCCTGACGGCATGAGCATTGGCCAGGCTACGGCAGCGGCCCTGAAAACCTGGAACCGTGAGCCGCTTTTCCATCTGTCGAGCCCGCTTAATGGCTGGGGTGGGCCACAGCCGCAGCAGCATCACGATTATATAGACCCGGCTGATTTTCCGGCGGAATGGCGGCATCTGCAAATTACTGTCGAAGTCGAAGCCAAGGCCAAAGAACTTTCAATAATGCGTTTGATGGCTGATCTGGGCCTGAAAAAAGGTTCAGTAACGCTGAAAAATGCCAAACATGATCCAGGCGAGGGCGACGTTAAAAATCACCACCAGCGCCAGAAGAAACATGATACTGACCACGTTGAGCGCGATGCCAAAATTCATCAGAAAAATCAGAAAGTTGCCAAGCACAAGTAAAATCAGGTAGTCGCGGGTGCGATGCGAGGGCTTGTAGCCCTTCTTCTCGATCGGAACATACCGATGATCTTCAACACTCAGGGGCAATTCAAAAACCAGAGGAGTATCGGCAATCTTAAGCCATTGATCAGGCCTTGCAACGTCGGCGATGCGGCTTTCGAGGTTCAGATCGCCACTGCGTGCCAGGCTGGTTAGTTCTTCCCATGAAAAGGGGCCGAGAGAATCGTTGGTGATTTTGTTGTGAATGCGAAACATTCGGCCCTGAAAAGGGTTTGCCGGAGTTGTTGGTGCCTGATTTTGTCTTGAATTCATTCTCAATTCGAGGTTGAGCCTGAAAGGTTTTTGATTTCTCTGAGAAGCCCGCTCATCATGCTGGTTGCCGGGCCCTGTAGAAAAATTTCGGTGATGCCGCTGGTGAAAGCCGATGGGCTGATATTGATTTCAATTATTCTGGCGCCATTTTCGCGGGCCAGACACGGAATCATACAGGCTGGCATGACCTCACCGGTGGTGCCGATTACGAGAAAAACATCTGATTTTTCAGCCTCTTCAAAAGAGTTCTTGCGCGCCGGTTCGGGTATGCCTTCGCCAAAGAAGATGAAGTCTGGCTTGATTCGGCCAACCACGCAGTTCGGGCATTCTGGCGGCAGTTTTTCGAAAGAGATTTGTTTGACGGTGAAGGTTTTGTGGCAGTCTAAACAGACAAGCCGGCTGGCGGTACCGTGAAATTCATGCACGACTTTGCTGCCCGCATCCTGGTGCAGGTTGTCGATATTCTGGGTGATCACCGATTTAACAATACCCTGTTTTTCGAGACTGGCAATCGCCCGGTGTGCGTCATTCGGCACTGCCTGCCCGAAAAAATCATAAAAAATCTCTTTGATCAGCTGCCATGACTGCTGCGGGTGCCGATGAAAATAGCCAATTTCTATAAATTCAGGGTTGTACTGGTTCCAGAGGCCGCCTTTGCCCCTGAATGGCGGTATCCCGCTTTCTACCGAAATGCCGGCGCCGGTAAAGACGCAGACGCGCTTCGCTTCGAGCATTATGCGGGCTGCTTTCTGTATCATCATCTGGCTCCTGATATCTGCATTTTCAATGGTCGAAAACTTTACATGCTGATAATATCATATCCTTGGGCTATCCAGCCAGCAAACCCCGGTTTCCGGGATGGCAATTTATTAGTCGAGAATGCGGCGGCCCGTGACTGTAAGGTCAGAATTCAAGGCCGAGTGGTTTGCGGCCTTCGGTCCAGTAGCCCTTTTCTTTCAGCCATTTTTCGTCGCGGAAATCAAACCAGGAAACGCCGCTCCAGCGACTTTTTTCGCAGGGTTGCAGCTTCGCGATTTCCTTTTCAGCGTTTATAGCTTTTTTAAAATCACTCTTTTCGCCGAAGGCTCCGGTCAGGTCTGCGCCAGAAAGGTCGGTTCCGATGAAGTCGGCACCCTTCAGATAGCTGTCTTTGAAAGCTGTGTTTTTCAGTATTGCGCCAGAGAAGTTTGAGTAGCCAAGATAGCAGTCTTCGAAAACCGTATCGGTCAGGTCGGTGCCGATAAAATCTACTGAATAAAAATAAAAGCCTTTAAAATGCCGCTTCGAAAGATCGGCCTCGGTGAATTCTATACGGTGCATCGGCCCTTCGGTGATGTAGCGGTTCCAGGCGGCGCGGCCCTGATTCAGGTAAGAAAAATATTCCTGCTGTTCGATGCGCATCTGCCTTTTTTGCTCAAGCTTCGAAGCATACATTTCGAAATAGAAATAACCGACTCCCGCAGCAAACAGGCTGCCGACGAAGCCAAGAACCAGCATCAGCGATTTTACCGGCTTCAGTTCGTCACCGCATTTGTCAAATTCATTGCCTGTGACCAGCAGATAGAAAAGATCAAAGCTGCGGTTAAGCGAAAGCAGAATGATCATTATCGCAGGCAACCCTATGAATGCCCCGGTTAATCTGGTCAGCAGATTGCCACGGCTTGAATTGAGAAACGGCAGATAAGGCTCGAGCTTTGACACCAGAACGATAGCCACCATGAAACAAGCTGCCGCCACCAGAGCCAGTAGAAACTGCATTAGAATAGCAAATGGTGCTTCAGAGCGATTTATTTTGCTTTTGCCGGTTCCGAACAGCTGTGCCAGAGGTCGCAGCTGCGGAAAAAGCTGAGAAAGAAGCCCTAGTTCGGCTTCATGCCCTGAGTAATCCGGTCTCTTCGCTTTCATTTCCTAAAAAGCCCTTTGTCGTTGAACTTATACTGGTCCATGGTAGCGCAAAATCACCCGGTAGACAAAAAAATCGTTATTCTGGTTGCGGTTGGCGCTGACGCCTGCAGAAAACTGATGTATAATCAGAAAAAAACGGGAGGTATTATGAAAGTAATTGGTATAAACGGAAGTCCGCGGCCGAATGGCAATACTGAACTGCTTCTCAAAACGGTTTTTGCTGAACTGAATAATGAAGGTATCGAAACAGAATTGATTCAGCTGGGCGGAAACGCTGTGCGCGGGTGTCTCGCCTGTGGTCGCTGCTTTGAAATGAAAAACGGCCGCTGTGTCATCGAGACTGACATGATGAACAAAGTAATTACGAAGATGCTTGAGGCAGACGGCATTCTGATCGGTTCGCCGACTTATTTTGCCAATGTTAACGCCGAAATCAAAGCTCTGATTGACCGGGCCGGTTATGTTGCCATTGCCAACGGGAGGGCTCTCAGGCGCAAGGTCGGTGCAGCCGTGGTGGCGGTCCGCCGTGCCGGTTCTACCGATGCTTTTGACGCCATCAACAAGTTCTTTTTCATTCAGGAAATGATTGTACCGGGCTCAGTCTACTGGAACCTCGCTGTCGGGCGTGAGCCGGGTGCCGCAGCTGCCGACGAAGAAGGTATGAACACCATGCGCGTGCTTGGGCAGAACATGGCGTGGCTGATGAAGAAGCTGCAGGCCTGACCTGCAGTCCGCCGCCCGGGCAGTTAAGTTGTTGACCGGGTTGGCAAAACTTGTTATTCTGAGGCAGCAATAATAAAGGCGGCAGGTGTGGATACTTCAAGGGAGCGAATACTCAAGGTTCTGTGCGAGCTGGTCGGGCGCAAAGACGCAACTGTTTTTCAGAGCCCCGATATTTTTGAGCGCATGCTGCAGAAAGCAGGCAACCTGGCGCAGTCACCAGAAACAACCGCTTTGCGTGCCGGTCTGCAGGAACGCATACCATGGGAACTGCAGAAGGGCTATGCCGGGCTCGTTTCGCGCTCGCTGATCAATTCTCTGGCAGCCGGAATAGGCCGCAAACACCCTGTTAACCCGGCCCTGGCCGCCTGGGCTGTCGAGTCCTGGGCAATTTCTCTCGGACTGAAGGTCGAAGCCTCACCCGATTCAGTTGCTGAGGTATCGCAGCCTGCAGCTCAATCTGCCGCTACTCCGACTTTAAGTGCCGAAACCATGCGGTTGTTCGAAAAGAACCGCGCCGGTCTCATTTTTGGCACCGATGCCAGCGGTGTTATAAAGGTTTTCAGCGCCTGGTGGCGTCCGCTGCCCGAAGCAGACTGCGCCGGCCTGGCAGCAACTCCAGTTAAATCAGAAAAATCAGGTGAATCGGCCTTTTTTGCCGCCGCGCCCAGAAAGCGGCAGACAGTGGTTAAGTCCGCCGGCGCCGCAACTGCTCAGTCTGTTCCGACTGCAGCATCGCAGTCTGTACAATCGCCTCAGGCCGCGGCGCAACCGGTCAAAGCCAGTGTGCCGCAAAGTGCCGTTCATGGCGGCGCACCCGCAAAACCGGCAACGCAGCAGCCGGCTACCCAGGCAAAATCGCCGGCATCTCAGCCCAGACCAACTCAACCTGCAGCCAGACCGGCAGTTCCTGCTGCCCCGGCTGCGCCGCCCAAGCCGGCCGCGCCGGTGGTTCTCACCGGCAGTGCCGAAGAGCTGGTCGCTCAGGCCAAAACGCTGCTGCCAGGTTATGGCACCCGCGTCGACGTGCCGCTGGCGCTGCAAATGCTGCAGCAGGCGGCCAAACTTGGTTCAATTGTCGCACGCCGCATGATTGGCGAAATCTACCACAAGGGGCTGGGGGTAAAACAGGATTTTGCCACCGCAGCCAATTGGTTCAGACTTGCCGCCGATGCTGGCGATATGCATGCACAGTTTTATCTCGGCACCCTTTACCAGTGTGGTATGGGTGTTGAATTCAGTCTTGAGAAAGCCAACAGCTGGCTGCAGAAAGCGGCGGCTCAGGGGCACAAAGAAGCAAAAACCTTGCTGAAAGAAATTCTGCAGGCCTAGACCTGCCCGGAGGGTAATCGATGCAGGAGCAGGAAAGAATTATAAATCAGACACTGCTGATCTGGTGCGGGGTGGTCATTGTCGAATTTTTTGTTATCGCATATCTGATGCAGTTTCCGCTGCTGGCTTTTGCTGCCTTTATCATGTACTGGCCATGCCGCGCGGCACTCGACTGGCCGGCTCCGGCTGAAAAGCCTGCTGCCGATCCAAAAACCATCACCGAAGGCAGATAATTCATGGAAAAAATCGAATTTCTTGTCGAAACCGGAATTTCATTTTACGCTCCAGACAACGAACTGCGCCTTTCTGACATGCTGCTCGGCAAAAAATGGCATTTCAGAGTGCTGCAGTCACCAAGCTCGGCAATCAGTCTGCAACTTGGTACTGAGCCAATTGTCAATGCCGCTGCCGGGGGCACCGATCTCAAAGATATCGGCGGCCTGTCGGTGTGTTTTGGCGACGCTCTTGCCGCTGCCCTTGGCAAATGGCTGCCTCTGCCTTTCGGCCGCAAAACTGTCGATGGCTGCGGCAGTTCGCGTAGTGTCGACTGGGCGCGAATTTTTCTGCAGCGCCCGCTGCTGCAGCTCGACGACAACATCATCAATTACGCGATTGCCGTAGATACTTCAGTCTGCGCAGATGCCGCCGCCGATGGTAAAGGCGGCACCGGCCTGCTGAGTGAAGACGTCGGCCAGACTTTCATCATCAACCCCGGCAATCTGTCATTCTGGCAGACTCCGGCAATGCTGAACTGGATTAAGAGCGCCCTGCAGAACGTGCCGGCCGAAGGCAGCGAGAAGGTTCCACCCTATGCGGCTTCTCTGGCCGCTTTTATGACACTGATGGATGGCCTGCAGCAGGCCGCCCTGTTGCCTGAAGTAACCATGCTTCGCCCAGAGGGTGAGGCGATCGATGTCAGTCTTGTTCTCGATCTTGGCAACAGCCGGGCCTGTGGTGTTCTCATCGAGCAGATTCCCGGGCGGCCGGTCAGTCTCGATGAATGCTGCAAACTCGAAATTCGTGATCTGCAGGAACCCTGCACTGTTTATACCGAGCCTTTCGATACCAGTTTCAAATTTCAGCCGCCGCTTTTCAGCGGTAGCGATTATCAGATTCCGGCCGCCGGCAACCGGTTTGCCTGGCCCGGAATTCTTCGCCTGGGCCATGAAGCGGCCCGCCAGGAACCTTCTGATATCGGTGATACCGGCATGTCGAGCCCGAAACGCTACCTGTGGGATGAACAGCAACGGCATTTTCCGTGGTATTTCAACCTGCCAGGCGACGGGCTGGGCAAAAAAATCGGGGCGCCGTTTCTGAAATATCTCGATGAAAATGGCGTGTTCATGGGCGAAAAGGCAACTCCGCCATTTGAGCCCTGCTATCCGCCAAGTTCACTGATGACCTTTCTGATGACCGAGATTCTCTGTCATGCTTATGCCCAGATCAATTCGTATTCATACCGGCGTTCTCGCGGGCATCGTCAGGCCGGTCGCCGGTTGAAGAATATCGTCATGACGACACCCTGCGGCATGTCATTTCCAGAAAAGAATCTATACCGGCAGCGGGTGGATTCTGCCCTCGATCTGTTTTTTCATGTGACGGGCAGAGACCCCGAAACCAGGCCCGATGTCGAACTGAACCTGGACGAAGCAACCGCTGTTCAGCTCACCTGGCTTTATGGCGAAGTTATGCACCGATTTCTCGGCAATGCCGGCGAAGCGGTTGAAACGCTTGGCCGCTTGCGGGCTGACACGGCCGGCAAAATGGTCAGGGTTGCCAGCATCGATATTGGCGGGGGTACTAGCGATCTGATGATTGCCGAATACCATGCTGACGCGGCGCAGCCGATGCTGATCAGACAGAAAATGCTGTTCTCGGAAGGCTTTTCGATTGCCGGCGACGAAATTGCCAAACGGGTTATCGAGAAACTGATTCTCAGACGCATTTTCAGCTGGGCGCAGCAGAAAAACCCCAACATTTCATGGGAAGACTTTCAGATTTTCTTCGGGCCCGGCCGCGGCGGGCGTGACAAGAGTTTCAACGATATGAAAGCCGAACTGTGTCGCCAGCTCTGGATTCCGATGGCACATCGCCACCTTGAATTTGCCGAGCTCGACAGTGAAGACCCTGATATCGAACTCAGTTTCGACCGGTTTTTCCCGAATCGTATGCCGGGTGCCGGGGTGCTCGACTTTTTTGCCGAGCACATGCGTCGCGATTTTGGCTGCGACATAACCCTGCCCGAGATTCCGTGGCAGATCTCGCGCCCTAAGGTTAATGCCGTAATCGCCAATGTTCTCGAAAACGTCATGCGTATTTTTGCCGAGGTAATCGCGCAGTTTGACTGCGATACCCTGATTCTTGGCGGTAAGCCGTCATCGCTGCCGATCATCAGAGAAATGCTCGTGCGCCTGATGCCGGTGCAGCCCGCCCGTATAATCGGGTTGAAGGGTTACCCGGTGGGCAGCTGGTATCCGTTTTCGCAGCGGGGCGGCGGTATTGCCGACCCCAAGACCACCTGCGTCATGGGCGGTGCCGTCTGGCTGTTTGCCGAAAAGCTCAACTGTCTCGATGGCATGAGTCTGACCACAGACAGCAGCCTGATTCGCCAGCGCGAGTGCTTTATCGGCACCTTTGCGCGCGAGACGATGAATATCGAACAGTGCCTGTTTCCGACACCGGCTTCCGCTCCGGCGCAGCTGCAGGTGAGCAAAAATGCACTGCTTGGCATTCGCCGCATCGATTCTGAAGTCTGTATGGTTAACCCGTTATGGGAAGTTGTTCTGGATGCTGACTCGCTCAAGGGCAGCGGCCCGTATCTGGTTAAGCTGAACCAGGATAACAACAACCGCGAGTGTCTTGCGGTCGCCGAGCTTCTTGATGCGAAGGGGACAAAATGTAATCAGAAAAGTGCCCAGCTGCGTCTGCGCACCATGGTTTCAGACCAGTATTGGCTCGATACGGGCTGTTTCGATCTTTAAGAGGGGGAGTTAGAAAATGAGCGAAACTAACGAATTGTTTCCTTTTCCGACGGTCGCTGAAGATGAGAAGAAAGCGGCTGGCGGCGTCGAACTGCCTGCTTTCCCGGTCGTTGGCGAACCTCCTCTTGGTGATGATGAACTGCGCGATCTGCGTGGCATGCTCAAGGCCTACCGTGCCGGCAGAAGTGTCGCCGCAGATGCGGGTCAGCAGAGTGTGGCTCTCGCAGAAGACCTGCCGGTAATACCAGATGTTGCTGTCGCAGATTCTGCTGTACCGGCCGCAGCTGCTTCAATGCCGGCTGCAACCGCAGGCGGCCTGCGCCCGGATTCTTTTTGGGCACAGTTCAGGCTGTCTGAACCGACTGAAGCAGAGGCGCTCGCTGCTTTCAAGGAAATCTACGGCGAGATAACCGGTTCAGACGATCAGGCGCGGGTTATCTGGGCTATGGCCGGCGTTTTTCCGATTAAAAAGTTTCTGAGAATCGGAACGCCTGAACAGAAACTGTTTGTGCTCAATGTGCTTGGTGACAGATTTCTGCAGAGCCTGGCAGGTTTTGCCCACCCGGCGCGAAAAAAGCTGCTGAAGGCGGTTTCGCGGTTTCTTTCGGGTATATCTGAAGTTCACTCTTTTTTGAGTATGGAAGGCGAGCCCTTCAACCCGCAGTATCACGAACGTATTGCCGGCTCTTCGACCTCTGGCCGGCAGATTCGCGAAATGCACGGTTTTATTGTGGTACTGCGCGAGGGCAATCGCGTCGTTCGCCTCGGGCAGGTGCTGACATGAGCAGGGTAATTAACGGAGGCTTGGCATGGGAATAATCGCCAGAACTTTAACCAAAGGCTTTCGCACCAGTTTTTTCCGCAATCAGCCGGTGCACCAGTTTTATGGGCATCTGCAGGCGGTTCTGCGTGAGATCGCCCCGGGCGGTGAGCTCGACAACTTTTTTGCCCGCCCCGAAAATGTGGTTGACGGCCAGGCTCAGCCTGGTGAAATAGAATGGTCAACCGCCATTGAGGGCGAAAAGACCATGTTCAAAGATCTGCCGGCTGAACGGCAGCAGGCGGTTGCCGATCAGATCGGGCGCTCGCTTGACCGTATCAGAAAATATGCCGAAGAGAAGCAGGGTCGCACGGGCAAAGAGAAGGATTATGCCGAATATCTCAAGTCTGTAGCCGTTTCGCCCGATATGAACCAGATTTTTATCGTTAAAAACCAGCCGGTGCTCGTTCACTGGGGCTTTATCAACGAAGACGGCAACCACCCGGGAAAAGGCATTTATGCCGGCTGGGATGACTTTATTGCCGAAATTCAGCGCAAGGCCGGCAAAAAAACAGCCGATCAGTCGCAACCGCAGCCTCAGCCAGTGGTTTTGCCACCAGAGCCCCCGCCTTACCCCGAGTCACAGCCGGTAAAAGAACCGGAAAAAGCAGCGGCAGCCGCTGCAGTGGCAACCGCGGCCGCACCGGCCAAGACGGCAGAATCTGCGAAACCGCCGGTGGCAAAAAAGCCGGAAACGACCCCTGCGGCAGAAGAAAAAGAAAAGCGTATGCTCGCCTGCGGGCTGGGTGCTTACCGCTGGGTTAAATGGCTGGCGATAATTCTTGCGATCATTATTCTGCTGCTTCTGCTGTTGCGCCTGGTGCCGCCGCCGCAGTCAGCCTTCCCGCAACTGCCGCCGGGCATCGGCGGTATGGGCGGAAGTGGTGGTGGCGGTGGCGGTGGTCTTGGTGACCTCAGCGACCTGCTTGGTGGTGGAGGCGGCGGTGGCGGAGGTGGTTTGCCCGGCCTCGGAAAAGGTAATGGCGCGCCCGGCGGAAACAAGGGCGGCCAGGTCCCTGCGCCCGGTTCTACCTGCCCGACCTGCGGTCATCATGTACCGGAGAGCGGCGGCCAGTCGACCGGTCATAATCAGGGCGGTTCAAATTCAGGGCATAACAATGAGCAGGGCCAGACTGCGCCTGCTCCGGCCGGAACCCCGGCACCGGGCGGGCCGCCCGCTGCAGAAGCTGTCAAACCAGGAGATGCAAAATGAATCAGAGTAAAATGCGCCCCGAAGAGCAGCAGATTGTCACCATGTCAGATCAGCTGACCGAACTGCTTAACTGCAGCTCGGGCTGGGCTGCCGGCTATCTTAAAGACGCGGCCATCAGAAAGTTCATGGATAAAATCCTGCATGAAAAGCAGGTGACGGTGCGCCGTATCAAAGAATCGGCGCAACGACCGGTTGCTCTTGGCGTCTTCGGAGCCAGCCAGTGCGGCAAATCATACCTGACATCTGAGCTGGTGCGGGGCGGCGAAGCTTCCCTTTCGGTGCTTCTCAACGGGCTCAACCAGAACCCGGCCGGGCGCGATTATCTTGAAGAGATCAATCCGGCCGGTGGTCGCGAAAGCACGGCCCTGGTCACCCGCTTCACCACCAGGCCATATCGCACGGTGCAGGGCTGTTCGGCATTTCTGCGGCTGCTGACGATCACCGATCTGATCAAGATTTTTCTCAACGGGTTTCTGTTCGAATGTCAGTCTGATTTTGTGCCGACTGCCGATGAGCTGCAGAAACTGCGCTATTCGTTCAGAGGTGTTTCCGGGCGGTCTGGTGGGCCAGGTCTGCTTACCGAAGCCGATGTATGGGACCTGCAGGATTATGCACGGCGCCATTTTCACAATCAGTTTCTGCGCATGCTCGAAGATATCAACTACTGGGGCATTCTCAATGACGAAATCAGGCTGTTGCCGGCAGACCAGCAGATCAGCTATCTTGAATGGCTCTGGGGCCGTTTTCCGAAGATAACCGAGTTGTTCCGCTTTTTGCAGAAGGAACTGGGAAATCTTGGCGGCGAAGTTGTCGGCATTTATGATGACTCTCTGTTGCCGCGCACCAACAGCATAATCGATGTTCAGCGTCTGTCGCAGCTGATGAAGGTGGGCAACCGAAAAGTGGCTTTGGCACTAAACAGCGGTGGGCAGGTGTCGATGGATTCATCGACGCTTTGTGCCCTGACCGCCGAACTGATTCTGCAGACTGCTTCGGCCTCTGATGAGTCGCTGCTGCGCCGGTTCGACGTGCTCGATTTTCCCGGTGCACGTGCCCGTGCTCAGGTTTTTGATCAGCAGCGCCTGACGAAAGACCATGAGGCGCTGGTTGAGGTATATCTGCGCGGCAAGGTCGCCTATCTTTTCGACCGCTATTCTGATGACCGTGATGTTACCGCTCTGCTGCTCTGCCAGGAAGGCGGCCCACAGGAAGCCAAATCGCTGCCATACATGGTCAACAAATGGGTCGAATGGAGCCAGGGCAAGGAACCGGCGCAGCGCAAAGGCAAAACGCCGCTGCTGTTTCACGTGTTTACCAAATTCGATATGGACCTGGTGCGCAAGCGCGGCGAAGACCCTTCAGTGCGCTGGGACAGCCGTCTGAAAACAAATTTTGCTGATTTTATGGGCCGGGCCGGCAGCTGGGTAACCGAGTGGGAAGAAGGGCGTGCTTTTCAAAACTGCTACTGGGTGCGCAACCCAGGTGTGCAGCAGACGGTCTTTGGCCGTGACAAAGACGGTAAAGAATTCGTCAGAGATGAAGATCAGTTAGCAGAGATCATGGCGCAGTATTTAGGCAACGAGAACGTGCAGCGGCATTTTGCCGACGCGAAAGAGGCATGGAATCGGGCGGCAGCGCCAGGGCAATCAGGTATTCAGTATCTGGTCGAGCGTCTTAAAGCCGGTATAGAAACCGATGCCAAGGTTAAGCAGCTGCAGGCGAATCTCAGGCAGATTTTCGCCGAGCTTAAAACACATCTGCAGCCGTATTTTATTGGCGACGACATTTCGCATGCGCGAAAAATGGCCGAAGAACGAGCGAAAAAACTGCTGCTGACACTGGGTAAAGGCATGGCCACCCGCTATTCTTTACCGCGCATTCTTGATCTCGACCGGTTCTCGATTTCTGACAAGACGGTCGGTATGATTTTTGACTCGGTTGTGAACCCGATGGAAAGCGAAGAGGGTGAAGCGGCCGAGCCTTCGCTGGTTGCTGCCGAAACCTCGGTTTTCGATGAATCGATTTTTTCGGTCGGTGAACCGGCGGCACCGGCTGCCGAAGCGTCCGCGCCTAAAAAGGCCGTGGTGCGCAAAGGCGAAGTGTTTGCCCAGGCGGTGATGAACCGCTGGCAGGCGCAGTTGGCTTATTTGAGTCAGGATGCTGAATTTCAGGAACTGACCGGTTTGCCGGCCGAGTGGTTTGCCGAAACGACGCAGGAACTGATCAAAGGTGCTTCACGCCTCAAGATTGAGTCTGCGATTGCCGGTGAGAGTGATCAGGTCTTCAATGCCCCGAACCCGGGTCGCTTTCTGCGCAAGGCTTCTGCCAGGGCGGCAACGGCGCTGAACCGTTACATCACCTGTCTTGGCCTGGAAATGAAAGAAATGCAGGTGCCCTCTGGCCCGCCAAAGGCGACGCTTTCGGCACGGGCTTACCCCGGCCTGGCAATTTACCAGCACTGGACCAACTCGCTGCTGCAGCTCTTCAAAGATAACGTCGCCGAAGCCTCTGCTGATGACGAAGCCAGCAACCGCGAACTCGAAAAAATCCTCAAAGCCCCCTTCGCCTGAGGGCGCGTGCACTGGTTGAATTCTGGCAGGAAGTGTATGAAAATCTGGCAGAATTTGTCGTGCCCCTGCCGTTGCGCCCTTTCAGATAGCCTGAATCGCAGATTTTTCAGGGTATTGTGCATTGGCATGAATTTTGCTAAAATGCGGTGCGCATATACATGCAGAAATTTACCGGTTAAGGTTAGACGAACGAGGCAAATAAGATGTTGATAGCAAAGGTTAAACGGGGGATCGCAAAAATTCGCAGGCTCGTGTCAATGCAGCGTTTTCTTTCAGCCTGCAGCAGTGCAGAAGTTTCTGAAAACACGGTTCGTGATCTTGGCCCCTTTTTGCAATTTCCGCTGAATTCGGTTATGCTTAAGGCCAGACGAAGTTCCCTCAAAAACCGGGAACACTGCAGCTGACCTCTGAGAGACCCGATCGGCAGAGCGGCTTAATTTTAAAGCTGGTGGAACAACATGAAGAAGCTTACCCTGATCATGCCGTCGATTGGGCGCAAACCCGGCCAGAAATATATTGCCACCTGGCAGATGGAACCCCTGGTTCTTGCTGTTCTTGCATCTCTTACCCCTGATGACTGGCAGATCACGATTCAGGATGACCGCATCGAGCCTATCGATCCTGACGTTCCGGCCGATCTTGTCGGTATCACCGTCGAAACCTATACTGCCAGACGCGCCTATCAGATCGCCGCTGCCTACCAGAAACGCGGCGTAAAGGTGGTCATGGGCGGTTACCATGCCAGCCTCTGCCCTGACGAAGTCGAAAAGCACGCTGACGCGATCGTGGTCGGGCCAGCCGAGGGAGTCTGGTCCGGAGTGCTTGCCGATGCGGCTGCCGGCCGCCTGCAGAAACGCTATAATGGCTCGTTTGATTTTCCGTGGCGCGGTGTTTTCCCGAAACGTGAAGTTTATGCCGACAAAAAATACCTGCCGCTGGCGCTTGTCGAGTTTTCACGCGGCTGTTCGCACCATTGCTCTTTCTGCTCGATCACGGTTTTTGCAAAAGGGCGCCACTATTTCAGACCACCCGAAGAAGTCGCCGAAGAAATCAGGCGCACCGGCCAGAAAATCGTTTTTCTCATCGATGACAACATTGCCGCCAACCCCGAAGCGGTTTTTGCTTTGTGCCGGGCCTTGCAGCCCCTGAATGTGAAATGGGTCACCCAGATCAGCGTCGAAGCCGCCGCCGACCCGGCTTTGGTCAAGGCGATGGCTGATGCCGGCTGTGTCGGGGTTCTGATCGGGTTTGAATCGCTTCGCTCTGACCTTCTCAACACGCTGAACAAGAAGAGCAATGAATCGGTCGAGCTCTACGAACGTTCGCTGGCACTGCTTAAGCAGAATCATATCTGCGTTTATGCTACCTTCCTTTTCGGGGTAGACGGCGACGATGTCAGTTCTTTCCCGCGCACCCTCAAATTCGCCATGAAGCATCAATTCTTTCTCGTGGCCTTCAATCATCTCGTGCCTTTCCCCGGCACGCCGCTCTATGCGAAGCTGGCAGGGCAGGGGCGCATGATTTCTGACGCCTGGTGGCTCGAAGAGAGTTTTCGCTTCGGTCAGGTACCATACCGGCCGCAGATGCTGCCGCCTGACGAGCTTGCCGAAACCTGCCGCCACTACCGGCGCAAATTTTACTCGACGAAGTCGATCATCAGACGCGCTCTGGCGCCAATGACCAATATGCAGAGTCTTTCGACTCTGGCGCTGTTTCTGACTCAGAATTATTACGGCCGCCGCGAGGTCGACGAAAAATTCGGCATTCCGCTCGGGCTGCCCGAAGAAAACCACCTGCTGGCTGATTTTAAAAGGTGATGCGCAAGTCGCCCGGGCCGGTCGAAAAATTTACCTTCGCTTCTGACCGTGCAGATGCAGAGCTTTTGTCCGAGCTTGCCGGTCTCGATGCTCAAATTCGCGATCTTGGCCGTATCTGCCAGATGCCGGCCAGTTTCATCGGTCTCGATTACCAGACCGAACCCTCTTTTTTTACCGCTCTAAACGCATTCGGAAACCTGCATGACCTTGTTCTCATTCAGCCGCGAGGCTTTGCAACGCTGGCCGGTCTCGGCATCAGGTCGGTGCGCCGGGCATATCTCGGCGGGCAGGCGGCCGACATCGGGTATCTGCATCATCTGCGGTTCCACCCAGATATTAGAGGTGGGTCGTTTTTGCTGCGGGGTTATCGGGCCTTTCGCGAAATATTTGCTGACCGGCCTCTGCCGGTGACTCTTACTTCAATTCTCGAAGAAAATCACTATGCCCGCCAGTTGCTCGAAGCTGAACGCGCTGGTGGTGGCATGCCGGTTTATCAGCAGGTCTCACGCTATCTGACGGCCCTTATTCCTTTGTCTGGCCCTGGTCGCCGCTGGCCGCAGAAATACCGTTCGCAGCAACCGGGCACGTTTGCGCACCGCATGCTGCAGAACAGCGATCTGCCAGCGCTGGTGGCCTTGTTTGCGCGTGCCGGGCACCGCAATGAGGGCGCGCCTTATGTTGATCGAATCGAATCTGACGGTAGTCTGCGCGGTTTTTTCGGTTTGAAAATTGAGGACATGATCGGGGTTTTTGCCGGTGACGAACTGGTCGGGGCGATCGGGATCTGGAACCAGCAGCATTACCGGCAGATCGTCGTGCATCACCTTTGTCGACCTCTTGCGCTGGCGCAGAGGCTCTGGCGGTCTATCGAAATGCTGGCGGGGCGTTGTCCGGTTCCCGGAGTCGGAGGGCGCGTAGACTTTGTGTTGCTCGACCCCTGGGCGGCCGAGCCTGGCCTCGAAAGCATGGTGATGCCGGTTCTGATCAGAGCGGCCTGCGAGGAAGCGAAAAAGCGGGGTGCCATGTTCGCGGCACTTGGCATGGCCGAAAAATTTCCGGCGCTGGCGGCGATAAATAGTGTATTTTTTCTGCCGTACTGGAGTATCATATATCAGGTATTCTGGCCGGAAACCGGCAAACATGAATTTGCCGGCCGACCTTTGCATCTTGCCAATCTTGGGGCCCTATGACCAGCGACAATTTACCAGGCAGAACCCTGTATGGCCGCACTCAGACTGTTCAGCAGCTCGATACTGCTGTAAAAGAAGCCATGTTCGCTCTGATGTCAGAATTTTATGAGGTCGAAAAGGCTCCTTTTTTAGCTGATCTGGCGCGCAAAAATACTGTAATACTGCTTGAAGACGGACAGAAAAAGCTGCGTGGCTTCACTTCGGTCGCCATTTACGACCTGTGCGCCGACAAAGATGAATTCAGAGTGCTTTTCAGCGGTGACACAATTATACACCCCGATTTCTGGGGCAGCCTTGAACTGCCGCGAGTCTGGGGCCGCTTTATGTATGAAACACTGCAGGCATCCGGCGACAAACCGCTCTACTGGTTTCTAATTTCGAGTGGTTACCGAACTTACCGGTTTCTGCCGGCTTATTTCAATGAATTTTTTCCATGTTTTGACCGCGAAACACCGGCGGCAATGCAAAATATTCTCGATCTGGCCGCCCGGAAGCTTTTTGCCGAAGATTACAACCCCGATACCGGTATTGTCAGGCTGAAGAATCCGACGCCGCTGCGGGCCGGCATCAGCGAACCGGCACAGGAACGCCTGCAGAATCAGCACATCGCTTTTTTCCTGCAGAAGAACCCCGGTCACGATGCCGGTGATGAGCTCGCCTGCATTACCCGTCTCAGCTGGGAAAACTTCAAACCATTTGTTAAAAGGCTTTTGAAGAGCTGATGACAGGTTTCAGACTTGCAACGGGCCTGGTTCAGGGTATCTGGATGGGCACCTGCCTTGGTGGCGCAATGGAATTCAGGCGTGCTGCCAACAGCAGTCTTGCCAGGGTGCAAAACCGGGTTTTGCTTGAACTGCTGCAGAATGCCGTTCAGACCGACTTTGGCCGCCAGCATGATTTTGCCACGATCGGCAACGCAGACGAGTTCTGCGCCAGAGTCAAAGTGCACGATTATGACGATCTCAAGCCATATATCGATCTTATCGCCGCCGGTAAGGAGCGTGTTCTGACCGGTGACCAGGTGAGAATGTTCGAAGAGACGAGCGGCACTTCGGGCCCGAATCGGCTGATTCCTTATACTGCCGGTCTGCAGAGGGCTTTCAACCGGGCTCTGCACCCATGGCTCTTCGACCTGTTTTCTCATTTCGGCAGTCTCTGGGGCGGCCCGGCTTACTGGGTGGTTTCGCCAAGAACAGCTGAGAAAAGAATGACCGCCGGCGGTGTGCCAATTGGCTTCGCCGCCGATTCAGATTATTTTGGTGCCTGGGCAAAGCCGCTGATCGGCCTGGTGACTGTGGTTCCTGAAGAAGCTTCCAGTCTCAGCAATCCGGCCGTCTGGAAATACGTAACCTTGCTTTGCCTGCTGCGCCACTCGCAGATGCGCCTGATTTCTCTCTGGAACCCGACGCTTTTTACGGCGCTGTTCTCACAGTGTAGCGAATGGCTTGCATCGCTCGCCGATGATCTCGAAAACGGCACCTGTCGCCCGGCTTTTTTATCTGCGTCTGAACTGAATGACCCGGCTCTGCTGCTGTATGTGGGCAAGCCTTTGCCTGGCCGCGGGAAAGCTCTTATCGAAGCGTTCAGATTGTTTGAAAATGGTGACCGCGTCGGTTTTACCCGGCAGCTCTGGCCGAAACTGGCATTGATTTCGAGCTGGTCGGAGGCAGAAGCCGGCGCCGGGGCTGAATATCTGCGCAGCTTTTTCCCTGACGCGGCATTTCAGACAAAGGGGCTGCTGGCGACTGAGGGCCCGGTAACCATACCGATGGTCGGGGCACCGGCACCGGTTCTCGCTGCAAGGTCGGCATTCTTTGAATTTGAAGAGGGTGAGACCGGCGTGGGCGCAATCAGACTGGCGCATGAGCTGGTAAGCGGGCAGCGCTACCGGGTGCTGATGACCACTGCCGGCGGTCTCTACCGTTATCGCCTGCATGACATTATTGAAATGCGCGGCTGGTGGCGGAATCTGCCCTGTCTGGCCTTTGTCGGCAAAGAAGCTTTCGTATCTGATCTGGTTGGCGAAAAGCTCAGTTCGGCTCAGGTAAAAGAGGTCGTTGCCCGGCTTGCGGCAGACTTTGCCGGCAGCTGGCTGGCGCCAGAAAAGCCTGAATTGCCGGCATTGCCGTATTATTGTCTCTTTCTTGCCGGTGCCGCAGGGGCTTGTAAGATCACAGATGCTGACTGTCGGCAGCTCGCCGGGAGTATCGATGCTGCTTTCTGTGAGAATATTCATTACCGCTGGGCCCGTGAAGCCGGGCAGCTAGCTCCCCTCAAGGTTGTTGCTCTGGCAGCCGCCGGTGTGGCTGCGAATGAAATCCGGCTGCAGCGGCAGGCAGGGCTGGGGCGAACCCTCAGTACAGCAAAACCGGGGGTTCTTGATAAAACCCCCGGCTGGCTTGACTGGCTGCAGAATCGCGGTCTGCTTTAATCTTCGACGCGGTTGCGGCGTTCTTCGAGCGTTCTGATATCGAGTTTTCGGCCCATGACCGCAATCGCGAGTTTGAATTCGCGCTGATTGCCTGACTGATCGGCGGCAGTGACCTTGAGCGAATATTCCGGGTTGATGGCGCCGCTGTCATCGACGTTTTCGAACCTGAACACATGCTCGATCGGGTCGAGCATTGCAGTTGGCGAAATCGAGGCGTTTTTCACGACGCCCGCTTTGTCGGTCAGCTCGTAAGCGAGTGACTGAATGCCGAACGATTTGTCGGGCTTGTAACCGTTGATATTGTCTAATGCCCTGATGTAGAAGACCAGACGGTTGTTCTGCTGGCAGACAAAGCCTTTCTGGCTGTCGTCGGTAATGGTCGAAACCGCGTCGGGGCCCTGCAGGTAGCGATCGAACAGGGCGTTTATATCGCCAAGGTCGGTCAGCTGGTGGGCGGTGCTGATTTCGCTTTCTTTGCCGAGATAGGGCACGTCGCCGGTCGAATAATCTTCTTTGAGGCCGGCGGCGCCGAATTCAGAGAAGCCGGCTGCAACGTTCTTCTTTGTGCCATAGATATGGCAGCGATTGGTGCGTGTATCGAAGACGACCACCTGAATTTCGGGGCCGATTTCGTCTTTAACTTTGAGCTGTTCGACATTGCTCCAGCGTGATTTATCGATGCCGTCGGCACTTACCTGATCGGGCAGGTCGCCCGGGTTGAGTTTGGCGCCATCAGCCGGGTTGAAGGCAAATTCGGTCGAGCCGGCGTCAGGATTGGCCGTTTCGGCGATTTTGCTCTCACCGACGGCATTCTTAACAGCTTCGTGCTGCTCGATGGCGTTCCCGGCAGAATCTTTGCTGATGGCAATAACCTTGAAAATCGGCTCAGGGGAGCTTTTACCCGAGCCTTCGTTGCATTCGTGCCAGGGGCGTGGCTGTTTGATGGTAAGCTTGCCGCTGATTTCAGTGGTGGCACCGGCCTTTTTGCCGGTGGAACCGTTGATCTGATTTGCGGCGCCGATACTGAGGTTAGCGACTTCGGCTTTTTTCCAGGCCCAGCGGGTTTCGTGTCTGAAGCTTTTGAAGCTGGGTTTGCCCTCGGTGTTGTCGAGGTCAGCGAGGCCGACGTTTTCAGACTTCAGCTGGCTGATGTTCGGGCAAGCTGCGGCACTGTATTCGTAAAGGGGGTAGGTGTAGTAAACCTGCAGATCGAGGCGGTCGGCACCCTGCGCGAGCGCGACATCGCCGATCTGGGTCGAAAAGGCCTTGTCGATGAACGGGTTGGTATCGAGCAGTTTCATTTTAAAATCGAAGGTGGTCGGGCCGGTGGGCTGAAAAAACTTGTCGGCGGCAGTGATCTTGAAGTCTGAAGCGATCGGGCTTTTGTTATCGTAAACGATGAAATCGGTAGAACCGGCTTCGGTCGCCGGTTTGACAAGCTTGATCATGACTTCTTCACTGCACATGCGATTGCCGTCGGGCAGCCAGACTTCACGGATTTCGGCCTTCTCTGGCACCACAACGACGCCGCTGGCATTGCGAACTTCGGGCTGGGTGACGACGCGCTTCGATGACTTCTTGTAAACTGCTTCTTTCCAGGCCCAGAACATGTTACTGACTTCGTAGCCGGCGCCAGGTGACCAGACTTTCAGCTGAATGCGTGATTCATCGGGGTTGCCATTAAAACTCGGGGTATTGAAGGTGACCTGAAAGTCGGGCCCGGGGGTACCGTCTTCGCCGGTCGCACTCCAGATGATAGCCGGGTTTGACTGCACTTCGATTTCGGCACCTGGGTTGCCGGTGCGGATAAAAGCTTTGTAATCTGTAGGTTGCAGATCGGTGATTTTCATTTCGAGTTCTTCGATCAACAGGCCTTCTGCACTGATAACGCAGGCTTCGTCGCCTTTACGGTAGACGGTAAGCATTTCGGGCGGTGCGTCGGCAGTAATCGGTATCTGTTGCGTCATCCAGCCAACATTCGGAAAATTATTGTCGATGGCGCTGGTTACCGGTGTATCTGACATTGATACTATTTTGGCCACGCCGGTATCCGGGTATTCGTTCGAAGTGCCGCCGAGCGTGGTTAGTTTGCCCTGCTGCCCGGCTTTGACGAACCCTGAAAAAATCATATAGGCGCCGCCGATCGAGGGCAGAAAACTGTTGCCGGTCGACATGCCGGTTTCGCGCGCAAATGCTTCCTGAATGCTGCCACGGTTGCCCTGCACGGTGAAAAAATCGGCCATGGCCTGAATCGGGAAATAGCCATAGCCGTTTGGTGAATCCGTGCCGCTTTCGAAGGCGATGCCGGCTTTGGTGCACCACTCGTATTTGTCTTTTTCAAGGGCGCCGCCAGTGTTGTGGGCGGCCGGATCCCAGACGACCTTGAATTGCGCCGAGGTGCCCTGTGGAACCACATAAAAGAAAGTGTTACCGTCCTGCACCAGTTTCATGCCACTTGCGGCAGCATTTATCGGCACGATTGCCGCGCATGGCTCGGCGGGCAGCGAGCAGGCAAACAGGGCCGGCACCGTCATGGCAATCATAACGATCGCAGCAAAGATTTTTTTTCGGAACATATTTCCTCCCTGGTACATCAGTTTTCCCTGGTCAGTTTAACGGTCTTGATCATTTCTTCCTTGCGGGTTTCCATTTTGCCACGATTGAGAGTGGCTTCGCCAAGAGCCTTTATCTGGGCCGAAATCACCAGTTGCCTTTCACCCGGGTTGGTGAAGGCGCTGATGACCTTGAAATCGGTTACCGCAAATTTGCCGGTGCTCGAATCGA
>DAOQWI010000003.1:40933-59719 GCA_035342015.1 Candidatus Ozemibacteraceae bacterium | reverse complement strand
CTTGTCGACGTCATGGGCAAAGTATTGATTCTTGGCGTCACCGAGTCGAACATCAACCTGCTTGGAGAACTCACTGACAAAGACACACTCGACGCCCTGCGCCTGCAGAACGATCAGCCATCACCTGGAATCGAAAAGCTCTTCGCCTATTTGAGCCGCAAAAACGAAGAACCGATGCAACCGCAGGCTGAAAATACCAAAAAAGCAGATGAACCCGAAGAAAGTGACAATCTGCACCGATTCCGCCAGGAAGACCGGCTGAAAAAGCTCAATGCAATGCTGCACAAGCGCAGCAACGACGACAACCCAAACGAATAGGCTAAAGAAGTTTAATACATTTGCCCTGATTTTTTTATTTGCGTCTTGCACATCGGGGCACCATATTGTATAAATTAACAGGCGAAGCTGTGCCCTGAAAAAATTTCAAATTGCTTCCATGAGCAGAATGCACCAGTTATCAATAAGAACCAAGTGGGTAGCGTGCGTACGTTTTTTTATGGTTTTGCTGCTGTTGGCAGGCATTACATGTGTTGGCCACGCGCAACAACCAGACCCCGGGCGTGCACGCGTCAACCTCGATGACTCAACCCGCATCGACCGTATTGAGCGGCAATCAACGCCATTTCCGATTCCGGCGATCAGTATTCAGATCGACCCGTCACGCGAACGCAGTCAGCTTGGCACCGGCCTTCAGGTTCTCATACTTCTGACGATTCTGAGTCTGGCCCCGTCGATTCTGATAATGCTTACAAGCTTTACCCGCACTCTTATCGTTCTGAGTTTCGTGCGCCGGGCACTGGGCACGCAGCAGGAACCAAGCAACCAGATTCTCATCGGTCTGGCCCTTTTCATCACCTTTTTCACGATGTCGCCGGTTATCGACCAGATTTACCAGAAAAGTTTCAAACCCTATATCGACCGCGACATAAATTATGTCGAAGCTTACAATCAGGCGATTACACCAGTGCGCGACTTCATGTTCAAACACACGCGCAAAACCGATCTGGCTCTCTTTGCCGGCATGGAAAACGGGCCCAAACCAGAGACCCGCGATGACCTCAGCACCCTCAGCCTGATTCCGGCATTTATAACCAGTGAACTGAGAACAGCTTTTCAGATGGGCGTGGTAATCTATCTGCCATTCCTGGTAATTGACATGATCGTTGCCAGTATCCTCATGTCAATGGGTATGATGATGCTGCCGCCGGTAATGATCTCGCTGCCATTCAAAATTCTCCTTTTTGTCATGGTTGATGGCTGGAATCTTGTCATAAGATCGATTGTGTTAAGTTTTGGCGGTAACGCATGACCGAATTTGATCTACTGAAGCTTTTTGAGCAGACCTTTTTTCTCTGCCTGCTGCTTTCTTCGCCAATTCTTCTGCTCGGCATGATCGTCGGGGTTCTGATAAGCATCGTTCAAACTGCAACCTCGATTCAGGAGCAGAGCCTGACTTTTATTCCCAAGCTGCTGTTAACCGGTTTGGCCATGATATGGCTTGCCCCGTGGATGCTGGCCCGCCTCATGCAGTTCACCATTCAGCTGCTTGGGCAGCTGCAGACATTCGCCCGGTAACCAGCAATGACCGAAGCCGCTTTTCTCAATGCAGTTGGTCTTTTTCTCATAGGACTCGTGCGCTTCAGCGGTTTTTTTATCAATACTCCGGTTTTTGCCGAATCCTTCATTCCGATGCGTGTCAAAGCGGGGCTTTCAGCCCTCTGTGCCCTGATCATTCTGCCGCATCTCATACAAACTCAGACCCTGCCGCAATTAAGTGTTCCAGAATATGGCGTAATGGCAATAAAAGAACTCGCCCTCGGGTTTTCGCTCGGCTTTATGGTAATGATCGTCAGCGGCATTCTGCGACTCGCCGGCGGAATAGTCGGTATGCAGGTAGGCTTTTCATTTGTTCAGGTTGCTGATCCAAGTTCCAACCAGGGCCTTGGCATCGTCTCAGAGTTTTTTCAGCTCTCCGGAACCATGATTTTTCTCATGATCGGGGGGCACCTGGTAATTCTTGAAGCTTTTTTCAAAAGTTTCGACATGGTGCCTCTTGCCGGAATGATGCTCAGTGGGAGTATTGTTGAAGAAATAATACTTTACAGCCGCATGATTTTCATCTGCGGCCTGCAGATTTCGATGCCGGTCGTTGCGGTTATTCTGTTCGGCGACGTGGCACTGGGTATCATTGCCCGCACCGTTCCGAAAATGAATATTTTTCAGCTCGGATTTTCGTTGAAAATCATCGGCGGTCTGGCAGTAATGATGGTGATGATGCCATTTCTTGAGGATATCACCAAATTTCTTCTGAACCTGAGTCTCGAAAAAGTCTATCTGCTGCTGAGCCGGATGACATGAAACAATACGAATCCAAGCCGCAACTCCTTAGTTTTTTTGGCCGCCCCTTCGACCTGCAGATGTTCGCGGGTGAAAAAACTGAACCGGCCACCGAAAAACGCAGGCAGGACGCGATTGACCGCGGCAATGTTCCGAAATCACAGGATTTAAGCTCAGTTCTGGTTCTTCTCGTCGGCTTTCTCATGCTCAGATACTACGGCGGCGAGCTTTTTGGCAGGTGTGGCGAGTATATGCGCTATACCTTTTCGCACGCCATTTTTTCGGGCCTTACCCTTCCAGATACTTTACTTCTGCTCAACCAGTTTCTCCTGGTGCTGCTTCAAACTATGGCACCATTCATGTTTGCAATAATGATCAGCGCAATTGTGTCAAATCTGGTGCAAACCGGCTTCCTTTTCAGACTTGGCCCTTTGATGCCTGACATAGACAGAATGAACCCCATTTCCGGCATTCAGAATATATTTTCGTGGAAACTGGTTGCAGAACTGGTTAAATCAATTCTTAAGATTCTCATCGTCGCTTACATTCCTTATACCACCATAAGAGACCAGTTCCCGTTTCTCATGCGGATGATTCAGGTCGAGCCGGTGCCGGCAATTATAATAATTCTGAAGCTTATTTTTGCCATGGCGATCAAGATCATTCTGATTCTCATGGCGCTTGCCTTTGCTGACTGGGCCTTTCAGAAGTGGCGTCACGAAGAAAACATCAGAATGTCAAAAGAAGAAGTTAAAGAAGAATACAAACAGCGCGAAGGGGACCCGAAGGTCAAGCAGAAGATCCGCGAGCGTCAGCGCCAGGCGGCCAGTCGTCGTATGATGGACGAGGTGCCCAAGGCGACCGTCGTCGTTACCAACCCGACCCATATTGCCTGTGCACTAAAGTATGTTCAGGGCGAAGATGATGCACCGAAAGTTGTGGCGATGGGTGCCGGCCAGATTGCCCGCAGAATCAAGGAAATCGCGGTTGAACACAAGATTCCCGTAATCGAAAATAAACATCTTGCACGGCAGATGTATAAAATGTTAGAAATAGGTGACGCGATACCCCCCGAACTTTATCAGGCTGTGGTCGAAGTTCTGATGCAGGTTCACCGCCTTAAAAACCAGTCTGCAGGTGCATGACACCGGCGAGTATAAAACCTTGAACATTCGGGCAAGCGGTGCATAGTGTAGAATTTTTCTGGAGACAGATGTGGCAAACGAAGGAATAATGAGTAACGTGCCCTTTGCAGATCTGCTGCAGAGAAAAGACATAATTTTTGCCTTTGGCGTCGTTCTGATCGTAATCATGATGGTTGTGCCTCTGCCGTCTGTGATTCTCGACGTTTTTCTGACTCTTAACATCGCCATTTCTTTGATTATTCTGCTGGTATCGATTTACAACAAAGAAGCCCTGCAGTTTTCAGCATTTCCGAGTCTGCTGCTGATAACCACTCTTTTTCGTCTCTCGCTCAACGTCAGTTCAACCCGTCTGATTCTTTCGGGTCAGGGTTCGACAATCGATATCATCAAGGCTTTTGGTAACTTTGTTGTCGGCGGCAATTACGTCGTTGGCTTCGTCGTCTTTCTGATTCTTGTTCTCATTCAGTTCATCGTCATCACCAAAGGTGCCGAGCGTGTAGCAGAAGTTGCAGCCCGATTCACTCTCGATGCAATGCCAATCAAGGGCATGGCGATCGACGCCGACCTTAACGCCGGTGCAATCGACCAGGAAGAAGCAACCCGCCGACGTCTCAACCTGTCACGTGAAGCCGATTTTTACGGGGCCATGGACGGCGCGAGTAAATTCGTTAAAAACGATGCCATTGCCGGTATTATCATCACAGTTATCAATCTGTTGGGCGGCCTGGTCATCGGCGTCTTTCAACGCGGAGAAGGTGCTGCCGACGCGCTGGCGGCCTATGCACTCTTTACCGTCGGCGACGGCCTGGTGACTCAGATTCCCGCACTGCTGGTTGCAACCGCGACCGGTATCGTCGTTACCCGCGCCAGTTCCGACTCAACCATGGGCCATGATGTCAGCAAACAGTTGTTGAGTAACCCCAAAGTACTTGGGATTGCTTCGGCACTGCTGGCGTTTCTTGGCATGGTCCCGGGTCTGCCGAAGATCAGCTTCTTTTTCCTCTCAACCGTATTCGGGGTAATGGCCTATGTAACTCAGAAAACCGATGAAGAAGTTGCCCAGAAAGAAATTGAGAGCAAAAAAGCCGAAGAAAAGTCATCGGCACCTGGCCCTGAAGATGTTTCATCGCTGCTTTCAGTCGATCCGCTCGAGCTCGAAATCGGCTACAACCTGATTCCGCTCGTCGACGCCAACCAGGGTGGCGACCTGCTGAATCGCATAACTCTCATCCGCAGACAGATTGCGATTGACCTCGGCCTGGTCGTGCCCCCGATACGCATTCGCGACAACATTCAACTGCACCCGTCATCATATGTGTTTAAAATAAAGGGCAGTGAATTCGCCACCTATGAAATTCTGCCTGATCACTATCTTGCGATGGTTACCGACAATGTAACCAGCAAGGTAAACGGCATCGAGGTAGAAGAACCTGCCTTCGGGCTGCCGGCAATCTGGGTGCAGAACTCGCTGCGCGACCGAGCTGAAATGGCCGGTTACACAGTCGTTGATCCGTCGACTGTCATTGCAACTCATCTGACCGAAGTAATCCGCAAAAACGCCCAGGAAATTCTGGGTCGCCAGGAACTGCAGCAGCTGCTCGACAACGTCAAGCAGACCTACCCGCTGGTGCACGACGAAGTTATTCCGAATGTGGTCAATCATTCAACCCTGCTCAAGGTTCTGCAGAATCTGCTTAAAGAGGGTGTTTCGATCAGACACATGGTTAACATTCTTGAATCTCTGGCAGACTGCAAGGGCATAAATGAAGTTGACACCCTCACCGAAATCGCCAGACAGGGCCTTGCGCGCCACATATGCAAGCCTCTGATCGACCAGAATGGCGCCCTTAAAGTTCTGTCGTTAAACCCGACTCTCGAGCAAATGCTTGGAAATGCCCTGCAGAAAATCGACGGCAGCACCAATCTGGCTCTTGACCCTGGCTCTGCTTCGAAGCTTCTCGAAAAGATCAGGGCAAAAATTGAAGAAGTCATGAATCTCGGCTACCACCCGATCATTCTCTGCAGCTCTGCCCTGCGACTCAGCATAAAAAGGCTCACAGAGCGAATTGCACCAAGACTCACGGTTCTGGCATATCAGGAAATACCAACTTCAGTCAAACTCGAATCCATCGGATTAATCTCACTGTAAAAATCAGAGCAAAACCATGAATGATCAGGCATCATCGCTGCGACGACTCAAGGAAATAGCCGACAAGAATGCGGCCAACCGGGCACCGGAAACGGCAGAAAGCTTTCTTGCAGGCATAGTTCGGCCATCGCCATTTTCATCGGTAGCTCTGGTAATACCGGATATGCCAGATGCACAGTTTCCGCCCGTTCAGAGCTGGATATCTGCAATCATGCAGTTTTCACCAAGAGCCTGTTTCTGGGACCAGGCCGGCCTGATCGGCAAGAATTCAATTCCACAGACGCAGATCAAGCTGCGCTATCCGGTTCCGGTGAGAATAAATGCCGGGCTGACACCACTGACAATTTTCCCGCAGCAACCTGATTTTGCCGATCTGCCACACATGAGCTTCGAAGAAAAAGCCGGGTTTCTCAGACATGCCATCCGCAGTCTGAAAAGCTCTTCTGAGGTCTGGATAAGCATTCGCGCCAACGAACTGAATGCCTGCGCCGCCATTCTGCACGCAACTGATGCGGTGTGCATAATGGTGCCCCCGCACCCGGATGCGATTCTGCGCTGTTACGAAACGGTAAAGAGCATCCACCTTTCGGGATATTTTTCACCAATCGGACTGCTCGACTTTCTGGGGCCAAAGTCGGCTCCAGAAGAGAGTTCCAGCAACAGAATAAAAATTGTTGCAAAACAATTTTTGGCGCTTGACCTTGTAACTGCCGGAATGGTACTTTCTAACTGCACCTACCTCCCACCCGAAAATGAGCCAGGCCTGAGAAGTAGAATTTCCGCTGTCGAAAGCGCTTCAAGAGACTTTCTCTATTGCCTGAGCGAGGGCTTAATCTATCAGCTGCCGGGGATGATCTGAAAACGATGAACGAACCTATTATCAAGCCGATTGAGGCAATTATCGCTGAAACCCGCAAAGAAATTCAGCCATTTGTCTTCAAGCGCCTTGAAGCCCGGACGCCAAGGAAAGCCGGCGAAAAAATCGCCAGAACCATTACCGTCACTTCCGGCAAGGGGGGCGTTGGCAAAACCAGTCTGGTGGCCAACATGGCGATCTGTCTGGCCCAGGCCGGGCAGCGGGTCATTATTCTCGATGCGGATCTTGGCCTCGCAAATATCGATGTGGTTTTTGGAATCAGACCCCGCAACAGCCTGATGGACGTAATCAACGGTGACATGAATCTTGACGAAGTCATGGTGCAGGGACCGCATGGCATTCAGATCATTGCTGGTGGTTCCGGAGTTTCAGAACTTGCTGACATCGAAAATGAAAAGGCCCAGAGACTGTTTAACCAGCTGCGCTTTCTTGAAGACAAGGCCGATTTTCTGCTCATCGATACCGGCGCCGGAATCAGCGGCAGTGTGATTTCCTTCTGCCAGGCTGCCGACCAGATTGTTGTCATTACAACCTCAGAACCAACCGCACTTGCAGACGCTTACGGCATCATCAAGATCATCAGCAATCGGCGCCCGGAAAGTCATGTGTCGGTGCTGGTCAACCGTGTTGACAGCGACGAAGAGGGCAGCCAGGTACATGCCCGCCTTGCACGCGTTGCTGGCGAATTCCTCGGCTTCACTGTGCACCACCTCGGCAACCTCCCCCAGGACCGCAATATGCACATCGCGGTGCGCCAGCAGACACCACTGATGTTGTTTTCACCTATGTCGCCGGCAGCGACAGGTTTGCGCCGGATTGTTTCACAGTCTTTTTACGAAGTCCCGGAAAATTTACCGGACAGCGGTGGCGAAGGATTTTTTACCAGACTGGCAAAATTGTTCAAAGGAGGTTCAGCACAGCAATGAGTTATCAAAGCTATGACAAAGTTGTTGGCGACACCTTTTTTGAAGCCAATCTGAAGGCTGAAAGCAAGTTCGGCAAAGGCAATTTCGAAATTATATCGACAAGGCGCGTCAAACACCCGATTTACCTGGGCTTTGGCCATAAAGAACTTGTTGAATTGACAGTCGGAATTCACGACCCCCAGAAAGCCGCCAGAAAATCCATAGAAGCCCCTTCAAGGCCACTTCCTTCGGTCGAGGTTTCACTGCCACGAACAGTTTTTTCCAGTTTCAACGAGAATGACAAGAGCGCAGAAAAACCGGCAATAAGAACTCCGGCGGTTGCAGCGACAAAACCGGTTGCACCTGCTGCCCGACCGGTTCAGGCAGTATTGCCTGTTGTCGACAAACAGGGACTCAACAGCTACGCTCAGATTCAGCAGCAGACGATCAGGCCGACCCACGAAACCAGGAGCGTCAACGGCCTGCGTTCAAACCAGGAGGGCAACAGTGAACCCCGCTCTCAGAAACTCTTTCAGGAGAAAGGTCTTGAAACCGAACAGATCAATGACCTGCTCTCGCAAATTCAGGCAGTCAAGAGCGAAAGAACCAGGATCGACCGAATTGCCAACACCACGCAGGGTCCTGCAAGGCAGACAACGGTTAACAGTCGACCACCAGCTGCTTCTTTCGGGCGCGACCATGAACAGGACAGCACTTCCTGTCAGTATTCAATCCCTGCGGGCATGCCGGATACCGCCAGAATGGCCAAAATGCTGGCCGACATGGAATCTCGAATGGAGCACCTGCTGTCAGCTCTGCAGAAAATGAATATCGATACAGATAAGGTTCTCGAACGGGAAACCCCCGATCTTCCAAAGGGGTTGTATGAGGTCAAAAAAGGCCTGCTGGCGATGGAAACCCCGATCGAAGTGGCAGACGACCTCGTCTCAAACCTGCGCCATCAACTTTCCGGCAATGCTCTTCGTGTTCCTGACGAGGCAATAAGGGCTACAACCAACTGGCTTGAACAAAAACTCAAATTTTCTTCAGAAATCAATATGCGTGAAACCACCGGGCCAAGCATCGTCGTTCTGATCGGCCCGACCGGAGTCGGCAAGACCACGACCATCGCCAAACTTGCGGCGGCGTATGGCCTGAGCGACAAGTTTAAAAATTCAGTGGCCCTGTTCACCATGGATACCTATCGAATTGGTGCCACAGAACAGCTGCAGCATTATGCTCAGATCATCGATGTCGACATGGAGGTTCTCTATAAACCTGAAGATGTCGATACTGCACTCGAGCGCCATTTCGACAAAAGCCTGATTATCGTCGACACTGCCGGCCGCTGTCAGAAAGACACCCAGGAACTCTGTGAACTGCGAAGCTTCATCGACCGGCTTCCATCGGCATCAAGATATCTGGTGCTGTCAGCCACAACCAAATATGTCGATATGCTCGACACCATAAGATGCTTCGGTAAAGTTGGCTTTGAACACCTTATTTTTACAAAAGTCGATGAAACGAACAATATTGGGCCGTTGCTGGCGGTACTTTTCAAAACCGGCAAATCGCTGGCCTACATAACCAACGGGCAGAAGGTTCCCGACGACTTCAGGCCGGCCGGGTTCGATTTTTTTAACAACCGAATGTTCGCGCATCTGTGAAAAGTGCCTGACAGTTTCGGGTCGGCAATAATTATTTTTCCCATTTCGACCGATTTACTGTATAATTGTTTCTTTGTTGCAGCATGCTTTTATTAATCGTTAGCTATTGCCGAGGCATTTGATGGACATAGATCTTTCCCAATATATGGGGATGTATGTCGACGGTTCGCGAGAGAACCTCGACCTGATGGACAAGTTTCTGCTTGCCCTTGAACAGGACCCGAGCAATCTTGAAGCTGTTGGTGAAATTTTCCGGGCGGCCCACACCCTCAAGGGGATGTCGGCCACCATGGGTTTTGAAAAAGTAGCTCATCTTACCCATGAAATGGAAAATGTTCTCGATCAGCTGCGCACCCATCAGGCTGAAGTAACAACCATAATCATCGACGTTCTCTTCGAGACTTTCGATGTATTGCGTATTCTGGTAAACGACAGCATTGAGGCTACAGATTCAAACGTCGATATCAATGCCATCATAGCCAAGTTGTCTGAGGCACCGAAAAGCAAAAGCGCAGCAGCCAGAGTCGAGGCCAAAACAATAGCGCCGGTCGAAGTCAAAGCTGCAGCTCCCGAAGCACCTTCTGCCGGAGCCGTTGCATCACAACTGGCCCTTGAGCTTGCCGATATCAGCATGAACGAATTTGAGAATCAGCTGCTGATGGAAGCTCATCAGCGCGGTTCTCACATCATGCTGATGGTCGTAACACTTGTTCAGGACTGCCTTCTCAAAGCCCCGCGCGCATTTATGGTTGCCCGTGGTCTTGAAGAGCTGAATTGTGAAATTATCAAGTCTGTTCCAGACACCAAGGATATCGAAGAGGAAAAATTCGACCTTTCTTTCAAGATGGTCGTTCTAGGCGATTCTGACCCTGAAAAGGTCAAATATGCCATCGAATCAATTTCAGAAATTGATTCAGTAAAAATTACCGCTCTTAAGCCTGAAGACTTTCAGACGAACGGTAGCGCCTCATCGTCGTCTTCACCCGCTCAAGCCGCATCACCAGCTCCAGCACCTGTTGAACGCCCGGCAGCCCCCGCGCCTCAGCCGGCCAGGCCTACGCCTGCACCTGCGGCTGCTCCGTCACGCCCGGCACCAGCTCCGGCTCCGCCACCCGCCCCGGCCCCAGCCGCTGCGCCTGCAAGACCTGCACCAGCCCAGTCGGCCGCTCCGGCCGCTCCGCCGGCACCCCCGGCGCCGCCGCGGCCACCAGCGCCGCCTGCAAAGCCCGCCGAGCAGGCAAAAAACACTGCAGCAGCGGCCGACAAGCGCAGCAACCAGACAGTTCGCGTCGACATGCGGCGTCTCGACGAATTGATGAATCTGGTCGGTGAACTGGTCATCAACCGCACCCGACTGGCAGACATCGGTGCGGCACATAAGCTGAAAGATCTCAACGAAACCCTGACACGCGTTTCCCAGATCAGCTCTTCGCTGCAGAACGTGGTCATGCAGGTGCGCATGGTGCCGATCGAACAGGTTTTCGACCGTTTTCCCCGCATGGTTCGTGATCTGTCGAAAAAGCTGAATAAAAAAATCAATCTGGTGGTTGAAGGCAAGGAAACTGAAATGGACAGAACGGTCATCGACGAAATCGGTGACCCGATGGTGCATCTGATCAGAAATGCCATCGACCATGGCATCGAAATGCCCGACGATCGCGTGGCCAGAGGCAAATCTGAGGTCGGCACAATTACTCTTGTTGCCCACCACGAAGGAAACAATGTTCTGATCGAAGTTAAAGACGACGGCAAAGGCATTGACCCGACGATAATCAGTCGGCTTGCCATTGAACGTGGTCTGTTTACGCCTGAGCAGATGGCCAAAATGCCGCCCGAAGAAATTATCAAGATTATTTTCCTGCCCGGCTTTTCGACCGCAAAAGAAGTCAGCGACCTTTCAGGGCGCGGCGTTGGCATGGACGCTGTTAAAGCCAAGCTCGAAGACCTCAACGGGGTGCTCGAACTTGAATCAAAAGTTAATGAAGGTTCCCGGGTTACCATCAAACTGCCGTTGACGCTGGCAATTCTGCCGGCTCTGATGGTGAAAGTCGGGCTGGAAATGTTTGCAATACCGCTCGGATCGGTTCTTGAGACCATGGATATTACCAGAAACGATATAAATATCGTGCAGCACCAGGAAGTAACCCTGCTGCGAGGCGATGTTCTCCCGATCATACGCCTGAGAAATGTGCTCAATGTTCCCACTACCGAAGATGAACAGAAAGCCATCGATGCCAAAGAAGAGGAAATTTCGATCGTTGTCTGCGCTTCGGGCGAGAAACGGGCTGGCTTCATGGTCGACGAGCTTCTTGGCCAGCAGGAAATCGTTATCAAATCGCTTGGCAACCTTCTCGGCGGCCTGCCAGGCATCATGGGCGCCACTATGCGCGGCGACGGGTCAATCGCGCTGATTCTCGACATTCCATCGTTTTTCCAGAAAGGTCAGGCAATACAGTCATGATGATTAAACCTTTCTTGAAACGGCATAAGGAGGTTGCGGGTTGAACCTGGATCTTTCCGAATATATGGGTGCCTACATAGACGGCTCCCGCGAGAACCTCGACACCATGGACCGGTGCCTCCTGAGCCTGGAGCAGAACCCGTCGAACCTTGATGCCGTCGAAGAGATTTTCCGCGCCGCTCACACATTGAAGGGCATGTCTGCCACCATGGGTTTTGAGAAGATTGCCCATCTCACCCATGAAATGGAAAACATTCTCGACAAGCTGAGAAGCCGCCAGCTTGAGGTCTCGGCTGCAATTATCGATCTTATTTTCGAAACCTTCGATGTTCTTCGTACCCTGGTCAATGACAGTATTGAGTCGACAGACTCCAACATCGACCTTTCCGAGCTTTCGACAAAGCTTTCGGCAGCTGCCAGTGGTTCTGGCGTTCCGGCGGCTTCTTCCAAACCGGCTCCAGCACCAGCCAAAGCTGATGGCGGCGCCAAAAAAGCAGCAGGAAAAGGGCCAGCGGTAGATCTCGGCGACATGGGGCTCAGCGAACTTGAGCTGGCCAGTCTTGAAGAAGCCGGTGATGACGGTCGCCACATACTGCTGCTGCAGGTCTCTCTGGTTGCCGACTGCCTGCTGAAAGGCCCGCGCGTATTCATGGTTCTGCGCACGCTCGACGATCTGCAGTGCGACATTATCAAAGCTGTCCCGGAAGTGAAGGATCTCGAAAACGAAAAATTCGACCGTTCATTCAAGATGGTCGTGATTACAGATAAAGCCGCCGAGCAACTGCGCGACGGAATTGAATCAATTTCTGAGATCGATACAGTTGAGGTTACAGACATAACCAACGGAGCCGGTGGCTCGGCACCGGCGGCACCGGCGGCAGCTGCTGCTCCCCCGCCACCACCCCCGCCGGCTCAGGCTCATGCGGTATCTGCACCGCCACCGGCTCAGCGAGCACAGCCGGTAGCTGCGCCACCTCCGGCTGCGACACCGGTTCAGGTTGCCGAATATCATCAACCGGCGGCTCAACCGCCAGCAGCTCCTCCCCCGGCGTCTCCACCCACTGATCAGAAACCGGGTGACCCCGAAGAAGAAGAAAAAGTAAAAGAAATAATTGAGCTGGTGCAGCTGGTTACTTTCTCTATGGCCGGTGAAACCTATGCCCTTGAAATTCAGCAGGTTGAAGCCATCATCAATCTGGTTCCAATCACGCGAGTTCCCAAGGCTCCGCCTCATATTGACGGTGTAATCAACCTGCGCGGCGAAATTGTTCCGGTTATCAATACCAGACGTCGCCTCAGATTATCTGAGGTTGAGAAACGTCCAAACAACCAGATCATCATTCTTTCTTTCGAAGAAGAAAAGGTTAAAGCCGGTTTTCTGGTAGACAGTGTCCAGGAAGTCATTCGCCTGCCTGAGTCTGCAATTGAACCGCCAAGTCGTGTCAGCGAAGGCGTAGACGTTGAATATCTCAGGGGTGTCGGCAAAATAGACAACAAAATTATTATCCTGTTGAATGCCCACCGAATTGTTTTCGGTAAAATGCCTGAAACAACAGTCTGATAACCTGCCCGGGAAAAATTGTCACACCGTGTAAAAATGTGATAGCCTCTTTCTGATAAAATTCAGCATTTGAGGATTCAATGTATTCAATAAACAAAAAGATGCCGGAAACAATCCGGAAATACTATATTTACCCGGCGACAGAAGGCGTTTTTCTGGCCTTTCTGGCTCTTCTGCTGACAGCAGTGACCTCATATTTCATCTATCACCATGCCCTTTTTGCGATTAAAGAAGAAATCCGTGACGGCCTGCTGAGAACCGTCTCCGGCATTGCCGCCTGTCTTGACGGCAATCAGGTTGCCAGCTTCGACTCACCGGAAAAGAAAGACCTGCCGGAATACCAGAAAACGGTCGAAATGCTGCAGAAGGCAAGAATTGCCACCAAGCACTGCACCTACCTTTACATAAACCGCCTGGTTAAAGGTTCGGTCGTCTTTATCGTCGACCCCACACCTATCGATGAGGAAGGCAAGCCCTTGTTCACCGATGAACAGAATCTTGAACCCTCGGTGCCGATGACGCCATACGATAAGCCAAGCAAAGAACTTCTTGAAGCACTTGCGAGCGCAACCCCGGTGGTTTCGGCAGAGCCCTATTCTGACAGTTGGGGCACCTTTTACAGTGCCTACGTTCCGATTTTCGATTCACAGAAAAAACTTGTCGGTACTCTTGGTGCTGATCTGCGCATCAACGACATGCTCGAAAGATGCAAACCGATTGAAGATGCAACCAAGCGGGCATTCTTTGTTTCGTGTGCTCTGAGTCTGCTGTTCGGCACCCTGATCTGGTTTACGCGCAGATTTTCTCTGCAGCTCAACGAAAGCCGCTTTGTTCTGCTCGAAAGCTTTCTGCTGGCCAGGGAATTTGCCGATCAGAGTTCGATAAGAATAGGCAAGCAGCTGAATAAAACTTCGGTACTCCTTAAGAACATTGCTGACCGGCTCGAAAAATTAACCGGTCAGGCACAGGCCGAAATACCAGAACAACTGCAGCAGGAAACGGCCCGTCTGGCTTCTCTTGCCGACAAAATTCAGGTTGTCAGCGAACTGAAATGTGGCAAAAGCAATCTCGAACTTGGCACTTTCGCGATTTCTGAAGTCATGATAAGACTCACCGGAAAAATGAAACAGGTCTCTGCCGACGGTTTCCGCCTCAAAACCAGCTTTTCAGACCAGATTCCACGTGAGCTTTATGGCCCGGTTTTTACTTACGAAGAACTGCTCGAACAGATGGGTATTTTCTTTCTCAAAATGTTCAGCGGCGAAGTTAAAAGCCGCTGCGACCTGGTTCAGGAAGGCACACACGAGGTAATCATCAGGCAGGCAATGTATTCAGACATCAACACTGCCGATACATCAGCCATGGAGCTGTTGCAGGTTCTATGTGACCGTGGCAAGCGCAATGACTTTTTCTATGAAGTCGAGCTCGCCGAAGCAGTGGCGGTTCCGATAGTCAGAGAGCTGATCTACCTGCTGAACAGTGACATCAATATTTCTCTTGAGGCCAGTCACTTCAGCATATCTTTTGACACGATGTTCCAGAAGTCGCCAGAAGCCGAAAATTCTGAAGACACTGAAGAAGAGTGAAATGACCAGCAAACCCGGCAAGGTTCCCTTTTCGATAATTGTCGTTATTATGGCTGCAGCAATGGCTGAAGTCTGTGCCGGCATCAACGCGGTTCTGTTTCCGGTAACCCTTGAATCTTTTGAGCTCAGCAACAGCCTTATCGGTGTGATTCTCTCGGTAGAAGTCGCATCGGTTGTGATTCTAAGCCCATACATAAGTCAGATAATCGGCAAACTCGGCCTGTTCTGGGCAACAATTTTTGGCACCATCGGCAGAGCAACGATTCTGATGCTGCTGATCAAAACCGACAATCTGTTGCTCTGGGTGCTTCTTTTGTTTCTCTTTGGAGTTTTCTCGACTATTCTGGCCATCGCCTTTCAAACCTGGGTTAATTTTGCGCGGCTGCCCGGCGTGCGCGGCTTTGTTGTCAGTATTTTCAGCGCTTCCCAGGCAATCGGCATTGCGCTTGGACCGGTAATTCTTCAGTTCATCGGCAACAACCGCAGCCTGGCTTTCACCACAAGCGCCGCCGTCACCCTGGTTGCCATGTTGCCAATTCTTTTTATCAAAGGCGAGGCACCCAGATTTGAATCCAATGACAAACCACGCCTGGGTTTCGTTATTAAAAACGGCAAATATGTAATGTTCAGCGCTGTAGTTGGCGGCATAACTTTCTACGGTCTGCCTTCATTTCTCACCATTTATGGTATGGATGCAGGCCTGAGCATGGAACAGGCCTCGCTGCTCATCACAATGTTCATGCTTGGCGGCCTGATTCTTGGCCCGGCAATCGGCTATTTCTCTGACAAATTTGAAAGAACTCAGGTAATCCTTCTGAGCTTTCTGATCAGCCTTCTATGCTCGGTATTCCTGCCGATTTCGATCTTTGAAATAATGGCTGCCTACATACTTCTTTTCGTTTGGGGCGGCGCCATGGAAGGCGTCAGTTCCGGTGGCATGACCATGCTTGCGGAGCTCTATCGCAAAGAAGACCAGGTCTCAGCAAATATTGCCTATTCCCTTATGGATGCACTTGGCGGAACATTCGGCGTTGTTCTGATCGGCCTGGCCATGGACTGGCATGGCAGTGAAGGGCTGGTTTACGTCGTTGTCGGTGCCGCCCTGCTTTATTTCAATTTTGCCCTGACACAGTATAAAGTTGAATAGACAGCTCATAATCGCCGCAGAATGCGGCAGTTGATTTTTTTAGCCGCAGAGAGTATGTACATATGTCGTGAGAGAAAGCGCAAAAATGCGCGCCATTTTGAATAAGGAGTATAACCTTTAATGAGAAAAGCTTTTTCTGTATTTTGTCTTTTGGGTCTGATGCTTGTTTCAGCATTAGTACCTGCACAGGCACAGGTCAGCCTTGGCGCAACCGACCAGACCGACGTCGTAGTCAAAGTAGATGGCGTAGACGAAGCATTCACGGTTCTGCGTGATTACGCCAGACCCGAGCAGTTCTATTATGTTCCAAACCGCCCGCACCTTGCCACCCGCGGCAGTGGCGACAAAAAAAGACCCGTTTTTCACCTGCTCAAATACCAGTCATTGAATCAGGCCACAAATGAACTTGTTGATGCTGGTGTTCTGCAGTTTTCCGTGCGTCTTGCCCCACCGGAAGGTGTTGTAAATGAAATGAGAAAGCAGGTAGCCAGCCAGTTTTCTCTTGAAGAAGCAAAAATAAAACTCTCTCCCCTGCCCTTTAAATCTGCTGAAATAGCAATCTATGACCTTGATGGCGAACTCGTCACCACCGCTTTTCAAAAGCCCGGCATTGCTCCGGCATTTGCCAACAGTGAAGTGCCTTTTCAGGTTCAGCTCACCAGCCTTAGCGCTGATATTTATGATTCCCTCACCAGCGGCTCAGGTGGCATCCCCGTATATATCACCTACACTTTCGACACAGTTTCGCCGGTAACCGGCTTCAAGGTTACCGTCGACTGGGATCAGTCTTTCAGCCATTTCAGCAAAGACGAACGCACCAAACAGGCCTACACCAGATGGTATTATTACCGCACCTGGTGGGGTGGCTGGCGCGGCCGCGGCGAAACCGGCCAGCGCGAAACTCAGGAACAGACCCTGTCTGAAGTGCTGACCGAAAACAAGAGCATTTCTTACGAAAGCGTCGGCATGACCCCTGAACAGATTACCAAGTATCTTGACCCGGTAATCGAGCGTGTCAGCCGCGAAATGGTCGAAAGAATCACTCCTCCCGAAAAAATCGAACCGGCAGCAGCCAAAGAGCCAAACTCTGCCTGGTGGGGAACCAACTCGACCTACGCAATGAAGAACGTCAACAAAGTAAAAAAAGGCACCGAAGTCATCGAAATGAAAAACCGTGACCTGAGCGAAAGCAAGAGCACCTATGGCTCTCTGCTCGGGATCGGCCAATATGACAAGAATATCATAGAAAAGTCCATTACCATCATGCCCGCTGGCAACTGGAATTATGCATATTTTCCGGTGCCGGCCGTCGGAGACAAACAGGCGCTGGCAATCAAAAAGATCGACCTGCAGGTAATTCCGAGATTTTATGACAAAAACGGCAAGGCTCAGCAAATTCCCGGTACCATTGCACAGCTTGCGACCTGGAAACCTGAAGACGGCTTTTTCTCCGACCGCAGAGGCAATGAAGTCACTAACCTTCTTTTCCCGATGCAGGCAATTACCGACTACCTTGCAAAGCAGCAGATACCGCTCGCCTCATGCACTTATGAAGTTGTAACAACTGTCACTCAGGGCAGCGACATCATGAAATTTGCCAGCTTTGAAGAATTCATCATGGGCGGTGTGCCGGTTTCAAATCCCATGGCCCTGCTCGAAGGACTCGAAATCGACTGTGATCCTCTGACCTTCGCCAAAGACGGTCTCTACATGGTAAAAATGGAAATCAAACCAACCTACCCGAGAAAAACTTACCGCACCACCGTAAAGGGTGATTCTGCTGTTAAGAACCCGGTTTTCCTTGTAGAAAAAGAAGATGAAGGCAAGAAAAACGGTATCATTGCCAACATCAACTTCATTCTGAACGGCGGCAAACAGATCCCCTGGAAGCATAACGGCCGCAACCTTCAGGATTCAGACCTCGGTTTGACGGTAACTCTCTGGGATACCGATTATAAACCGGAAAATTCAGAAGAAAAGAAATCCAACTGATTTTAACCAGCAATCCGGGTCAGGTAAATCTGACCCGGATTTTCTTTTTGGAGTAAACGTGAAAAATTTAACCGGCCTGTTTTTATTGTTGCAACTACTGTTGTCAGCCTCCTGCGGGCAGAACCAGGCAGAAAAAGAGGCATTCAAAACTCTGAAATTCACCAGATTTGATCAGCAGAACATGCAGGCCTGGTATGTTCCGACCCGGGCGGTTCTAAGCGGGCCCGGCAATGCTACCGCACCTGTTCTGCTGCTTATCGGGAAAGAAATGCTGCTTCAGGGCATGCTGAAGCTGCAGGAATCATCAGAAGATCGTGCGGCGCTTGAAAATGAACTGAGAGCCAGATATGGCGCTAATATTTCGCTGAAGCGTGATCTCACCAGCAATGTGCTTATAAAGGCCGAACTTAATGGCAAAACCGTTTTTGAACACCAGACAATGTCTGGCAATCAGGGTCTGCCACTTATGATCAACCTGCCTGACCCTGGCAGCGCCAGTCTGAAAATTCATCTGCAGTTTTCACCGGTATCTACGCAAGATACTGCGTTTCAGAAAACCAGAAGCTTCAATTACAGCAGAACTGTTCAGACCGTGAACGGGCAGAAGCAGGCTGAAGAACGGGCAATTGCAACGGCAACCACCATTGCTCAGCCGGTCACAGGCTCATTCGACGTTACTCACGACATTGAATTGAGATAAAAACAGCCGCCAACTGAATTGCCTGGTTGGCGGCTGTTCAACAAAAGTGCCCTGAAGTTTTACTGCTGCCAGTCAGAGTCAAAAAGCATGAAATTCAGTGATGGCTCTATTTCCCGCAGGTCTTTGCCGTTGTGGACCCATGGCAGGTTTCGTTTTGAGCCAATGTCTGCGGTCAGCGAAGGAATTATCGGTTCAGCTTTTTCGCCTTCACGGGCTGCTTCAATAAGATATACCAGTTTGTCTACCCGATTTTTTGCCA
>DAOQWI010000003.1:0-40833 GCA_035342015.1 Candidatus Ozemibacteraceae bacterium | reverse complement strand
CCTTCACGGGCTGCTTCAATAAGATATACCAGTTTGTCTACCCGATTTTTTGCCAATAGTATGTTTTCAATTTTCGCGCCCCTGCTTCCCTTTTTAAGGCTGATTTTAAGCTTTTTTATACCGTTTTCATCATCGAAGCTGAGCGCCGAAAGATCAATTATTATGTTGTCAACCAGGTCTACCGCAGAGGGCAGAGGCAGGTTTCCGTCGAACAGCGGAGTCTGATATTTGACCTTAACGATGTTTGCCATGAGCGACGAGGGGTGTTTCTGCTCGATTGCCACTTCGATTTTAAAGGCATACTCCTTACGGATGACCTCAATATCATCATTATGCTTCTTAAAGAGCGCCAGCAACGGAAATTTCAGGCTGCCGGTTTCAAGCCCATCCACGTTTTTCCAGCTGAATGGCTCAGCAACAGACCACCTGGCAATATCAGTTAATTCAGAAACCTGCCTGCCCTCTGAGTCCACAACTTCTGCTCTCATGGTAACGCTTTTTATTCCAAGCTCAGGGTTGGTGTCGACAACCGGAAGCAGCAGGTAGGCGCTTGCCCATGACCCGGAAAAAAAAGTACTGACAAGCTTGCTTTTTACATTCTCGGGGTATGAGTTAATACCAATAAAGGCTCCGCATGAGGTTTTGCGTTCAGCCACAACTGACTGGTTGAAAATAAAGGTTTCTGAGCCCTTTTTGATCTGCTTGAATTCGCGCAGTTTTACATCGATCCCAACCCTTAGGCCGAAGAAACATTTGTTCAACGAATCTGGACTGCCGGCGTTTTCGGTGTCAATCGCTTCCGGCGGCGAAATTTTCTCGATCAGATTATTCTGCAACCGCTGCAGAACCGGCTCAAGGTAGCGGTCGATCGTTGCAGCATCTACAGACTCGCTGGTAAGGCTTTCGACCGTCAGACAACCCTCAGAAACGAGCTTTTCTCTGATTTTCGTTTTGCTGACTCCAACATCGATACCACAAAAATAAGTGCCCAGTGAAACCCTCAGATCACTCGACGATTTCATACTTTCATAGGTCTGGTCCCAGTTGATCGTGGCTTTGAATCCACCCGGAGGCAACAGGCCCTCAAAGGTGAGATTCATCAGCACGCCAACGCCGGAACCTTTTTTATCAACCAGAGTTGAATACAGATCAGCATCGAAACGATCCATTTTCAGCTGAAACGGTAAAGCGCCGGTGATGTATGCAGGAGAAAAACCCGGCGCCTGACTGCCATCGGCCGTAATTTTTCCTGAACCATCGAAAAGAAAGGCTTCTGCCTTATGAAATGGCAGAATTGTCAAAGAAACTGCGTCTTTGTTATTCGATTGTTCCTTGAGGGCTTTTTCGACCTTTTTTCTGGTTTCTTCTGGCATATTCAGCGTGACACAGAACTGCAAAACTCCGCCATCATAGTTCGCGGCCTCGTTTTTTGCCTGATAGGTTACCAGTTGAAAAACCGGCTTTGGATCATCTTTTTTGCCCGGTGTTTTTTCGAGAAGAAATGGTTTTTCGGGTACGTAATACCATTTATTTTCATTTTTACTGTCACGAATCAGAGTAACACCTTCAACAGTGATCATGTGCTCCGGAAGCAGGCTGACCTGAGCATCTGCCACACAAACAGTAAAAAGCAGTATGAAAGCGATCAGATATTTCTTTAAAAAAAAGTTCGACTGCATAAAACCTCCCGGTATTTACCTTGTTCTACTAAAAGAAAATGGGAGCTCTGACTTAATATCAGAGCTCCCAATAAAAGCGGGATCAGAAAGTCTTATTTGAATTCTTCGTCAGGATCCCATTCGGAATCGCTCGGATCAAGGTAAAGACCATATTCCTCGCGCAGGTTTATACCGTTATTTTCCCAGTCAATCTGCATTTTTCCTGCTTTATTCTTTTTGTGAAGATAAAAGACAACCTTCGGAACCAGCTTGTATTCGCCATCACGGGGAACAAACCAGCTGTGTGTCGATTCAGTGGTTTTGCTTTTTGCATCAAAGACCCATGAATAACGGTTCTTTTTAGTTGTATCGACCATATGGTCGATGTCGAAGTTCACTCTCTTCAGGCCTTTTTTAGAATCAAGCGACAGGTTGCTGCAGGTAACGGTAAGGGTTTCAACCATTTCCTGCGGGCTGTCAAAGGTTTTGTTGCCAGCCATCATTTCCTGAACAGTGTCGAATTTGACAGTATCGACCAGAGAACCTTTACCCTTTGAAGATATCTTCATTTCGATTTTATATTCGACGTAGTCATTGATTTCTTTGTCGGCGGCTTTCGCTTCGGCGTAGAGAGCCTGAAGCGGCCATACGATATTGCTCACAGAATTGCCATTTTTGTCAACCCAACCCGGTGATTTGTCGACTGCATTCGGGCGCCAGGTGATCAACTGCGGGTTTTCGACACCAGAGAATCTGGGGTATGCACCGGCCGGCTTGCCAGAGCCTTCTTTATACTGAACATACTGGTTCAGAGTCACTTCAAGCAGGCAGGGGTCAGGGTTAACTGTCGGAACAATGTAATAGGCTTTTTCCCAGTTGCCCGGATCCATGACGATATTGGCAGCTTCGATGATTTCTTTGTCATAGTTGCCGATGCCAATGAAGGTGCCGCATGAAGTGGCGCGGGTAACGCGCTGGGCCCGGTCAAATTTGAAGGTTTCTTTGCCCATCTTGTTAACATCGACCTTTTTCATGGCATACGAACTGCCGCCGCCATAAAACATGCCGATACCATAGCTGGGCTCTGCTGCTTCTGCCGGGTCAACCTTTTCGGGAGGAGCCATTTTTTCGATCAATTCGTTGTTGATGCGCTCCAGGATCGGGTCGAGAACTTTCTGCAGAGCTTCAAGTTCATCGCCATCGCCTTCCATTTTTACGGTAATGCATTTGTTTTCGAGCAGATCTTCAGCAACGGTTTTTTTGTCTGATTTGCTGGTACCGCCGGCAAACAGAAGGGCGTTCCAGTATTTCTTCTCTTTGGTATTTTCACTGAAATGGCTGAAGGTCTGTTTCCAGTCAACTTCTACCGTCAGCTTGGCGGCAGGCAGAACACCCTGAAAAGACATCTGATAATAAACGCCGAGGCCGGCCTGGCCTTTCTGAGTGAGGGCCTTCATGGCATCTGCACCAAGGCTGGTCAGGTTGATCTGGAAAGGAACAGCCTGAGTAGAGAAAATCGGTGCGATAGATGGCTGCTGAATACCGCTTGACAGCCACTCACCACTCGGTTCATAGATCGAGATCGTTGCAGAAGAAACCGGCAGTGGCAGCAATTTGATGTCGGTCGTGTCGGTGGCCAGACCATTTTTCTGCAGATCTTCAAAGATCAGCTTGGTTGCCTGAGATGCGCTCTCGGGCTGAAGGTCCATGCGCAGAGAGAACTGCAACAGACCTTCTTCATAGATGTCTTTGGTCTTGGCAGATTTGGCCTGCAGTGTCATAAGCTGAAAAACTGGTCTGACAGTCCGTTTGTTATCTTTGACAGTCACAGTTTCGGCCAGACGGGGACGATTTGGCACGTAGTAGAAAACCAGAGGATTATCGGAATCCTGGATTACGGTAATCATGTTTTCTTCAACGCTGTTGCCAACTTTTTCGTTAATCTGAACCGTGCGCCATTTCTGGGCATCGAGGCTCGGCAGCGCTGAAGCCGGGTTAACGGCTACCAGGCAGAGAAAAATGGCCATAAGGCCGCTCAACAGTACATTCATTCTTTTCACGCTATGCTCCCTTATTGAATTTTAATACCTGCGCCCTTGCGGGCGCAGCTTTTAACCGGATCAGTCAAGATCTACGATCGTGTCTTCAGAGCTCTGAGACGGATCGAAATCTTTGTTCCAGGCGCCGTCGAACAACATCACATAAAGGTCGGGCTGGATTTCTCTGAGGTTTTTATTGCAGAGAGGCCACTTTCCGAGCAGACCCTTTTTCTGAGCAAATGCCAGGCTGGGAACGGTGATATTTTTTTCGTCAACCGGAACCATAAAACGCTGAACCGGCGTATCAGCGCTCAATACCATGCTCCAGGTGCGAGAACCGGCTTTCAGCTGACCGGGCGCCTTGAAAACCTGCCCTTCTTCGCTGCCAAAGGTCATGCAGGAAGCGTCTATGGTAACGATGTCAACAAGGTCGGTCGGGGGCGCAATCGCCAGATCACCGTCAAACAACGGCGCGTAGTTGGTAATTTCTATGGATTTACCGCTGGTCGGCTTGATGATTGTAGCGATTTTAAAACGGTAATTATCGCGGTTGAAGCCTTCTTTGTCATAGAGAGCCTTGAGCGGGAACTGGAAATTGAGAATTTCATTTCTGTTTTTGTCTGTCCAGATGGCTTTTCCTGTTTTGTTGAAACCGGCAGATTCAGTTTTGTAGCCAGAAATCTGCTGCCATTTGTCTTCGCCGATTTTTTCTTCGGGAGTCACTGCAATATCAAGGCTGCTGATACCCAGCGTCTCAGTGGCGCCAACCGATGGCAGAACATAGAAAGCCCTTTCCCAGTTGCCGGCGGGCATGGTGGTGATGCACTTTTCCTGCACGTCTTTCGGAAAGTTGCCGATACCGAGCAGACCGCCGAATGAGCTGGTGCGGTCGATAATTGCCTGACGGTCGAATTTGTAAGTAAATTTGCCCTTTTTAACGATCTTAACGTCTTTAAGGGCGAAATCAACTTTGGCGCCAACCTTAAAGAAACGGCCGGTAGCTTTCATCACCGCTTCGCTGATACCCTGGGCCGCTGCGGCCAGTTCCGGCTTGGCTTCGTCTTCTTTGAGCTTTTCGGCTTCTGCCGGAGCAATAGAGGTCGGGGGATGAATCTGCTCGAAAAGTTCTTTGGTAATCAGGTTCAGAACCGGAGTCATGAGATCATCGAGCAGCTTGGCATCAACGGTTTCATTTGTCAGAGAAGTGATCTTGATCAAGCCTTCGCTGACAAATTTTTCGCGCAGTGTGGCAATATCGAGGCCAAGACTGCCGCTGATAGAGTTCTTAGCGACTTCAAGGGCCACTTCGGTATTGGTGCTGAAATGTTCGTAGCAGGCATCCCAGTCGACTTCAACTTCGAAACCGGCTTTCGGTGTCATACCCTGAAAGGTATAAGTAATCAGAACCGGCAGACCGCCCTGTTTGGTGCAGAGAGCCTTGATGATATCAGCGCCGAGACTCTTGAGTCTGAGCATGAATGGATAATGCTGAGTACCGAAAATCGGGGCGATACCAGGCTTGGGAGCAGCCTGATCAAGCATCTGACCGCCGAGATCATACAGGGTCAGTTCGGCACTTTTGATTGCCAGCGGTGACAGGCGCGGAACTTTGCCGGCCGGCACTTTAAGGCTGAAAAGCTTGGACTTGATTTTATCGATAGTATCCTGGGCTACGCCGGAAACCATGGACATCTGGAGAATGCCGCCGTCGCCTTCTTTGGTCTGATAGCTCAGCAGCTGAAAAATCGGGGTGGTTTTGCCATCGACTTTTTCGGTGGCAATGGTCGGCTTGATCGGAACATAATAGAACTGTTCACCAATGCGGCCATCTCTGATGACTGTGTAGGTCTCAGGACCATTGTCTGTGTCGACCGTTACGACATACTGATCAGCGGCAGCCAGGCTGGGAGCCTGGGCATAAGCGCCGGTCAGCGATAAAACGAAACTGCAGGCGAGAAGCCATACAGCAAGAATGCGAGAATTAAATTTCATTTGTTCCTCCTGAAAGTTCGTTTAAAAAACTCCGGCCGCTGTTAAAACAGCGGCCGGAAAAATGCTTATTTCTTCTGGGGTACGGGTTCACCCATTATTGAATCGGTGTCGGCAGATTTGTCCCAGTCACTGTCAAACAGGCTTATATCATAATTTTCATAATAATCTGTGAGCTGCTTGTTATTCTCTGCCCAGTCAAACTTTTTGCCCTTTCTGGTAAAGAACTGCAGACCAGTTATCTTCACTGATTTAGAGTCTTTTGGAATAAGGAAACCCTGACTGGTGTTATTAATCCCAAGATTGATAGACATCGTCATATTATCGGCCTTCAGGGTACCTTTGATAGCATTGATTTCATTGTCGCCAGAGCCAAAAGTTACCCCATCAGCAGAAATGTTCACATTCTGCAGAAGGTCAGTCGGAGGCGACATGGCAAGTTCGCCATCAAACATTGGCGCATAGGATTCAATAGCAAAAGATGAACCTCTTGATGGCACGACCTCGGTTTTGATCTTAAAGCGGAAACCGGCAGGATTCGATTTATATTCTGCAGAATCATATACAGCTTTCAACGGGAAAAGGAAATACCTGATTTCTTTGCCGTTTTTGTCTGTCCAGGTTTCTGTATTTGATTTATAAATCGCAGATTCAATCTTCTGACCGGAAATCTGATTGTCGCCATACACGGGAGTTACACTCAGGTTTATCTGTCTGTAACCCAGATAATTCGGGTCACCTACCGGCGGCAGGGTGTAATATGCAGCTTCCCAGTTGCCATCTGGCAGCACGGTAATACATTCATCCTGAATCTTTTTGTCGAACGAACCAATGCCGATAGGGCCACCAAAAGAAGTTTTGCGATCAACGATCGCCTGCCGGTCGTAAGTGTAAACGAAAGTGCCCTTCTTAACATACTGGGCGTCTTTAAGGGCGTAGCTTGCACCGATGGCGACCTTGGTATTCTTGGCGATATCAGAAGCGACGTCGAGAACTTTCATGATGGTTCCGACATAGGGAACTGAAGTGGCGGCAGCGTCAAGAGCTCCTTTTGCTGCTTCGCCAGCGGCGGCGGTTGCAGCTGAGGTTGCGCCCTTGACGGCATCGCCGACTGCTGCGCCTGCTGCGGCTCCGGCTGCAGCAGTAGCGTCACCCGAGCCTGCGGCTGCGTCTTTTTTATCAGCAGCATTTTCGTTGCTGGCAGCATTGTCTTTATTGTCAGCGGCAGGTTTGGCAACTGCTGATTCTTTGCCTTTTGCAGGAGCAACACCGCTTGCTTCGGCAACACTGGCGGCAGGTGTCACTGAACCTGCCGGCGGATCTTTGATTTCAGGGGCCGCGATTTCTTTGGCCGAGGCCGGGTCGATCTGCGGCGGAGCCTTGATGTTTTCAAAGAGTTCTTTGGTTATGAGGTCGATAACCGGGTTCATTGCCGCATCGAGAGCTGTATCTGACAGAGCTTCGTTGGAAAGCGCGGTAATCTTCATCATACCGTTGCTTTCCATTTCTTCGCGAATCTTGGTCATGTCAGCGCCAAGATTGGCACCAAGGTTGGCATAGGCAAGGTTGGCGCGCAGCTTGGTATCTGAACTGAGGTGTTTGTAGCAGTTATCCCAGTTGACTTCAATCTTGAAGCCGCCCGGAGGAGTCATACCCAGGAAAGTGTAAGTAATCAAGACCGGCAGACCACCATGACCGGTAGTAAGAGCCTTCATTGCATCAGCGCCAAGGTCAGTGAGATTGAGCATGAAAGGGAACTGCTGATTGCCGAATATTGGAGCGATGCCTTCCTTGACTGGAGCCGACTCAAGCAGTTTGCCGTCAAGGTCATACATGCTGATAACAGCTTCTTTCATCGGGATCGGTGAAAGTTTGTGCTGTTTTTTCGAATCAGAGAGCGGGAATTTGCCTTTGATGGCGTTCAGCAGTTCATTTTCTGTCGACTTCGAAATCGATGTCTGCACAGAAAACTGCAGGATGCCGCCCTGTACAAGATCGTCACCTTTTTTTCTCTGATAACTCAGCAGCTGAAAAACCGGGTAATCTTTACCGTCACGCTTTTCAATAGCGACATGGGGGCGGGCTGGAACGAAATAAAACTGTTCTTCGTGGCGACCATCGCGAATAATGGTAAATGTTTCGGTGCCAAATTCAGTCTTGGCAGAGACATAATAAGCATCGGCCGGAGCCAGACTCGGAGCCTGGGCAAAATTTGGCGTGGCAAACGCCAGAACAAAAAGGGTACACAAAGACAAAGCTTTCTTTAACGGGTTACGCAAATGAAGCCTCCAAAGATAATTTTCTCAAGATATTTTTCTTACGTTTCGCGATGCTAACACCTGCGTTTTTTTACCGCAAGTAAATTCTGGTATATCTTTGTACACACCCGCAAATCATGGATCAGGAATAAACCTTCTTATAAAACCGCTCTCCATGATCGTGTACACCGTCGACCAGAAATCGATTGAGATTGCCGGCAGCGATTCTCCGACATAAATCTCGGTGACATAGCCTCCGGCGCTTTTATCAAGCTGTTCAGGAGAGAACTTCTGAATTCTGAAATTTCCTGAGTCAGCGACGAACACATGGCCTTCAAAATCAACAAACACATCGGCAGGAGAGTCAAAAGCGCCATCAGAATCGCTTACAGCACCGGTTTTCTGAGAACCAGGGTCAAGCCAGAATGACTGCGCGCCTGCATCATAGGCCCCCCACCAGCCAATAAATGTACCTGCGGCAGAATATTTTTTAATTCGATGGTTACCGGTATCAGCAACATAGATGTAACCAGTTTTTGAGCAGGCAATGCCCGAGGGCGAATTAAAGTTGTCGTCAGAAGAACCTTTACTGCCCCAGGCAGAAACGAACTGGCCTGAAACAGAAAATTTCTGCACCCGGTTCAAGTCACGATCAAGAACAAACAGGTGATTCGAATCTGGAGATACCGCGAGGGCAACCGGCTGAATGAACTGACCATTCCCGGTGCCGTACACTCCCCAGTTTTTCACGAAATTTCCTTCGGGTGAAATCTGGTGAATTCTGGCATTGCCGGTATCGGCAACAAAAAGATTGCCATTGCCATCGAGCGCAATCCCTTCCGGTTTGTAAAACTGGCTATTTCCGGCACCAGAAGAGCCAATAACCTGAATGATACCGCCATCGAAGCCAAAAACACTTATCGAGCTGTCATCGACATCGAGCACATAAACCCGGCGACGCACAGAATCAACGACGATTCTTCCTGGGCGGGTGTTCAAAAGCGAGGTGTCAGGGACTATCTGCGAAATGAATTCGCCATTCAGGCTGGATTTCTGCAGCCTGGCATTGCTTGAGTCGGCAATCAACACCTGATCGTTCTGAAAACTGACAAAAAGCGGCTGATTATACTGGCCACTGGTGATACCCGAAGCACCAATCACCGACACAAACAGGCCAGTCTGGGCATCAAGTATCTGAATACGGTTATTATTGGTATCGGCTATCAGTAACCTGTTATCACCGGCAAGACCAACCCCGTAAGGGCTCCTGAACGCACCTGAAGCATTCGATGCCAGCCCGGAACCGCCAGCCAGCCAGCCGGGAGTCGAAATATTCGGGTCTTTAGAACCAATCCAGCCGGAAAAATTCCAGATGGCGGGAGCGGTTGAACTGTCAGGAGTGAATCTCTGAACCCGGTTGTTTCCGGCATCAGCCACAAAAACCTGCAGCTGACTGTCAACAGCAACACCAGAAGGGTACACCAGCTGACCATCGCCGCTACCGTTCGCTCCAAACCGATTAACGAAAGTCGGAGCGCCGGTTACTGAAAAGACCTGAATTCTGCTGTTGCCTGAATCGGCCACATACAACCGGCCGCCGGCATCGAGGGTCAGGCCACGGGGGCCGGAAAATTGCCCGTCAGCGCTGCCGAGTGCACCGAAATTTCCGAGCGAATTTCCCTGAAGGTCAAAAATCTGAATACGGTGTTTGCCTGATTCAGAAACATATAAACGATTCCTGGCTTCATCCAGAGCTATCCCCCAGGGTTTATCAAGATTACCGAATTTGGCCTGGGTTCCATCGGCATCGATGCGCCAGACCCAGCCGTTGTCGTAATCAGTGATAAAAATGCGGTTGTTTGAATCCTGTGCCAGGCCGGGCAGCAGCGGTCGCGAACTGCTGCGTTTTCCGCTCCAGTCTGGCCCGGCCTGCGAATATTCAAATTCACTGTAAATTGTAAAATCTGGTTCGAGGGTTACATCTGCCCCGCTGATGCTTATCACCATGGGCCCGCTCGCTGCACTTTCAGGCACTCTGACACTGACAGCATCATTTTTCCATGAAATGACCGGAGCAGTCACACCGCTGAAAGTAACCTTGTCGCCATCAGTTCCGGTACCGAGATTATTGCCACTGATAACCACTTCGCGGCCAACCCAGCCGGAATCCTGATCGTATCCTGCGATGTGGGTGACCATGAACGGAACCGCCCGGGTTCTGACACCCAGCGAGCTGACTACCACCGGCGCTGTGCCAGTAGCATTGGCAGGAATAACGACTTCAATCTGGTCTTCTTTCCAGACTTTAAAACTGGAAGCAACAATATCGCCGAAAAGAACAAAGCCGGTATTGTTGCCAAAACCATAGCCGTTGATCTGCAGAGAACTCCCGACCGGCCGACGAACGCTGGAAATAGAGGTTACCGCTGAAATAACGACCGGGATACCATTGCTGGTAATGCCGTTGGCAATAACCGAAAGGTTTCCTGGGCGGGTTCCTTCAGAAACTTTTACGCGAATAAGATTATCTGACCAGCTGACAACTTCGGCCGCTATTGCGCCAATCATCACTGAACCGGCACCCTGACTGGAGCCGAAACCATTGCCGCTGATCTCGATCTGATCGCCGGCGATGCCTCTTTCAGGGCTGACGGAAGCGATTGAGTTAACCGTCATTTCACTGATGGCAAACAAAACGTTCTGCACTGTCGCAGACAGGCTGCCACTGCGTGCGCCGGCAGGAACCTGCAGAACAATTCTGGTATCAGACCAGCTCGAAATTATGGCTGCCACATTATCAGCAAAAATAAGACTGCTACCGGCTTTTTCATCTCCCCAGCCCTCGCCGGTAATGACGATTTCTGCGCCGCTGGTCACTTTCGAGCTCGACACATCAAAAACTCTGGTGACTTTGAAAAATCCCGCAGTCTTTTCACGACCACGAAGAGTCAGCGTAACTACGCCACCAACAGCCTTTTCAGGCACAACAAAACGAATCAGACTATCAGACCAGGTCTGAATTTGAGCCTGAACGCCGTTGACATTAACACTTCCATCGCCCTGATCGCCGCCAAAATCGCGGCCGGCAAGCTCAACAACCGCACCAGGGGGGCCATAACCAGGCCTGATTGAAAGACCGGTATCGATAACGGCAAAAACCCCGGCAGATTTTTCCCCGTTTGGCACTGAAATAAGAAGAATACCGGTTGTCGCGCCTGATGGAACGGAGGTGACAATCTGGGTTTCTGACGAGGATTTGATAACCGCTTCTATTCCGTTGAAGCTGACTTTAACCTTCGCCGCGTCGCTACCAAAACCTGAGCCCCTGATGACAATTTCTGTACCAGGCTCACCGGAAGCGGGGGCTATTGAATCGACACGCACAGCCGGGGTCTTGTCACCGCCAACGGCCAGCCCCACAAATGCCGTGCCCGAAGCGCCTCTTGAGTCTGTAACGCTGACGCTGACAGTCGCAAGACCAGAAATCATGGGTGCTGTCCAGTAGACTGAGAAGCGGTCGGCAGTTGTCTCAATTGTTCCAGAAAGAGGTTTCCAGGTGGGGTTGAAGGTTTCCGGGGCCAGTTCATCGGCGTCGATAACGGAAACAGAGAGAGCGACACGCTCACCCGGAGCAACTGTCACCGGAGCCTTGTTGAAAAATATGACCGGTGCGAAATTTGGTTCGTTGATGTCTGACAATGTTATTTCAACCGCCGGAAAGGTGTCGACAGAGTGGATAAAAGGCATTTCAAGCGTCATCTGACGGTATCCATCTGCCTGCACAGCTATTTTCTCCGTTTTTGCCGACTCAGGCATAGGTGGAGTGACAAAACTGCCATCAGCAAGAGTTTTGAACTGAATGCCCCACAGCGACATTCTGGCGTTGCCAACCGGCTGGTTAAACTGATTTCGCAGCACTCCGGCAATTGCGTATTTTCCCTTTTCAAGAGTCAGTTCGCCGGTCTGGCCAGGTTGAGGCGAAGAGCCGAGAATTACTTCGCCCGACCTGACGAGATAAATTTCGCCGGTGGCAGCTATATCATAACGACAGACAACCCGATAAGCCACGCCTGTATTCAGGCCGGAAAAGGAAAAATTGCCTGAAGCGTCTACCAGTTGAACGTTGTCGGGCTGGCTTTCGAGCCATACTGTCGCTCTTGGCACTTTTGCAGCCGAAAGGGCAGAGGCAAGATTCAATCTCTGCGCCAGCTCGTCAGGTGCAACAACCCTGCCGGTAATGACCCCGGCTGCGACCGGGCCTGTAATTCCGGCCCCTGAACCACCTCCGCCACCACCACAACCAGAAACAAACGCAATAAAAGTGAGCAACAAAAGAAAGTTTACGCAAATTGTTGTCGCAAGCTTTCTTTGTGTGCCTTTCATTTTTCCGACCAGTCCCTGTCGGTGAAAAATGCAGACATGGCGAACAGCTCCCGGCGGAGATTTTTGCCGTTCAGAGACCAGGCTATCTTTTTTTCTTCTCTGCCGTCATAAACGACAAAGAAGACTTCGGCGGCAAGCACCTGACTGTCGGTTTCTGCAGCCTGTCGAATCAGCCATCTGCTTGTTTTTGGGGCAACCATACGGCCATTTACAAATTCCGGGGCAATTGTTCTCTGCGACTTCCAGTCTGCTTCACTCAGCGAAACCTCGATCCGCTTAAGCCCCTGGCGACCTTCGGGCGCCCAGGTAAGCATTCCAGGTTCGAATTCAAGAATGTCTGCAAGATCGAGCGGGTCGCTGATCGGGGTATCCCCATCAACCATATCGCAGAATGTTCTGGTCACCAGTTTTTCACCACCGTCAGACTCAATTGTCTGATCAATACTGAAAACAACCTTCTGCAATTCTTCAGGTGAAAGTGACGCAAGTTTACCCAGAGAAAAGACACCGTAAACAAGCGGAGCGCCATTAATATCGCGCCAGCCGCGGGCCGGGGTCCAGGTAAACTGCTGCTGCTGATGTTTTTTTTCATTGTGCATAACAGCAACATCCAACACGATTTTATCAACTGAGATGCCTGACGGAAAGGTTAAAACCGGAAGTGTAAGATACGCGTTTTCCCAGCTTGAACCGGATTCGATAAAAATGCACTTATCCTGAACACTTCCAGAATAGCGGGAAAACCCGATAAAGCCTTCTCCAGCCTTTTCCCAGCCAACGCTGGCTTCAGCTTCCTTTTCCATGCTGGAAAAATCGCGCGCGCCAGGCAGCTGACGATCAGGGTTTGTGGTTCCCGGGCTGGTATTGCCGGATTCAGTGTTACCAAAGCTTTCACCTGACGGTTTTCCGGAAAGTACCGGGTCAAGATAACGATAATTATAGAAAAGAGTGTATTTTGCACCGGTATTTCCCCGCAGAAGGGCGTCGAGAAGGTCGGTATCAAGATTCCCAAGAACAGTCGAAAAAGCCACATTCTGCGAAGATCGCTGACCAGCAATGCCAGCGAGAGTTTCGGCCTTCATTACAACTTCCTGGCCGTCAGGTTTCTGCAAAACCAGTTTTAGAGCTGAAAAAGGCACCGGAGAGAGCACCGGCGTCTTTTTTCCACCTGACGGCAGCTTCTTCTTCAGCTCAGTCATGGTATCTTCGCTTGCCCCCAATGACAGGTGCATGCGAAAATGCGCTCCTTCAAGCAGTTTCTGCGGATTCTTTATATCCTTTTTCTGAAAGCGAATCAGCGAAATCTCTGGAATCTGAAGGTTATCGACTTCGCGCAGCAGAACTGTTGGTTTGGTCTGCCCGCAATACCAGAGAGACTCATCGGCAGAGCTCTGAAACAGGTCAAAATATTGCTTTTTACCGTCAACAGAGACCCGCACATTGCTGATAACCTTCGGTTCAGCGTGACAGAGAGCCGATGCCATGGCCATGGCCATTACCAGCACAAGCGCCTGTTTTTTCATCAGCGGTTACCAATAAGCTCGAGGTCGAGATAGGCATCTGTCTTGGTTTTATCGCAACCAAGAAAGACAACAATGTTGTTTGTGCCAGGTTTGAGAATGCCGCTGTCCATATCAACGGTTCGATTCCAGTATTCGAAATCATGACCGTCTTTGAGTTTCATTGCCGGGTCCTGATCAACCAGCTGACCGTTGAGATAAACAACGGCAGCGTTGTTGCTCGCAACATTAAGGCGCAGGGTTTTAAATTTTTCAGGATTATCAAGGTTGAATTCTTTCGCCATGATGAAGCCTTCGGATGGTTCGAGTTCAGTATTGAGGCGCGGTGGTTTCAGGCGCTTTGACTGCCCGAAGCCAAACGGCATATGGCCAGTTCTGCGCAAATTAAGTGTCTCAGGCTTGATCTGAACCGGAATGTTCCAGACCATATCCTCGATGTCCTTGCGGTCAAAATCATAAAACCAGTCTCTTGAAGCGCGCTCAATGACATATTCCTGATTATTTTCGAGTTTCTGGCGTTTGAATCTGCGGTTTTCAATAAGATCGTTGACCTTTTCTTTGAAAGAAACTTTGTCGATTTTTTCTTTTAGGGCAACCTTGCTGTCTTCGACCGTGTCAAGCACTTTAGGAGTAATGAAGATGAGCAGCTCGACCTTTTCCTTATTATTCTGTTTCTTGCGAAAAGCCTTGCCAACCATGGGCAGATCGCCAAGCAGCGGAATTTTGTTCTCGGTTTTTGTAGTGCGCTCCTCGATAAAGCCGCCCAGAATAAGAGTTTCGCCATCAGCAAGAGAAACGTTGGTTTTCACCTCGCGGTTCGACATGTTGGCGGTACCTTCCTTGGCGTCATAGCTCTGTAAGGCGTTTATCGTCTGAAACACTTCCATGTCGATCTGGTTGCCGCGGTTGATGTGCGGGGTTACCGTCAGTTCGATACCGACATCCTTGATATCGAAAGCCTTGATCGGGCCAGCATCTGAAGGTCTGATACTCTCGATGATCGGGACCTTGTTGCCGATTTTAAAAGTGGCTTCGCGATGATTGGCGGCCACAATATGAGGTGAAGATATGACGTTGGCCTTTTTATTGTCTTTCCAGGCGTTGAGAAAGAGTTTCATGCGGTTTGGCGTGGTAACGAACACTTTGAGACGATCGCTCTTTGAGAGCGGGTCGGCTTCTCCTATGGTACCGTGGTCTACGCCAATGGTGCTGAGGGTATTTTTGATGTTAAAAGGCTCTTTAACGATATTCATTAACTCAAAGTCAAAAAGATCTTCGTTCGAGACTGTGATTTCAACAACCAGAACTTCGATCAGAACCTGACCGCTTCTGAAATCGAGGCTTTTTACCGTGTCGATGATCTCTTCGACTACCGGGTTGGCCGGATCTTTCGCTTTGATAATGATCGAGTTGGTCACCGGGTTTTCGCCGAGTTTAATGTCGCCAGAATTTACCTCTTCTTCGAAAAGTTCTTTTACGGTTGTGATAATGTCATTTGAGCGGGTGTACATAAGATACCAGGTAGTGATATTGCCGCTCTTGCTTTTTGAATAACGGGTCGAGATAAGATAGTCAGGGTTGTAATCGTCGGGAAGAGACTCATCCGGAGTTGAAAGAGCCGAAGCTTCTGAATTACCGGCCTCGCCTGCCTGACCGGATTTATCTGAGCCGGAATTCTTCTTTGCCTTAGCAGCATCCTGCTCAGAACCCTTATCTGCAGGCTTTTTTTTCGAACCGGAGTCAGATTTTGAATCGGACTCCGCGGTTTCATCAGACTTCTTTTCATCACTGGAGTTTTCTTCGGTTGATTCAACTTCCGTCGCTTCTGATTTTACATCCTGTTCGACAACGCTTTCATTGTTGTCTTCGGGTTCCTCTGACATGACCGGGGCGACTGCCAGGATTATCAGCAGAGAAATAAAAAAAATCAAACCGGTATAAAATGTTTTATTTTTCATTGTATGGCGCCTTTCAAATTCCTTCACTAGAAGCCCTCTGAGGTAATTGTAATATCAACATTTGCGGTAGCACCTTTGCAGGTCGCAGAAACCTTATCGAGCTGCCAGGGTGCTGTTCCGGCAGTATAGGTCACCATCGCCGTTCCACCAGAGGTTTTTACCGGATTATCAGAAAAAGAGCCTTTCTGGGTACTGTCAAAAAATACGTCAATTCCATCTCTTATTGGAGCTCCATCCGGTTCAAAAATAACCGCTGTCAGGGTCGTTGTGGCTCCGGGCTTCAAGGCAGAGCTGCTCGCTGCAACTTTTATATTATATCCCGGGCCGATAGAGAGCGGACTGGCGACCGGACCGCTTGAACCGGAGTCACAGGCAGGCAGAATAATTAACAAAGCCAAAAACATTGAGAATAAAGATATTTTTGCAATTCTGTTCATTTCATTTCTCCTGAAAGGCCGATCATGGGCCAACCACGGTGATCTGGGCCGTGCCGGTAGCACCGGTCGTCAGAGCATGGATTTTTGAGACACCTGCGGTTGTACTGGCAACAAAATCAAAAAAGAAATAACCATCATCGTTGGTTTTGCCATCATCTGGTGAACAGTAGCAGCCAAGCTCGGCGCTAAGATAAACTGGCGCATTCTCAATCGGACTCGAAAAATTGTCAGTGATCAGCACTGAAACAGGAATTCTATCTTTGACTTTAACTGTATTTACCGAAGGCGAAACTTTCATAATAATTTCTGGTATTTCAACAGAAAGAATTGTGGAAACCGATGCAAAACCGCTTGAAGCGGTGATGGTAGCACTGCCAACTTCTTTGCCTGCAGTAAACTCAGAATAAAAGACACCACCTGAAGTCTGTTTATCATTGTTACTGAACGAACCGTTAACATCTGCAGACAGATTTATGACTACATCTGCTGCAGCGCCATTTTCGTCAGTCGCTATGACTATTATAGAGGCAGTCTGACCTTGGAAAATGGCAGGAGGGTTGACACTTATGCTTAATGTCGGAGAAGCGATTTTATCTTTAACGACAGACAGGGCCTTTGTTGCCTTAGCATCGTTCACCATAGCAACGATATTGACAATTCCTGAAATATCGCCTGGTTTGAAAGTAGTGGTAAACCAGCCATTTTCAACCTTGCCAGAGTCAGATGTGAAATCACCACCAAGCGGAGAAGAAAGTTTGACTTCAGCGCCATCAGAAGGTGCACCATTCTCTGAAACGCCAACTGCGACAGTTACCGCACTGCCTGATTTAATTATATCGGCGCTGGTGACGATCTGAATTGTCGGATTAACCACCACCGGATTCTGAACCAGCAACGCCTGCGAATAAGATTTTTCGCCTGACATGACGATTATCGATTCTGTACCGGGCTGCTTGCCGGCAGTAAAAAGATTGGAAGCCCAGCCTTTGGCAGTTTCAACCGACTTGTCATCGAATGTACCCCCCAGCTGCGACGCGAAGGCGAGCTTCGCCCCATCGAGAGGGTGTCCGTAACCATCTTTAACGAAAACCGAAAGGGCGATCGTCTGACCGGGCCTGACTGAAACAGAAGATGGCCTGATATCGACCTGAAGATTGCCGGCGGCATCAGGGTCGGCCGTCAGACCAAGCCAGGAACTGGAAATTGAATCACCAGAACCACTGCCGCCACCACAGCCAACGATCAGAAATGAAAACACCAGCAGCAGACAAACTGCGGGAAGAATGAATTTCTTCATGAAACCTCCGTTATGGCAGAGCGTCTCAAAAAAACTACCAGAAGCGTTATATCAAATCTGCGGGGCTTCCATTGTCTCTCATCCTCGACCTGCGCAATGTACACAAAATCTGAGGCGCTAATTATACTTTAGGAAAACATAAAAATCAAACATCTCTCTCAAATGTCTGGCGAGTGCGCTAATTGGGATCCTTCAAACTCAGACAAGACTATTGCTGTGATCCTGAGAGCGCGTGAGAGAGGAGGATGTACAGACGTAAAATTGTCAATTCAGATGCGACAGACTATGAAGGGTACACAGGTTTACAGAATTCTGTACAATGAAAATTTCACTTAGCCTTCAGAGCCGCCAGAATTCTACCAGCAGCATTGCGCACCATATCGTTTTCATCCTGCGCAGCTTCCTGAGCGATTGTACCCAACTCTGAGATCTGCAGTTTAGCGAGGGCTTCAAGGGCGTTGAGGCGGTTAAACCAGACTTCATCTTTCAGCAGTCGGCGTAATGAAAATTCGGCCTGCTGAAAGCCGAGGTCACCAATGGCATCAATACTGAAAAACAGAGTGTCACGGTCTTTTAAAACTTCGACCAGCGGCTTGACGAATTTTTCGTTTTTCAGCTGCCCCATCGCGCGCACGAGATTGATTTTAAATACCTTGCCGGCCTTTTCCAGTTTCTGAATCAGCAGGTCGGGCTTCAGACTGCCAACCTTCGAAAGGCTTTCGACTGCCGCAGCCCGCACTTGCACCGATTCATCATTGAGCATTTCGAGGATCGGCTCAACAGCGCCCGGACAATTGCTCATGCCAAGAGCTTCAACAATGCGCTTGCGCAAAAACCATTCAGAACTGCCTGCCTGCTTTTTCAGCACCTCGACTGCCTGTTCGGTACCGATTTTTCCGAGACCTTTTACGCAGTATAAACCTCTTTCGAGCGGTTCAGTCTGCAGTTCTTCGCTGAAAAGTTTCAACGACTCGGGGTTAGAGGTTTCAGACAGGTATTTCAGAACCCACATGCGGCGATCGGCATTAAGCGACCGGTATTTTTCGAGCATTTCATGAACCAGGGTTTCATGCCGGGGCAGAAGATATCTGATACTTTGTGAAAGCTTTGTTTCATCAGGAAAATTCAGATAAAAACTGACCAGAACCTCGTCAACCTTGCGCGAAGGCTTCATCATGGCTATGGCTTTAACAGCCGGCAGCACCAGATCGGGCGTATGCATCGAAATACCCGCCTTCAAGGCCTCAAGAGCCGGTTCATACTGAAGTGTGCCAATAACCGCTGCAGCTTCGATAAACAGTTTGTGCCGCCTGATATCAAGGCGGGAAGACAGAAACGCGGCCCCATCTTCTTTCAGATGCTCGACAAAAAGTCTGGCGACAAGTTGCCGCTCAACGACACTGCCGGTCTCAAAAATGGCGACAAGCTGACTCAGCTTGTTCTCAGCCAGGGGTTTGAGCCCGGGCAGAATCTGCTCAAAAAAGGTTTCGGCCTTATTGAGCGCAGTTTCGAGAAGTGTCGCGAAAGAATCTGAAGCCGCGTTGTTATTCATACTGAAAAGCTCAGTTCACCGCTGCCGGCATCTGGCCTTCGTATTTTTCAATGAGAAAGTTTTCGCGGCCAACGACTTTACCATCGGCTTCGAATTCGAAGACATAGTTACCGGGCGCCGGGAAGGCGAAATTGCTGAGCACGATCATCGAACGTGCAACCAGGCCGGGCTGCCCTTGAATCGGCGCAGAGGGCTTAACCTTGGGAATTTCGACACCTTCGGGCGGGATAATGTTGAGAGTGACGTTCACCTTGCCAACGATTTCGCCCCATTCGATAAACAGGCAGAGCTTCGGAAAAGGCAGCGGGAAAGTCTGCACCAGAAGCTTCGAGCCAAGCACGCCCATCAGGCTGACCCGGCCGCCGAGTTCCTGGCGGATATCTTCACAGACGAGAACGCATTTGTATTTGAGACTGCTCATTCTTGGTTCCTTTATCTTTGTTCAGGGCTTGAAGCCCTGGTTTCGGCGAAATTCAATAAAACTCCGCAGTATCAGAGAAGCGGCAACCGCATCTATGACGTCGCGTCGCTCTTCGCGACGCATGCCCGACTCGATCAGAGAAGCTTCGGCTATTTTGCTGGTGAAGCGCTCGTCAAAGAAGCTTATCGGCAGCGCTGTTCGTTTTTCGAGCTCGTTCTTGAAAAATCGGGCCCGTTCGCACGACTCGCGCTCGACACCATCAAAAGAAACCGGCAGGCCGATAACGACAGCTTCTGCATTCTCGCGGTCAAGAATTTTTACCACCTCTTCGACCGCGGTTTTGCCGGCCTTCACCACACAGAATGGTGAGGCGGCAATTTCGAGGCGGTCGCAGGTCGCCACGCCGATGCGCTTCTTGCCGATGTCGAGAGCGAGAATCTTCATCAGCTGCCCAATGCCTGTGAAACCAGTTTTTCGGCTTCTACGAGAGCTGCATCGATCTTTTCAACGTCCTTGCCACCGGCAGTAGCCATATCGGGGCGACCGCCACCGCTGCCACCGGCAACTTTCGCGATGTCTTTGATCAGCTTACCTGCATGCAGGCCTTTTTTTACCAGATCACCAGTCAGTTTGAGAACGAAACCGGCCTTATCACCACCGGTAGCAAGCAATACCAGGGTCTTTTCGGCGGCGTTGCCGACCAGTTCGTCTGAGATTTCCTTCATTTCATCGACGCTCAGGCCTTCGGTGCGCGACATTATCACTGACACGCCACCGATCTGGCGGGCACTGGCTTTAACCGCGTCGATGCGGCCACGGGCGTCTGATTTGCGCATTTTATCAAGTTCACGGCGCAGTTCTTTCGCTTCGCTGACCAGTTTTTCGGCCTTGAGCATCAGGGTTTTCTGGTCGCAGTCGAGAACTTTGGCCAACTCTCTTTCAAAACGCCTCATTTCGTGGAGAACATCGAGAGAGGCGTTACCGGTAACCGCTTCAATGCGGCGTACGCCGGCAGCGATTGATGATTCGGAGGCAATCGAGAACAGGCCGATTTCGGCCGAATTTCTGATGTGAGTGCCACCGCAGAGTTCTTTTGAATAATCGCCAACGCTGATCATGCGAACCCGGTCACCGTATTTTTCGCCAAACAGGGCCATGGCACCGGTTTTTACCGCTTCATCGAAGCTGGTTTCTTTAACCATTACGTTGTGAGCGGCAAGAATCTGTTCGTTAACCCGGTTTTCGATCTTTTCGAGAATTTCGGGGCCAATCGCTTCAAAGTGCGTAAAGTCGAAGCGCAGGCGCTCGGGATTGACGAGCGAACCGGCCTGTTTGACGTGGTCGCCGAGGATTTCCTGCAGGGCTTTGTGCAGCAGGTGAGTCGCAGTATGGTTGCGCATGGTTGCGCGCCGGGTCGGGTTATCGACGGTCATGACCACTTCGTCGCCTTTTTTGAAACGACCGGCGCCTTTCCAGGAGCCGATGTGCAGATAAACATTTTCGGCCTTCTCGGTGGTTTCGACGACGAAGTCGCCGCCCTTGCTGCTGATCAGGCCCTTATCGCCAACCTGGCCGCCTGATTCAGCATAGAACGGTGTTTTATCGGTGATAACCAGAACTTTATCTTTGGCTTCGACGACATCGAGCACTTTGCCTTTGTCATCGAGGGTTTCATAGCCGGTAAAGGTGGTTGCCGGATAATCGCCGGGGTTGACAGCCTGAAAGTTCACAAATGCCGAAACGACATTGGCACGGCCGCGCTCACGCTGCTTTTCGAGTTCGCTGTTGAAAGCAGCTTCGTCGACTCTGATCTTTTCTTCGCGGCAGATTTCGCGGGTCAGGTCAAGCGGAAAACCGTAGGTGTCGTGCAGCAGAAAGGCACGTTCGCCGCCGAGAATGTCTTTTTTACCATGTTTCAGTTCGGCGATGAATTCGCTGAGCATTTCGCTGCCGGTTTTAAGCGTCTGCAGGAAACGCTCTTCCTCATTTTTGACAATGCGCATGACATGCTGGGCGTTTTCGGCCACTTCGGGGTAGTCGCTCATGATTTCGGCCACGGTCGGGATAATCTGATGCAGGAATGGCTTGTCCTGGCCGAGATAGCTGTATCCAAAGCGTGAAGCACGGCGCAGAATCTTGCGCAGAACGTAGCCACGGCCTTCGCTGCCGGGCAGAGCGCCGTCAGCGAGAGCAAAAGACAGGGCGCGGGCATGGTCAGAAACCACTTTGAGAGCAGTTCTGATCTTGGGTGATTCGTTGAATTTATGGCCGGTAAGATTTTCGACCTTGTTGACGATACCGACAAACACATCGTTTTCGAAGTTGTCGAACTTGCCCTGCAGAATCGAGGCAAGGCGTTCAAGACCCATGCCGGTATCGATATTCTTGCGTTCAAGCGGAGTCAGGGTGCCGTCTTCAGCGCGGTCATACTGGGTAAAAACCAGATTCCAGAATTCAAGGTAGCGGGCGCAGTCGCAACCGGGGGCGCAATCAGGGCTTTTGCAGCCGATTTCGGGGCCCTGGTCAATGTAAATTTCTGAGCAGGGGCCTGAGGGCCCAACGCCGATGGTCCAGAAGTTGTCTTTATCACCGAGTTTAACGATGCGGTCACGGGGAACGCCAATATCACGGTGCCAGATTTCGAGTGCTTCGTCATCGCTGTGATGCACGCTGACATAAAGTTTGTCGGTGGGCAGGTTAACTTCTTTGGTAATGAATTCCCAGGCCATGGCGATCGCTTCTTTCTTGAAGTAATCACCGAAACTGAAGTTGCCGAGCATCTCAAAAAACGTATGGTGGCGGGCGGTATAACCAACGTTTTCGATGTCAGTGGTTCTGAAACACTTCTGACATGATGCAGCGCGGGTCAGATCTTTTTTGAGACCAAGAAAATATGGTTTGAAAGGAGCCATACCGGCACTGATGAAAAGAATGGTCGGGTCATCCTGCGGAATCAGGGGTGCGGATTTTTCGACCTTATGGTTGTGGCGACCGAAAAAATCAAGGTATTTCTGGCGGATGGTGGCGGTTTTCACTGGGTGTCTCCTTGGCTTATGGCAATGGCTATATACTTATACAGGAATTATTCGTATTTTGCATTAAGAATTCTTGAATAGATGCGGGTAACGAATGTTCGCTGCTTGATCGGTTTTCCTTCAGAGTCGAACATTTCGTGCATCGACAATTGAACTTCGATGCCCTTGATCTTGCTGATATCACGCAAACCCTTTGGTGACGGGTTCGAGGGGTGGTAATAATGCGGGGTCAGATAGTTGCGGTAATCGGCCATGCTTTCTTCGGGGTTGCGATTACGAAAGATGGTTCCGTCGGTGCCCCAGATTTTGAGATAACTCATCTGTTTGGTTATCAGGGCCTTTTTAACCCCGCCCTCTACCTGGCGGTAGATGATTTTGTCGCGGGTCGGCGAATCGAGATGCTTTTCCGGGCCCTCGTAGGTGTAGGTAACTTTCTGCGGAGCAGTGCCGCCGCGTGCCGGCACCATGATGGTAAGTTTGAACAGCAGCGCGTTTTCTTCGTCGAAAAGGCTGCTTTTAAAAATCGTGTCGAGCTCTACGACTTCGGTCATTTCGCGCAGATCGCGTTCGATGACCATGAGAAAATTGCGGGCTTCGTGCAGAGTATCGAGCGACTGACGCTGGCGTTCGAGGCTCATGAAGGTTCGATTGATGAGCGTATAGCCCAGAACCAGAACTGTCCCGAAAATAAGAATAGAGATCATCACTTCGACGAGAGTGAAAGCCCTTTTGCCTTTATGACTGGTCTGCATGGTTTTGCTCCTCAGGGCCTGTTCAATGGCATCGGGAATGATGCATTCAGGCCTGCCCCAAGGGTTTCATCGCCCAGCAGGGTGGCCAGTTCGAAAGACTTTTCGTTGTTCTTTTTGCCCATCACCGCTTCGATGAATTTTACGATGACCCTGATGCGGATGCGGCGCTTCTGCAGTTCAAAATCAGGTTTGGAAGGATCGGGGTCGATGTTGGGGTAAAACGAAAGTCTGGTTTCACGGGCATATTCAACACCAGGAGTATTCCAGACGCCGTTCAGTTCGAGAGGGAGCACGACTTCGGTAAATGGCCCTTCAGCCGGATCTGGTGCGGCAACCTCGATGATCTTACGCAGCTCTTCAAATGGCCGGCTTTTGAGCTCTTCAATTTTCTGAAGAGCGAGATTGCAGGCGACGACTTCATTGATGCTTTTATAGGTAACCTTTTCAGAGACCCCGAAAAGCAGAATGACCGGCAACATGACCAGCGAAGCCACCGACAGGGCCACCAGTATTTCTACCAGGGTAATGCCGGCCTTTTTTTTACTAACGGAAGAAAAATTTTTCAAAAGCTGTAAACTCCTTCCTTCAAACGACCGATAGGGATAGCAAAGAAGAATTACTGAGGTCAAACAAATGAAAGTTAACAGAAAACATTTCGGTCTGATACTTGCTTCTCTGATGGCCCTTTCGTTCAACAGCCATTTTGCTCAGGCTGCCAAAAAGACTACAGAAGCTTTCAAGCCCGGCAAGGCCTATGCCTTTAAAAAGGTTGGCAAAGAATATGTTCGCCTGCCTCAGATAACCCCGGGGCCCGTAGTGGTCAAAAAGACCGGCATCAGAATCGATCGCAACTACGTCTACATCGGCGGCTACGTGGTCAACACCACCGAAAAAGCTATCAATCATCTGCGCATTTTCCCGTCTTTTGCCGACACATCGCTGAACAGCAGCAAGCTGGCTGAACAGCTCAACCACGACGAAAAGAATCTGGCTCCGAAAGAAACCAGAAGATTCGTCATTATGCGCCCTGTGGCTGAACTGGCACCGCTGCTGTCTCACAACATTCCCCTTAATGATAACTGCATTCTCAATTGCCGGGAGATTTAACCGGTAGCTGCTCAATACTGTTTATCGCGCTGTCCCAGTCGGGTCCCTGAGTTTCAGGGGCCCGTCTTTTCATCAGCTTGAATATGTTCACATAGGCATCTTTAGCCTTGCTCTGCATGTTCTTGTTTTCATAAACCTTGGCCAGACGGTCATAGGCATAAACCAGAGCATCGACATCTTCTGAAGAGCCGCCCTGCGCCCGAAGCTTCTCGTCGAGGAGGCTTTCAAGTTTCATGATGCCGAGATTGTCTGAATCTTCAAGTGCCATGACGGCATCGCGCAGCTGCAGGGAAGTGGGCGACTGCAGGCGTCGGCGCAGTTCCTCGCGCTCTGTCTGAAACCTGGTCGCAGTCTCACGCGAAGCTTCATATTTCTGAATTGCAAGAATGCGCCTTTCTTCGCGCAGATTTTTTGCCTCGAATTTTTTATTGAGCGCCTCTGACTGTGAGGCAATGCCCATTTTCACCAGCTGTTCCTGGTGCGCTTTGAGATCAAGGGCTTTGCCGCCAAAGTATTTCGAGGGCTTGAGAAAAGCGAAAGCCCCCTCAGTTTCACCGCCCGGGCCAGCTTCAGGGTTGATGACTCCAGAACGGGACAGGTGCAGAACAAAAACTGTCGCCAGCCCGATAATTATCGCAGCAGCACCAAGCAGATAGGGGTTTTTCCACAGAGGGGCCTGCGGAAGCTGATTTTTTTTGCCTGGCGGGTTTCTCAACGGATACAGAGGTCGAACCATAGGATTCCTTTTTACAATGCCATTTGGCGGGTTACAGACAACAACAGACAAACTGCCCGCAACCTCAGTTACAGAAGTATAGCAGAGCGGCTGTACACTGTCTAGAATTTATTCTGCTTGCCAAGGTTGTGCCCTTGTGCTATAAGTCAATCAGGTGGTTTACTGGCGAGCCAGATATAAATGCACGTCAAACCGGAGAGTCCTTTGACCGATCCACAAAATATCCAACAGACTTACGACCGCTTCAGTTCGCTGTATGACCTGGTTTTCAGGCCATATCTCTCGTGGGGCCGTGACCGGGCAATTGAAATTCTTGCTCCGACACGCGACTCAAGAGTTCTTGAGATTGGCGTCGGAACGGGCTTAAGTCTTGAATATTACCCTGACAATGTTGAAGTTGTCGGGTTCGATTACAGTTTCGGCATGCTCCGTGAAGCGAAGCAGAAGGCTCGCGAAGAAAGCCATTGTCGAGTTGACCTGATGCAGATGGATGCGCAAAATCTGGCCTTTTCAGACGGCGCCTTCGACTTCGTCATGGCAGCTTATGTGTTAACCGTTGTTCCCGACCCGGATAAAGCCGTCAGAGAATTGTTCAGGGTAGCCAGACCAGGGGCAAAAGTCGTTCTGGTAAACTACCTGCGCAGCAGCAACAAACTGATTGGCCTGATCGAAGACATACTGCACCCGGTTTTTTCAAGACTGGGCCTGTTTACGCTCGATCATGACCTGCCGGGTCTCCTGAAAAAATATGGGGCAGAAAAATTGAGAATTGAGCCCACTTCATTTCTTAAAACGCACCATATTATTTCGTTCAATGTTCCTGCCTGAACAAGCTCTGCAAAACGACAGCCACCATTTTTCAGAAAAGACTGAAACTGTCAGAAGCAGTAAGGTCGGCCAGTTTCCCGGAGCCTGAATTTCAAGACTCAGCAGGAACCACGAAGCCCGGACTTCGCAAAAAACCGGGTAAGCGCAGTCTTTTCATACTGCGTCTGAAACTAAAGTGGCAAAGCCACGAAACACAATGGAGCTTAATGTGAAAACAGACTCAAAAAGGGGCGCAAAGCCTGAAGACAGGCAACAGCCCGAAAAAGAATTCGCCCGCATCAAGGAAGGCATCAAAGAGCATCAGGCAAAAATTGCCGACAGCCTTCGCCAGAGAGTTGGCAGCGGCGACTGGAAGCTGACAGAAGTAGATTGTCAGCTCGACGGCGGCAAAGAAAAGCTCGATCTGGTATTCAGTGCCCCCGACGGGAAAAAAGAAAAATATATCATCATCGATATTTCGGTGCCGCACCTTGGAGTCGGCCAGAAATACGGTCTTCCCGGCAAAGCCAAGCTGTTTCAGAAGGAACGCGAAGTTTCGGCGCTGCGCATCAAGAAGGCTATCTTTCTTATCCGCAAAGGCACCGAAAGTGTCAGCACACAGCCAGGCCGCATTCGCTGCCCGATTATCGAGATTCAGCTTGAAAGCATCGTTAAGCCCGAACCCCCGGCAGAAAAGAAGCAGGCGGCAGCTGGTCAGGCTGAACGGACAGAACGAACAGAGCGAAACGGCGACAGCAATCGTAATCGCCGTGAGCCAGCCAGAGAAGGCAGAAATCAACCGGCTGGTGCCCCCAAGGAAACACAGTCGGCCTCGGAACAGAGACCGGGTACCGGCATTGCCGGCGTTTCACAGGACCTGCTGTTTGCCTTAAAAGAGGCGATAGTACATGAATGCCTCTCTACCATGCACAAACGCTGCAACAAATACATCAGAAAGGGTCTATGGCGCTGGATCGAACGCGAAATCATGGACCCGAACGTACATTTTTACCTGATCATCCTTTCAAGCATATATCAGGGAAAAACTGGCGAAATCCTCAGCCGGCGCTTCAAAAATGTTGAAGATTATTCGGCAAAGCCAGAAGAAGTCATTTCCGCTATTTTTTCGCGCGACAACAACCTCGCAGACGAAATCAAAAAAGATTCAGAAAGACACCGCCGCGCCCTGACCAAGTTTCTTGTCTGCTTCAGCCAGACACCGCCGTTTGAATATCTGAAATCGGTATTTCTCAAAGATTTTCGCAGCTTCAACGATGGCCTCAGAGCGAGAATGTCGGTTTACTCGACTCTTGAACAGCTTCTCGAACGCTGCGGCTTTGAAGGCGAAAAAGAAACCAAATACCCTCTCGAAATTCTCGACGAACTGAAGATTTTCCAGGGCATCATGACCGGCAATTATGCGGCTCTGCGCACCGATAATGCCGCCAAAAAACTTAAGCACCTGGTACCGCAGGTTGAATGGAGCAACGAAGACATTTACTCTCTGCGAAACCAGCTGGCCAAAGCTTTGAATCTGCCCGCACAGGAATTCAACCTCAATGCTTTCCTGCCCCAGGCCTTCTTCCAGGATGCCAGAGTAATGGCAGAAACAAGAAAAGAGGCAATCAGACTGCCGTCACAGGCGGTTCAGAGACAGCCTGCGCAGACCAGCGCCGCACCGACTGCAGAACCAGAAAGAGCAATCGTTGAACAGCGCAGTGAGCCAACAGATGAAGGCCGTTCTGCCGAACAGCGACCAGCCAGACGCGACCGCAAAGCAGAATTTTTCGAACGCCGCAAGGCTGAAAAATTAGCCAGACAGCAGGCCCGTCAGACAAACACCGACGCGAATCCGCAGCCTTCACACGACGCCGCTGAAGCGGGCGAACAGGATTCAGTTGCCCGGCCAATCAGTGTTAAATCGATGATTGAAAACCAGGCTGGCGCAGAACCGACAGGTGATCCGGCCCAGAGAGAATCGCGCCTGCACAGCCACAATCAGGATTGCGATGAGGCAAAACACCGCTATTTCGAAAATTTTGGCGGGCACCTTGAAGAAGACAGTGACGCCATCAGACTGGCTCTGGCAATGGTTCGCCATGAGCAGGAAAAAGCCGAGGAAAAAGCGGCGAAAATCGCAAAACCTGCTTTTAATGACGAAACCGATGAATTCGGCGAAAGCGAAGACACGTATCGCCCACCGCTGAAATCAATGCCCGGGCGGCCCCCGACCAACGTCAACCCGCCACCGCGCAGAGCTGCACGCCCGCAGACGCCCGATGGGCAGCCTAGCAGCAACCGCCTAGACCGCAAACGCCGGTTCTCGCGCAACAGCCAGAATCGCAACCGGCCGAGAAGACCCGGCAACCCGGGAGTTAATCGATGAGCAAACTGCCGCCACACATGATCAAACGCATGATTTTCATGTTCTGCGTCATGTTTCCGGTTCTGCTGTATGCTGAGTTTACCGGCCGCAATTCGGTTCTCGTCGCAGCAGTTACCGGCGGCGTCGCCAGCGGAGTTTCGGTGGTGCTTTTTCCTGACCCGGAACATCTTAAAAGCCTGAAAGACAAAGATAATGACAAGTGAACCGGTAGTCGGCCTCGACCTGGCCGACAAACTGGGCATCAGCGTTATCGACCGCAAAACTGAAAAACTGCTTTTCAGTGCCAGCATCTCACTGGCACGCGGCGATACCCAGAAGCGCCTTCTAAGACTGCGTGAATGCCTCATCGAGGTGTTCACGCGGTTTAATCCGGTCGAAATCGCGATTGAAGACGTATTTCTGCCGGCGAAAACTTCGCCGCGCACCCCGATCGCCCTCGGTGAGCTTCGCGGGGTCGCAAGGCTCTGCGCTGCAGAAAGAGATATTCCGGTATTTTTTTATCCGCCCCGTAAAGTAAAAATGGCGGTTACCGGTTTCGGTAACGCCAGCAAAGAAGACGTGGTGCATTGGATCGAGAGCGAATTCAGGGTCAAGGTAAAGGATCACAACGAGGCTGATGCGATCAGCATCGCCTGGACCCACATTCTTGAACGGCGTTTTTCAATGTGTCAGACTCAGGCCTGAAGGCTATTCAATTGCTCTTGGCAGATAGGTTAAAACAAACCTTTCAATGAATCTGTGAGACAGAACCACGAACATGCAGAAATATGGCAATGCAACGATCAGCATCAGACCAAATCGCAATTTATACCAGATCTGATCGAACTCTTCGAATAATCTTGTCATTATTACCAGGTCAAAAATGCAGACCCCGATGAGAATGTTACGTATTAATTCTATAACTCCTTCAGTGCCCAGAAAATTAAAGAGCGGGAACCAGATTTTGATATAATTCGTGTGCATTTCAGGTTGAGCAACCATCGGGGCGAAAAACCTGGTAAAATACGCCAGCAGCAGATAAACACCAAACCAGTAAAGAATAATCATGCCGTTTTTTGAACAAAACCAGCTATTTTGTTCCATAAATTACTCCTGAGCCCGCGAATGCGGCCACCTGCGACAACGATGGCGAAGCTCTCTCACCAGACATATTTTTGTTAACTATAAAATGAATATAACCCAAGTTTTCGCTCCGACAAACGAAAATTTACATTTCGCGTTCTGTGCCGGCAATAGCGATAGATACAGGGTATTATTCCCAGGTAACTGTGCAATTATTTCTGAACTGCTTGAAAAAACGAAGCGTCTGAATACCTTTTTAAACATTAATGATGTATTCCAATCGCAACTCAAAGGATCGATCTTGTGAGACTCAAAAATTTTTTGCTTTTCTTGCTGGCATTTTTTCTGGCAATGCCTGCAGTTGCAGTCTTTGCACAGTTGCCACCCAAAATTGAAGGCATGCCACCCATCCCCGAAAACGCCCAGTTCAACATAGATCTGGCAGATATTTACGCTGAGCTTTTTCCCGCAAAAAATACGGCCGAAATCATCTGCAACCTTTGGCTGACCTGCAATGGTAAAGATCCGGTGCTGCTGAAAATGGAAGGCGAACTGCACCATATGAAGGTTTCTTCGCCATCGAAACAGAATCTGACCTGGGTTTATATCAAACCTTACCTGCACCTCGACAACCTGCCCGGCGGCAGCCATCAGATCATTTTCGAGTATCTGGTCAAGCATAACGGCATCAGCAGCCCAGGTTTGATTGCAACCAACGACCTCAGGCTCGGCGTCAACACGTTCTGGTATCCTCGCAATGTCGCTTCAGACAGCCATCAGGCGATTCTCAATCTCGTCACCTCGCCTGAATACCCGGTTACATCAAATGCACCTGTCTACAAAGATGTGCCGAACAATCTGAAACGCCTGCGACAGATGGTTCTGGCCAACCCGCTTGCCGAAGGTCTGCTTCTTGACTAATAATTATCGCTGGCTCGACCCGCGCGGCCTGCTGCAAGGCTCATGGCCGGCCCGGGCCGGAAGACTGCTGTTGATTCTTCTGACGCTTTTGTTAATCGGATTTCCACTGCACAACCCCGACGTTTTTCGCTACCCTTCGCACCTGGAAAGCTACATAGAAGAATACGCAGAGTTTATACTTGACCCGTTCGGCGACAATTTTTTTCTGACACAGGTTGAGATTACCGGTGGCAGATGGAAACGCAGCTTTCGAATTGAAGAATTCGACGGAAAATACTGGTTATTTAAGGAAGACATTGAAAAATCCGGCGAAGGGCTCAATATTGTAGACCCGGAGCTTCCTGCAGGCCTGGCATCAGACACTGGCGAAGCTGTAGTCGGGCAACGAAGCATTCGCAACCGGACTGAAAGCAACGAGCTGATCATCAAAGACCTTGGTTCTGGCAAAGAATACATTATCAGCGATTACATTGGCTTTTTCAGGATTTCGGATCGGGAAAACACCCTCAAGCCCATAAATGAAGCGAACTACCGTACTATTTTAACATTAAAAGGTTCATGGAAAGCCGAACTGCTTGCCGCAGAAAAGCTTTTTGGCAACCACCTGATTTCATTCAGGTTGTTCGTCCCTGACGAGCTTTTCGAACAGGTCAACCGCTGGCCGGACTGATTTTTGCGGTGGCTTATTTCAAAAACAGGTAGAAATGGCAAACAAAGTAAGTAATATCGAAGCCGGTGAACTGCGAATCGACCTTGCGGCCGAAAAGCTCGCCGTTCATGCGACCGCTGGCGCCATCTACTGGAAAATTAAATCATGAGTTGCAGTATTGCCGAGTTTGTGATAAATATAGCAAACGAACTTTTGCAGGAATTACCGCAAAATCAACGCATTATTTATCAGGAGAATTGCAGATGCAAAGTCGCGTAAAGTGGTTTGATAACGTTAAGGGCTATGGTTTCATCGAAAGCGCCGAAGGCCAGGATATCTTCGTTCACTACAAGCAGATCGAAGGCGATGGCTACAAGACCCTGCGCGAAGGCCAGCAGGTCGAATTCGAACTTTCTCAGGGCGCTAAAGGGCCGCTGGCAACCAACGTCAGACTGCTCGCTTAAGCAACGAACGAATGTTATGGGGGCGATGACGGAAAACCGTTTCGCCCCTTTACTTATTTAATCCGGTTCAAAGTTTTTTTCGAAGGGATGTTTAAAATCGCATGATAGAAGAACTGAAGCTGAATTCAACCCAGGAACAGCGCCTGCAGGTCATTGAAGACCTCAGAAAAGAAGGCATTGACCCCTATGGTCAGCGCTATGACCGCACTCACTCATCGGAACAGGCCAAAGCTGAATTCGAGAAGGCCGAAGCCCAGGCAACCGAAAAAGAGCATTTCACCACCGCCCCGATGAAACTCGCCGGCCGCATTGCTGCCAAACGTGACCAGGGCAAAACAGCTTTCGTTCATATCACAGACCAGGCCGGAAAAATTCAGGTTTATATCCGCAAAGACGTAATTGGCGAAGAAAATTTTGCCATGCTCAAGCGCCTTTATGCCGGCGATATCATCGGCGTCGAAGGCCCGGCTTTCAGAACCAAAACCGGCGAAGTCTCGATCCGCGCCGAAAAAATCGTCATTCTGTCGAAGTCGATCAATCCGCCACCCGAAAAGTTTCATGGCCTGACCGACGTCGAAATGCGCTACCGCCAGCGCTACGTCGACCTGATGTCGAACCCTGAAGTGCGCGAAACCTTTTTGAAGCGCAGCCAGATCATGCAGAGTATTCGCGAATACATGGCCAGTCAGGGCTATCTCGAAGTCGAAACCCCGATGATGCATACGGTCGCCGGTGGCGCCGCCGCACGCCCTTTTATCACCCATCACAACGCCCTCGACATGGAACTCTATCTGCGCATCGCACCCGAGCTTTATCTCAAGCGCCTGCTCGTCGGCGGTTTTGAGCGCGTCTACGAAATCAACCGCAACTTCAGAAACGAAGGCATTTCGATCAAGCATAACCCTGAATTCACGATGATGGAAGTTTACCAGGCCTATGGCGACATGGAAACCATGATGGATCTCTCAGAAGAGGTCATCTGCCACGCCGCGAAAAAGTTTTTCCCCGATCTGAAAGTCGTGCATCAGGAAAAGGAACTGAACTTCACCCGCCCCTGGCGCCGTGTAAGCATGCTTGACCTGGTGCGAGAAGTCACCGGCTGCAATGAGCTGACCTACAGCTGCAGCCGCGAATTGGCCGCTGAACAGGCCAAAAAGCTGCATGTTCCGATCGAAAAGAACGACAGCGCCGCCAAGATCATCGTCAAAATCTTCGAAGAAAAGATCGAAGCCACACTGATGGACCCGACCTTCGTCTTCGGTTACCCGAAAGAAACCTCGCCGCTTGCCAAAGGCAGCAAGGACGACCCGGCAAAGGTCGACCGTTTTGAACTGTTCATCTACGGCCGCGAAATCGGCAACGCCTTCTCTGAACTCAACGATTCAGAAGACCAGCTCGCCCGCTTCGAAAACCAGATTTCGCAGCGTGAGGCCGGTGACGATGAAGCCCACCAGATGGATACCGACTATGTAAACGCTCTCAGATACGGCATGCCGCCCGCCGGTGGCCTTGGTCTCGGCATCGACCGCATCGTCATGCTGCTGACCGACTCGGCTTCGATTCGCGACGTCATTCTCTTCCCGACCATGCGCAAACGCGTGGCCGGTGCCGCAGAAGAAACTGCCGGCGAAACAGAAGAACAGAAATAATCACAGTTTTGAAACAAAAATCCCCGGGGCCAGTGCTCCGGGGATTTTTTACAGGTTTTTTAAGCTTCGCAAGCCTGGTCTGCCGGGTGGGCAGCCTCGCCTGCAGGCGGCGAAACAGATTTTATTTCAGGCTGCGGCGCAGGGTTTTAACGCGTTCTTTGGCCTGCAGCATTTTTGTCTGGGCTTCGAGAATCTGCTGCCTGCTGCCAGAAGCGGCCATCAGACGGTTGTATTCGGCAAAATACTGGTAATAGAGCTCTTCAGCTTTACCAAGATCGTTGATGCTGTCAAACTGGTTGCTGCCACCCATAGAAGGAAGTTCGGGGGCAGTGGCAGCGTTGCCGGGCAGTGGTGATACCGCGCCACCGGTCGCAACGCCAACATTTTCGACAGAAGCGCTGGGAAGCGGGGCAACCGGGCTCTGTGCCCCAAAGTTGAATATTCTGCCAAACCAGCTTGAAATTCGACCCCAGAATGAGGTGCTGCTGGTAGAGGTTGTCGAAGTCGATGCGGTCGAGGTCGAACCAGCACTCTGATTGGTCGGCTGAGCGGTACCACCGGTAGCTGAGCCCACCAGGCCGGACGAAGCGAGAACATTGTAGAGATCACGGCTGACGGTGCGAGAACCGCCGTTTACATAGTCAAGAATTTCATTGAGCGACATTTTGCCCTGGCTGTTATCGAGAAGAATCTTAGCCAGCGCGTCTTTTTCGTCAGGATACATCGACACATATTTTCGGCAGAAATCGCGCAGCGAGTAATGCGGGCCTGTGCGAGAAATGACGTTGAAGGTTTTTTCTTTGCCACTGCTTATCTGATTAAAGCTGTCATACAGGGTCTTGGCAATAAACAGCTCATTGCGTGACATTTCGTTAAAGCTGTTATTCTTTAAAAAAGCCAGAGTGCTGAGGTTATTCAGGTTGAACGAAAAGACCATGCCGTTGTTTTTGCTGGCAGCGAAAGCGTTACCCCAGCCTTCGATCCAGGCGGTGTTGTCATTTGGCAGAATCTCATCGAGGTAATGCTTGCCATCGGTGCCGTAGTCAAGACCCGAAAAATCATAATTTGAAGGGTAGGCATTCAACATTGCCACATGGCCGAATTCATGCAGAAACAGAAAAGTCTTGCTCGAATCTGAAGAAAAGCTGTTGATGTAATTATATAGATTCAGATTGTAAGAGCTTGAGGACTTTGAGGTAAATGAGTTGCTGTTGCGATCGCTGAGCGTAAGCGTCATAGGCTTTGCCAGCGCCTGCGAAGTTGTCAGGGCATATTCATAGATAGTCTTGCCATCAGGCAGCTTCAGATTCAGGTATTTCTGCCATGCCGAACCGGCAGGGAGATCGGACGGCTTGCTGAAACTGACCTTGCGATAACCGATTTCGTTACCCCAGGAGTCTTTGACCACCTGCTCATAAACCAGATTAAGACCACCGGAAAAAGCCGGCATAACCGTGAAAACCAGCAATATTACTACTGCCAGCCAGGTTCGCATCATACTGCTCAGATGTGTTGATCGCATCATTTTTACCTGCTGTTGATGAATTATAGGTTAATTATATGAATGAAAACGGGGTACGTCCAGACAGGCCCGACACTTTTTTCTCACCGCAATTCACTTTTTTGTAAAGACACTGCAAAAAGACTAATAATAGCTCAAGCAGGGAGGTTTTTGACCGGCCGGCAATCATATCGCTTTTCGGCCCGGTTTCTGGTAGAATCGCCCGGTCATAAAGATCAGCTTTCATTCAAAGGAAAAACCTTGTCACCTGTCGTTAATGGAACTCTGCGGGTTGCACTGGCGGCCTTCATCTGGGGTGCAGCCTACCCGCTGACCAAGGTGGCTCTGGCTGATGTTCCGCCACTGCTGCTTGGTTTCTTCAGATTTTTGCTGGCCGGCTGCTTTTTCATGGTCAGCGAAAAAAGTCTGCCGCTGCAGAAAGTCGCGCCAGAAGACCGCAAAAGCTTTATCGGGCTCGCTTTCTGGGGCGTATTCGTTCTGATTATCGGCATGAACTATGGGCTGATCTGGGCGCCGGGTATGGCCGCCTCGATTCTTTCCGGCACTCCCCCGCTCTTTACCGTCATTCTCGCCGCCCTCATTCTCGGGGAAAAAATGCGACCGGTGCAGTTTTTATCGATCGCTCTCGCACTTGGCGGGCTGGCAATGCTTGGCAGCGATTTTTCCTCAAATACAAAACTTGAGCCATGGCAGGTATGGGCCGGTTGTCTGATGACGCTGGTTCCGCAATTTTCGTGGGCGATGTATGGCATCGCCGGTAAAAAACTTGTCGGTCGCTATCACTGGCGGCTGATCTGCCGCGATACTTTTTCTCTGGGAGCCCTGATGCTGCTGCCGCCGGCAATTATCGAGGCATGGCTAAAAGGTTCCGGCAACTGGTCGTGGCAAACCCTTTTCATTCTGCTGTATCTCGCGGTAATGAACTCGGTCGTAACCTACTCTCTCTGGAACAGCGCCCTGAAATTGATTCCGGTATCTCTGGCAAGCTTTCTCATCTACCTGCAACCCGTTTCAGGCGCAGTGCTCTCTTATCTGCTGTTCGGTGAAAAACTGGCAGCCGGCGGCTTTGCCGGAACCGCACTGATTTTCGTTGCCCTGACCCTGGTTCTGCTGCCACAGGGTGCGTCTGGAAAGGGTGATGCGGTGAAGGTTGCCGAATCTTAAACCTGAGAGTAAAATGCAAAGTGAATCAAAACAGGAGCCAATCAATGCCAGTAAACTTTTTTGCAAGGTCAGCCCTCGCGGGAATTCTTGCTTTTGCCGCCTCAAATCTGAACGCCATGACCCCTGAAATCAGACTGCCAGAATGGCAGCGCTCAAAAATCGACATTTCTGAATGGAAACCTGAGCAAAAACTTCTCACAATCAGGATCGACATCGAAGCCCCGAGTGTTCAGCTCGAAAAAATCACCTCTAAACTGCACCTGCCCGAAGAACTCGGTGTAAATGCCGGCCAGCACGAACGCCCGCTTCTCAAAAAAGGCGACAAGGTGGTTTTTCTGCATAAATTCAGCGTCAAACCAGATTTTGCAGGCTGGGCCGAAGTCGAACTGGCAGCACAGCCGGCGAAAGACGGAATTCTGGGCTTGATAAAAAGCGCTCATGCCAATGAACCTGCAACTGCAGCTATTCTTGAAGCCGAAGCGCAGACGATCGACAAGCCGATCAACTTTGGCAGATCGATGCCTCTGCTCGTGCGTGACGACATTGCCCTGTGCACTGCAGTCGAAACTGCTCTCAAACCAGATTTCAAAGTAAACGGGCAGCAGTTCTATTTCTGGTATCCAGAATCCGGTTTCGGTAAAGGCCTTACCAGTGAAGGTCTCAAGGCCTTCACTTCTGCCATCGGCAACAGTAATCTCAAAAGCGCCGAAGCCGCAGGCAATATGCTGATAAAAAAGCTCGAAACCAGCAAAGAACCTCTGATGCTAAACCGCGCCAACAATGAAACTTTCGCGATTCCGGCACCGGTCGCCATCGACCTGATCAATGCCAACCTCGTAACTCTTCGAGCAATCGTCGAAAAAAAAACTGAAACTCTCGAAAAGAAAATCAACGCCATGCAGCCCGGTTATACCAGGCCGTTTATGATGTTCAATCTCGCCAGTCTCTACGAAAGTCAGAAAAATCCCGGGCAGGCAAAGCTGTGGTATGAAAAAGCCGTCAGCGAAATCCCGGCCTGGCCTCTCGCAGAGACCAGCCTGAAACGGGTAAAAAAATAATCATCAGGAGAAAAGCAGATGTTGTGGTTTTTTGCTTTTACAACCGTCGGAATCGCTATTTTCGCCCTGTTTTTGGCGCTGCACCGCATGTTTAAAATGCCACTCATTCAGATGCTTGGCGGCACCGCCATTTTGAGCCTGTGCGGCTGGCTCGCCACCCGCGCCGGCATCTAATCACAAGTTAAACTTTTACAGTTACCCCCTCGAACAAAAACAGCTCAACCTTAATCGGTTGAGCTGTTTTTCAATCTACAGTTTGCGGGCCGTGGCAAAGCCTCAGCCAAGATCGTTGGCGTGCAGCCAGCGTTCGGCATCGAGAGCCGCAACGCAGCCGGTGCCGGCGGCGCTGATTGCCTGGCGGTAATGAGGGTCGGTGACGTCGCCACAGGCAAAAACGCCATCGATATTGGTAGCCGAAGACGGTGACTTGACCTTGATGTAGCCCTTCTGGTCGAGATCGAGTGCCCCGCCAAGAAAACCGGTATTTGGAGTATGGCCGATAGCCATGAACAGGCCCTTGCACGGATAATCGCTGATTTCGCCGGATTTAACGTTTTTAAGTTTCACGCCTTCGGTGAACTGGCCGCCATAGACCTCTTCGAGAACCGAATCGAAGATGATCTGAATCTTCGGGTTATCGAAAGCCCTTTTCTGCATGGCCTTGCTGGCCCTGAATTCATTGCGGCGATGAATCAGAAGCACTTTCGAAGCGAATCTGGTCAGAAAAATAGCTTCTTCAATCGCCGAATCACCGCCGCCGATGACGGCGATTATCTGGTTGCGAAAGATCGGCAGGGCGCCGTCGCAGGTAGCACAGGCCGAGACACCTTTTCCCCAGAATTTTTTAACACTCGGCAGATCGAGTATCTGAGCACTGGCGCCGGTCGAGATGATTACCGAATGGGCAGTAACCGTGCGGCTGCCGGTTTTAAGAGTGAACGGCCGCGACGAAAAGTCGACCGACTCGATGTCTTCCATGATGAATTCTGTGCCGAAGCGTTCAGCCTGTTTTTTCATGCGGCTGATCAGTTCAGGGCCATCAACGCCTTCCGGGAATCCCGGAAAATTCTCGACTTCGGTTGTGGTCATCAACTGCCCGCCCGGCTGCCCACCCTTCATGAAGCCCTCGATCACCAGCGGCTGCAGATCGGCACGGGCGGCGTAAATTGCCGCAGTAAGCCCGGAAGGGCCGGAACCAACGATTACCAGTTTCTTTGCCATGAGTCTGTCTCCCGAATTGTGGTATGATTTCGTGCGATTATAACCTAATCCCGGGGCAAGCGCAAAATTTTGCATTTGCCCGCTGAATGTTATAAGCTGCGATTTAATCAAAGTTCTGGAGGTTGCCATGAAAAAAATCATTTTAGCTGTGCTGATGTTTTTGCTTTTAGGCCCGTTTCCGGCAGTTTTTGCCGGTGACAATGCTGATCTGACCCCAGACGAAGCCTTCGGGCGCATGTTTTCGCAGGAAAAGGCAGCAGTGAATGCCATGTTCACCGAAGAGTTTCTCAAAACAGTCACTGAAAAACGACTGCATGAAATTATCAGTTTTTATCAGAACGAAGTCGGCAGCTTTACCCGCGTCGAAACTCTTAAAGAAGGCTACAAACTTCATTTTGTCAAAGGCACTGTGCCAGCCAGTCTCAAGATTAACGAAAAAAATCTTATCAGCGGCCTCTGGTTCGGCGTGCCCGAAAAATCAGAAGACAGCTTCGCCGCAATCATCGAAGCTTTTAAAAAAAGCCCCGACCGGACCTCTGTCTGCGTATTGCGCTACAAGATCCCGGCTACAACTGAAGCCGGCCAGGCCGCCGCAAGCCAAGCTTTCGACACCCTGCAACCAGAAGTTGTAGTCGAGCTCAACGCTTCGCAGCCAATGGGCATTGGTTCAGCTTTTAAGCTGTATCTGCTCAAGGCTCTTGAAGATGATGTGGCCGCCGGCCGCCGCAACTGGAACGACATAATCGAACTGCGCGAAGACTGGAAATCTTTCCCAAGCGGCATTCTGCAGGACTGGCACCCGGGCAGCCGCCACAGTCTTGAAACCCTTGCCGGCCTGATGATATCGATCAGCGACAACACCGCTACCGATCATATTTTCAACCTGCTTGGCGTCGAAACGGTAAGAAAATATCTACCAGAAACCTGCAAAGACATAATCAACACCAGCCAACTGACAAAACTGAAATTCTTTTTCCCGGCGAAAGGGGCTGAATTCATCAAGGCTGACCAGAAAGGCAAAGACGCAATCCTGCGCGAAATGGACATCATCATTCCAGCATCCATCGCATCATACTCATCAATTTACACACTGGACAAGCCGGTTATGATCGATGAACTTGAATGGTTCATCAGCACCCGCAAGCTTTGCGAAACGATCTGGACTCTGCGCGAAAGCGCTCGCATCAGAATCAATGCTGCCTCCGGCATGGTGAACCGCGCCGACTGGCACATTGCCGGCTTCAAGGGCGGCAGTGAACCTGGAGTCATCAATTACACATGGATTCTGCAGAAAACTCCGACAAGCCCGATTTATACCATTTCCTGTACAGCCAACAACAGCATGAAGGTGATTTCGAGTGACGAATTCAACCTCGCCGTCACCCGCATTCTGAATCTTCTCAAAAATGAGAAGTGAAATTCAGGCAGGGCCTGAAAAACCTTGAAGTTATATTTTGGCTTTTGAAGCTCTTTCGCAGCGAACGCCGGTTAAAAGACCGGCGTTCGTTTTTTACCGGCAAATAAAAAACCGGCACCGGTACATTGACGCTTCCCCGATCGATTCTTATACTTGAAGAAAAATCGACAATTTCGACCAGCATTTATGGAGGTCGCTCATGAAAAAATCTAAATCGGTAATCAGATCCTGGGCAGTTGCAGCAGCCATGATAATGGTTCTGGCAGGGGCAAACCTCGCCGGTGCCGCCAGCATCACCCAGGAAGTGGAAGAACTGCGCATGAAATACGAGCGCCTTTACCAGCAGTATACACAGGCACTCAGCGACGCCAAAAACAGCACTGCAGCCGAACTCGGCAAAGAAGTAGAAGTGGCCAAGCGTCGCTACGAAGAAGCCAGAAAAGCTCTGACTCCGTCGCAGAAAACCCAGGAAAAAACAAAAGAAACCGCTGAAAAAGTAAAAACCACTGTCGATAAGCTTTTCTCTACCGGCGACAGGAACGAAACCCCGACTGCGGTTGCCAGCAAGGAACTGCCCGGCTACAGTGATTTCAAAATCAGCATCGATGGTGACAATTACTGCGGCCAGTTTGCCATGACCTCTGTGTTTAACGGTATGGGCATTGCCAAAGATCCGCAGAAAATTTATCAGGATACCAATCCGGCCGGCATTTTCACCGGTCCGCCGACCATCGTCGAGTATCTCAACATGAACGGCATCGATGCTTCGCAGAAGCACAATGCCAGCCTCGGTGACCTGACCCGCAAAATTGACGCCGGCCTGCCGGTGATCGTGCTGATGAATTCAGGTGGCGGGGTTCCGCACTGGGTTAATGTTTATGGTTACAACACCGATGCCGAAGGCAAAGTGGTTTCTCTGAAGCTGCGCGACTCATACTGGGGCACCAGCAAGGGTTACGAAATGGATGTCGAACGTTTCAAAACCGCCTGGAACGACCCGGTTGGCACAAAACTGCCGAACAGTCTGCTGGGTTACAGCAACCTGATGATCGACATCAAGGGCACCCGCGAACCGGCACAATCTCCTTCAGCACTTAATTTCAACTTCAACACCGCCATGGAAGACAACATGTCGAGTGGTATCAACGACGTGGTGACCGGCTTCAAACGTATCGCTCCGATGCAGCTGGCCGGTGGCATCACCAAATGTGTTCTTGGTATACCTGGCACCGTTCTCGGTGTAACCGCCAAGGGCATCAACAAGCTCGGCGATATGACCGTAGACTGGGGCAAATCACGCCTCGACAAGGGCGGCTTCGGCAACACTCTGCTCGGTGGCACCGCAGTAGTTGGCGGCAGCGTGGTCAAGGC
>DAOQWI010000002.1:56518-67194 GCA_035342015.1 Candidatus Ozemibacteraceae bacterium | reverse complement strand
CAGATACAGGTGTCGGCTCAATTTGACCTGCACCATCACGCACAACGCAGGGAAACTTGTCAAATAACTTTCGGAACCTCTTATACTTAAAACATAACAAAATAGCCCCACCTTGGCAAGGCCAAAATGTTCAAATTTTTTTTACACATTTGAATGCAAGGGGCGTCAGTTTGTGTGTCATCCCTGCGAAGCCTGCACTCGCGAAGGCGGGGGGCAGGGATCTAAGCTCTTTAAAGCTGGATTCCCGCGCAGGCGCGAATCTAGTCCTAACTTTCTGGATACCCGCTTTCGCGGGTATGACGTAAAAAATACATCATACTGTTTATTCAAGTGTGACAGAGGACTAGATGCGGGGTTTGCGGCCGTGCTGGCCGGGGGCCATCAGAGTGCGGGTTTTGCGGCGGCGGGCGGCGCCCTTTTCTTTGCCTGATTTAAGAGCCTTGCCAAGCTGGCCGAGAACGCCCAGTTCGAGGTGCTCTTCCTGCAGAGCGATGATCTCGTCGCGAATCATTGCGGCTTTTTCGAATTCCATGCGGCCGGCGGCGGCGTTCATTTCGGTTTTCAGATTGTTGAGCAGTTCTTCAAGTTTGACGGCATCGATATCTTTGGGCTCTCTGCGGTCGGGGCTGTCGCCGGGAGCAAACAGTGCCGGCAGCGACTTGATGATGGTCTGCGGTTGAATGCCGTTGTCCTGGTTGTATTTTTCCTGGATGGCGCGGCGGCGGGCGGTTTCGTCGATGCAGTATTTCATTGCCGGGCTGACACGATCGGCAAAAAGAATGACTTCGCCGTTGGCATTACGGGCGGCGCGACCGCAGATCTGCATCAATGCCCATGCTGAACGCAGAAATCCTTCTTTGTCAGCGTCGAGAATCGCAACCAGCGAAACTTCAGGCAGGTCGAGCCCTTCGCGCAGCAGGTTGATGCCGACAAGAACCTTTATTTCGCCGGCGCGCAGGTCGCGCAGAATTTCGATGCGTTCGAGCGTGTCGATTTCATCATGAAGGTAGCTGGTGGGAATATTCATGTCGGAAAGGTAACCCGACAGTTCCTGGGCCATTTTTTTGGTCAGGGTGGTGACCAGCACGCGTTCGTTGCGTTTGATGCGGGTATCGATCTGACTGATCAGGTAGTCGATCTGCCCCTCGCTTTTTATGACGCTGATTTTCGGGTCGAGCAGGCCGGTCGGGCGTATAAGCTGTTCGGCGACCCGGTCTTCAGAGGTTTCGAGTTCGTATGGGCCGGGTGTGGCCGAAACGAACAGCAGTGGGCGTTTGCGGCCAAGAAATTCTTCAAAGGTAAGACAGCGGTTGTCGAGTGCTGACGGCAGTCTGAAGCCGAAATCGACCAGGGTCTGCTTGCGGCTGCGGTCGCCACGATACATGCCCTTGAGCTGCGGCACGGTCATGTGCGATTCATCGAGAATTATCAGGCAGTCTTTCGGCAGGTAATCGACAAGGGTGTCTGGCGGTTCACCAGGATTGCGGCCGGAAAAATGCCGGGAATAATTTTCGATGCCCTTGCAGAAGCCGGTTTCGCGCAGCATTTCCATGTCGTAGCGTGTTCGTTCATAAATGCGCTGTGCTTCGATCATTTTTTTGCTGGCCTCAAAGAATTTCACCTGTTCTTTCATTTCGGCTTCGATATTTTCGAGAGCCCTTTCCATCTTTTCGGTGGTGGTAACGAAGTGCTGGGCGGGAAAAATATCGACGACTTCGAGTTTCTGGGTAACTTCGCCGGTCAGCGGGTCGAACTGCTCGATTTTGTCGATCTCGTCACCGAAAAATTTAACGCGAATGGCCAGTTCGCTTGACGCGGGGAAAATATCGATGGTTTCGCCGCGGGCGCGAAAGCGGGAGCGGTGAAAGTCCATGTCGTTGCGGGAATACTGAATGTCGATGAGGTCTCTGACGAGTTTCTGACGGCTGATTTCCTGGTTAACCTTCAGTGAAATGCGCATTTCAGAGTAGTCGGTCGGTGAACCGAGGCCGAAAATGCAGCTGACTGAGGCGACGACAAGAACGTCGCGGCGCGAAAACAATGAGGTAGTGGCAGAATGGCGAAAGCGGTCTATCTGTTCGTTGATTGCCGAGTCTTTTTCGATGTAGCTGTCGGTTGACGGGATGTAGGCTTCGGGCTGGTAGTAATCGTAATAGCTGACAAAATATTCGACGGCATTTTCCGGAAAAAATTCTTTAAACTCGCTGTAGAGCTGGGCCGCGAGAGTTTTGTTATGGGTGATCAGCAGAATCGGCCGCTGCACGCGCTCGATAATGTTGGCCATGGTAAAGGTTTTGCCCGAGCCGGTTACGCCAAGCAGGGTGACGCGCTCGTTGCCCTGTTCGACCCAGCGGGTCAGTTTTTTGACTGCCTCGGGCTGGTCACCGCGAAGTTGGAATGGACTGTGGAGTTTAAAATACTGATTGCCTTTTTTTGCCATGATAGAGCATATTATAATAGACAGCTTCGTTGAATGCGAAATTTTTCGGGGGCAGGTTTATGAAACTTTATATCGTAGCAGACATGGAAGGCATTGCCGGCGTCGTTGCCGACGTTCAGACCGGTGGGTCCTCGGCGTATTTTGAAGCAGCCCGGCTGCAGTATACCCGTGAGATAAGATCTGTCTGTGAGGCCGCTCTAAGTGCCGGTGCCGAAGAAGTTTACGTTAATGACTTTCATGGCAATGGTCTGACTTTAATCACAGACCAGCTGCCACGCGAAGTTCTTGTGATCAGGGGTGGTTTCAGGCCGACTTCTGGCTTCGACCTTCTCGATTCAACCTTCACCGGTCTGGTGCTGCTCGGCATTCATGCCCGCACCGGCACTTACGGTGGAGTGCTGCCGCATACCTACTCAAGCAAGGTTGCTTTCGAAATTTTCGGTCAGCCGGTCGGGGAATTCGACATTCTGGCCCTGGTGGCTGGCGAGATGAAGGTGCCGACAATCCTGATCAGCGGTGATTCAAAGGCGATCGAGCAGGCCGGTACCAACATGCCATCGACGCATACGGTAATTACCAAATATTCTATTGGCACTGACGGTGCACTGTGCGTTCACCCCGACAAAATCTGTGAACAGCTGCGCGATGAAACAAAGCGGGCGCTGAAGAACGTTGCGGCAATAGAACCTTCGCAGATTTCCGGGCCGACTCAGCTCACTATCAGGTTGCGTGACGTCAGTCTTGCCCCGCGCCTTGAGTGGATCCCAGGCATTAAAAAGACCGGTGATGCGGTTTTCGAGTTCACCGGCAGCAATATGAAAGCGATAGCCAATATCGTTTACGGGGTGGCCACCCTCGTCGAAGCGAAGTTTTAATCTGTCGGCGTTGAACGTGTAAAATCAAAGATTTACGCGTCATACCTGCCTTCGCAGGGATGACGTAGAGGTAACTGATTTTGCGCGTTCAATGTTAACAGACCACTAGGCGGTTTTCTTTTCAAGGCCGAGTTGCTTGATTTTGCGCTGCAGAGTGCGTCTTGAAACCTGCAGGGCGTCAGCGGTTTTTGAAACATTGTAGCCGTATTTCGCCAGCTGGGTGTCGAGAATCTCACGTTCGGCCCGGGCAAGCATTTCATCAAGGGTGCCGGTTTCTGGAGTCGCTGCGTGCCTGGAGCTCTGCTGTCTTGTGTTTTCGAGAATGGCGGCCGGGAAATGCTCTGGCATTATCACTCCGTCTGCAAGGACCACAGCCCGTTTCAGCGCATTTTCAAGTTCTCTGATGTTGCCGGGCCAGTTGTAATCTTTGAGAATCTGCCAGGCGGCCGGGGCAAGCGTTGGCGCCTGGCGTTTGTTCTGAGTGGCAAAGCTTTTGAGAAAGTGATCGACCAGCAGGCAGAGATCATCTTTGCGTTCCCGCAGCGGTGGCAGCGAAATGGTCATTTCGTTGATGCGGTAATACAGATCATGTCTGAAAGAACCGCCTTTAACCATTTCGAGCATATCACGATTCGTGGCGGCAATGATGCGGCAATCGACGGCAACCGGCTTTGTGCCGCCAACCCGGTAAAACTGTTTTTCCTGTAATACCCGTAGCAGCTTAACCTGCGTATTGAGAGAGGTTTCGGTGATTTCGTCGAGAAAGATGGTTCCCTGGTGGGCGATTTCGAAATAGCCCTTTTTCTGGGCGGCGGCACCGGTAAAGGCGCCTTTTTCGTAACCGAAAAGTTCGCTTTCGATTATCGAGTCGGGCAAAGCGCCGCAGTTAACGGGTATAAAGCTCTGGCCGGCACGGTCAGAAAGAGAGTGGATGGCGTGGGCAACCAGCTCTTTGCCGGTACCGCTTTCGCCCTGAATCAGCACCGAAAGGCTGCTGCCACTTATGCGCTTCAGGCAGGCGAACATCGAGCGCATGGTTTCGGATTTTCCGATGATGCCGTTGAACGAAATTTCTGCAGCACCGCCAGCGGTTTCTTTGGCAGGGTCGGTTTCGACACTGCACACTTTTGCCGGCGAAAGCTCGATAACACGTTTGCGGGCAATGTTGCTGAACCAGGCCGGCAGAAAGTCGACGAGTTGCTGAATCTCGTTTTCGAACAGCCGCAGACGTCGGCCTTCCTGCCAGACAAAGGTAGCAACTTCTTCTCTGGCAACGCTGTCAGCCTGGTCGCCGAACTTTTCGACGAGCTGTTTCATTACCATGAGGTAAGGAAGGTGCCGGTCAGCGATCTGTGGGGCCGCATCGTCTTCGAGGCCGAGATCGGCAAGTATCCTGCGGCGCATTTCGGGTGGCATCGCCAGCCCGAAATTCACCGCAAGCTTGCTGGTGCTGTCAGATTTGAGTTGCTCAAACAGCGCGTCGACCTGTTTAAGAACTGCCGGCGAAAATTGTGCGAGAAAGTCGCCGGTCAGTTCTTTGAGATTTTCATTTTTTGTCATCAGCTCTGGGAGTAAGCAGTTCTGCGGGAATTGTTGCTTTCAGTTTTTTGAGAAAATTGATGGCAACCTTGTCGCCCGGGTTGGCTTCGAGTGACTTGAGATAAGCGGCTTTTGCTTCGTCATTCTTGCCGGCTTCCATTTTGACGCGACCGAGCCAGCTCCAGGCTTCGGCGTCCATGGTATTGGCTTCGGTTGCTTCGACAAACAGCTGGGCGGCTTCGTCTTTGTTTTTCTGGCTGTAAAGCAGGTAGCCCCATTTTCTCAGGGCAATGGCGAGGTAAGCGTTGGCGGTTGATTTTTTCTTTGTTTCGGGGAATTTTTTAAGAAATTCGCGCCAGGTTTCGGCTTCACGTGAGAAGAAGTTCATGCGATGCAGCAGCATGGCTTTTTTGAAGATAAGCTTTTCTTCGTCTTCAGGTTTTTTTTCAAGAAGGTAACCGATTTTCATCAGTTCTTTTTCGATTTTGGCGCGCTCAGACTGGCCAAGCTTGAGTTCTTCACGGGTCTTGGGGTCTATACGGCCAAGAATGCGCATTTCGGCGAGTGATGCATTGCATTTGCTGCAGAAATCTTTGTCGGCAGGATTTTCGGTATTGCAGTCGAGGCAGAGATTGAGTGCCAGGTTGCAGTTTTTGCAGCTGGCGGCATCGGCGGCATTGATTGTCTTGCATTCATAGCAGACATTACGCTGAGCAAAGGCGCTGCCGGTGGCAAAAAGGCAGAAGAACACGGCGAGAAGCATGAACATGCAGAAATGCCTTGTTTTAGAGCGCAGAGAAATAGTCATGATACACTCCATCGTTTATTGGAATCAGCTCGGCTGCTTCACACGCCTTTTCGCTCAGTAGAATACGACCAGGCTGGAGTGAGGCAGCGGTTTTCAGGACCGAAGAGATAACATCTTTGTCGGGTTTGAAGTCGCCCTTTTTAAAAATGCACCACTCGCGACCATCATGGCAGGCAAGAAAGGTGTTGCCTTTGTGAAAAATCTCGTGGGTTGCCGGTTTTACATGTCTGAATACAGCATAATCAGCGCCCAGATAAGCGCGGTGCAGAAAATATGATGGCGGCAGCGGAATGCCGAGAAATGGAAACAGATTCAGCCCGGCAATATCGTCGGGGTGAAGCACGACACGTTCATTTCGCAGAACTTTGCCGTGCTCAGCGGCTGAAACATCAACATAGTGGTAACGGCGATCTGGCTGCATGCCGAGCATTGAGAGTTCTTCATCGATCTGGGATCGGTCAGCAAAAAGAATCATGCCGGAGCATTCGCGTTTTCTGGCTTCGCGTGCCAGGCCCTCATGCAGTAGTCTGACCACCTGTGGATAACGGTAGTTCTCATGAATCCGCCAGGCAATGACAGACGCTTCGCCGGTTGGCAGTTTGATCATGTCAGCATGGGCAAAAATAACTCCGCCATAGGCAAGGACCCACGAAGAGCCAGGGCTTCTGACAACGATTTTAGAGTGCATTTTGCATGTGTCGCTGCGATCGAACCATGACCCTTCGAGAGTTTCGGCGCAACAATGCATGTCGGCGACCGATTCGGGGTCTTCTTCATATGAAAATGCTCTGAATTCAAGTTTTTTAAAAATTTCCTGCATAATCTGTTCCTGTAGTTATGCCTTTATCATTAACGGTTCCGAGTGAAAAAAGTCAAGCTTTCAGCAACATCTGTTAATGGTTGTTACAATAGGGTCGATAGATGCGATGGCGTGTCATCTTTTTTGTGAGGTATTAACTTTGGGCTGGTTCTGGGAAATGTTACCCCATGTGCTTGGCGAAGCTATTCTCGTCTGCATGTGGATAGTCATGATTATGCTCTGGCGTGCTTTGATCGGCTTTATGGCAAGAAGGTCTGGTTCAAACGAAGGGACTTTCTGGGGAGCAATTTCTTTGCCCGGCTACCTTCTGGTCGCGGCCCTGCCTTTTTATGTCTATTGCCGTTTCAGGGATTTTGACTTTTTCAGGCCGGAGGTTTTCGCTCTGGCACAGTTGCTGTTGAATGCTTCTTTAGCTCTTCTTGCCGGCGAAATTTTGTTTTTCGGGGCGCTGAGAAGTTATTCACGCCGCAAAGCCGGGCAGGAATTTCCTGGAATCTTTCGGCAACTGATCAAGGGTATTGTCTACCTGATTCTCATTCTCTCGTTTCTTTCGAACACCTACAAGATCGATATTACACCGCTGCTGACAACCTCGGCAGTTTTTACCATGGTTCTCGGTCTGGCATTGCAGGACGTACTTGGTAACCTGTTTGCCGGTCTTTCGGTGCATATTTCACCGCCATTTAAAATTGGCGACTGGATCAAAATCAACGGCTTCTTTGGCCGGGTTGAGGAATCCAACTGGCGTGCCACGACTCTGCGGCAGTCTAATACCGGCCTGGTAGTAATTCCGAATAACCAGATTTCAAAAAACGAGATCGTTAACTTTTCGGCGGCCGATGGCTCGATGTTCCACGATATTTCCATCGGTCTGCCTTATGATGTTTCGCCGGAAAGATTGCGGAGAGTTCTCCTTGCTGCGACCAGTCAGGTTGAAGAGATTTACCAGCGGCCCGCCCCGTCGGTTTCGCTGATTGAATTTGCCGACTCAGCGATCAATTATAAAATTACCTTCAGGCTTTCAAATGATGCGAGCCCTGGTCTGGCAGCAACTCGTCTGGCTTCGAGGGTGTGGTATCAGCTCAAACGCGAAGGAATTTCGATTCCGTTTCCGATTCGTGATGTTTATCTGCATCACGAAAAAGACGATCACGACAAAACGATCGAGCACCGGCTGAACCTTATCGGCGGCATCGACTTTCTGGCTGCTCTCGATGGCAAATTACGCAGGTTCGTTGCCGAGCGCCTTGAAGAGTGCTGGTATGAAACCGGAGAACATATTGTCACTGAAGGCGCCTTTGATACCGACTTTTATATAGTCGATCGTGGTCGGGTACAGGTGTTTGTTGCGAGTGCCGGGCAAAAAGCAGTTGCCGAGCTTGGTGAAGGCGAATTCTTTGGTGAAATGTCGCTGCTGACAGGTGAGAAGCGCTCTGCTTCTGTAGTTGCCAAGCACGAAACAAGGCTTCTCAAGCTCAACCGCGATACTATGGGTCGGCTGTTGAGTGAAGATTCGCAACTGGCAGAAACTCTCAGCAAAACTCTTGCCGAACGCAGCAGCAGAAACACTCAGCTCGCGGCCGATCATCATGAAACCAGGGCTGCCGCTCAGAAGCCGGCAGAGGAAAGTGCTGCCAGGGCGGCGTTGCTTCGCAGGATCCGCGGGTTCTTCAAGCTGTGATCACATTTTCCCTAAAAGTTGACCGCAAGCCAGACGAGGCTTATAATCAGGTACCCTGTTTTGCTTGTGGGAGAACCGATGCAAAAAGTTTATAAAAAAGTTGTAACATCATTTAAGATGCAGGTTAAGCGCCGCTATCTGATGCTTTTAAAGAAGCAGGTAGTCGAAGACGGGTTACGGCGCCGGCGTGGTGATTGTCTTGGCTGCGGCGCCTGCTGCAAGTCTTCTTTTCCCTGCCCGTTTCTTTATGAAAAAGATGGCATGTTTCTCTGCCGTATTCACGAAACCAAGCCGGATGTCTGCAAGATTTATCCGTTCAACGAAGAAGACATGTTTCCGCACACCAGAGATAAATGCGGTTACTATTTTGTCGACGAGGGCTGAGCAGGGCTTATCTGATCACAAACCGTAACTGGAAGAGGCCGTATCACGATTGATGATACGGCCTCTTTGCTTTTATAGGACGGTCAGACTGCTGGTTTGTCTCTGCTTGTCGAGGCAGTTTAATTCAGCCGATCCGGTGCAGCTTCATCAGGTTGGTGTTGCCTTTGACGCCAAGCGGAACCCCGGCGACAATGACGATGACATCACCAGACTTTGCTATACCAAGCTCTTTCAGGGTTTTTTCGGCCATTGCAATCATTTCATCTGTATTGCGTATGTCTTTGACCAGAATTGGAGTTACACCCCAGCTCAGAGAGAGGCGGCGGCAGGTGGCTTCTCTTGGGGTAAGTGCAAATACCGGGGTTGGTGGATGGTACTTTGAAATGTGCAGGGCGGTGTTACCGCTGTGGGTGAATGGAACGATGGCACGTGCTTCAACGTTCATTGCAGCTTCGCAGGCTGCGTGTGCCATGACCTCTTCTATGGCATTACCAACTTCGGGCAGCAGGTTGTTGATACGTTCATAATTGTCAGAGCTGATTTTTTCAGCTTCTGTGGCGATGGCTGCCATCATTTTAACGGCATCGACCGGAAATTTGCCGGCGGCGGTTTCGCCAGAGAGCATTACCGCATCGGAGCCTTCGACGATGGCGTTGAAGACGTCGGTGGTTTCAGCGCGGGTGGGACGCTGGTTTTCGATCATCGATTCGAGCATTTGAGTTGCAGTTATGACAGTCTTGCCACGGCGGCCACATTTGAGCAGCAGTTGCTTCTGCACGGCAGGAACCTGTTGAATCGGCATTTCGACGCCGAGATCACCGCGGGCGATCATTACTCCTTCGCAATTGTCAAGAATCTGGTCGATTTCGTCAAGAGCTTCCGGCTTTTCGATCTTGGCAATAATGCGGATCTGGGCGTCACCGATGAGTTTTTGCAGATCGATCAGATCTTTGGCTTTTCTGACAAAGCTCAGAGCCACGAAGTCGAGCTGCTGTTCAATCATGAATTTAAGATCAGCCCGGTCTTTATCGGTGATGGTTTCTATGCTGAGCGGAATCCCGGGCATACTGAGGCCTTTTTTGTCTTTGAGCGGCCCGCCATCGAGCACCCGGCAATTAACCCGGTTGCCGGCGATACTGGTGACTTCGAGCATAATGTTGCCGTCGTCGAGCAGAACCGAATTGCCGGGCCGCAGATCTTTGGTGAGGTATGGGTAAGAAGTGCCTATTCCTTGCTGGCTGCCTGGTTCGTCCGGGTTTTCGCTGATAAAAAATGCATCACCGGCATTGAGTTCGATCGGGCCGTTGGCAAACTTGCCGATTCTGATTTTTGGCCCACAGAGATCGCCAAGAATAGCGGTAAATCTGCCGGTCTTTTCGGAGGCGGATCTGATGGTTCTGATGGCGGTCAGATGGCTTTCGTGGGTGCCATGGGAAAAATTGAGCCGGAAAACATTAACACCGGCCATTATCAGTTGTTCAACGGTTTCCTGAGCTGCTGAAGCCGGGCCAAGAGTCGCAACGATTCTGGTTTTTTTACTGGTCATAAACTCACCTGTCATCAGAAGATGTAATGCCGTCAACATACACGCAACTTATCAGGGATGCAAATTTTCGTCAGACAAAAAATAGTTGCTGTTAAGTCTTCAGTCTGCCGATAGACATAGGGAAAAATTATAAATTGTTGCCATATTACAGGAGGCAAATCATGAAAAGGCTTGTATTGACCGGGTTTCTGGCGCTTTTTCTGACTGTTCCTGCTTTTCCGCTTTCTTTTGATGCCCTGCCGGGTTATCAGGACGAAGGAATGAAGCTGTATGTCCGTGGAACCGGAAAACTCCAGGAAAGAAACTACGTCGAAGCGGTAACCGACTTGACGAGAGCGGTGAAGCTGCGCCCGGATATTGCCGAGGCCTTTCATAACCTCGGGTTTGCCTTTGAAAAAACCGGCGATCTAAGAAACGCTGCCAGAGCCTACGAACGGGCCCTGAGTCTTAAGCCGAACTATCCGTCGGCTCTCAATAATCTTGGCTATCTGCTTGCCACGACAGAAACCGATCCGGCGAAGGCCGTGATGTTGTGTCAGAAAGCCGTTGAACTGCAGCCAAATTCCCCGAGTTTTCATGATTC
>DAOQWI010000002.1:0-56418 GCA_035342015.1 Candidatus Ozemibacteraceae bacterium | reverse complement strand
TGCATGTTTATCGTCAGGCCCTGGCCAAGGCTCCAGATTCAGACCCGATCAAGAAACATCTGGAAAAGAAGGTTAAAAGTCTGACAACTGAGACCAAGCGTTTCTATTTCAGCAATGTCAAAAAAATGCAGGGTAGTTCCAAACTGCAGGATTTTTTGAATCGCAAGGGTAAATCGGGCTCACTTGGCTCAGCCTACAATGTCGCTGCGGCACCGGTAGAAACAAATACGAGCTTTACACCAGTCAGTGCTGTTGAGCAGCCGGTTGCGGTTTTCGATTCCGCGACCGCTATGGCACCGATGCCGGTAGCACCTTCCATGTCTGCAGCCACATCAATAGAGGCTGATCCGTTCAGCCGGGCAAATATTGCCGCAAGAAATCAGCGTGACACAAATACGGTTGCCTCTTCATACTCTGCCTCTTCGGTAAGAATGTCGGCTGCGCCGCGTGAAATCTCGGTTAACCAGGAACGCGAGCTCGAGAGAAAATATTCTCTCAGCAAATCTTATCTTGATCGCGGTCTTGTCTCTGAGGCTGCCGCCGAGCTGAACTACATCATTAACAATGCCCCCGAAACTACAATGGTTTCGAGACAGGCCCGCAATCTGCTGCTGCGCGCCCGCAAGCAGATGGAAGAGAAGAGCACAATGAAGGCTCAGACGCACATGGATATGGGTAAGGACTTCTTCAGATCGGGGCAGTATTCACTGGCTGAGGCTGAATTCAGCAAAGCTTTGAGTCTGAATCCTGAAAATGCTGAAGCCTACAAGGATATCGCTCTGCTCTGCTACAATCAGGGTCGTTATCAGGACGCTTACGAAAAGAGCAAAAAGGCGATTGCCCTTGATCGAACCCTCAAGGAAGCATACGTTGTGCTTGCTTCGCTCTATGCAAGAAAAGGCCGCCCCGACGATGCGCTTCGCACCCTCAAAATGGTGAAGGAAGTTTCGAGCCGGCGCGATGCGGTCGACGAACTGGCAGAGAAAATGATTGCTTCGCTGTCGCCAGAATATTGATGCAATGAAAATTTTTGAAGATCAGAAGATAATTGCCGCCTTTTCAGAAGCCTCTGATGGAGACCTGTCCTTTTATAACATGTCTTCAGAGCAGGTTGCAGAAATCTGGAAAAGCCTGCCGGCTGTCAGCGCAAATGCCATGAACTGGCCGACATACGGAAATCAGGTACATCAGGATCGGGTTTTTCAGGTTACTGAGAATACGCCGTTTTTTTTGACCGAAAAAACTGATGGGCTGATTACCGGCTTGACTGATCGGCCAATCGGCGTTTTTTCGGCAGACTGTCTGCCGGTTCTTATCTGGTGCGACCAGGCGGTTGCGGCGGTTCATGCCGGCTGGCGCAGTGCCTGTATGAATATCGTTGCCCGCGCGGTTGAGCAGTTTGCAGCAATGTTTCAGGTCGCGCCTGCGGGTTTAAAGGCTCTGATCGGGCCATGTATCGGTCAGTGCTGCCTTGAGATGGGCGACGAGGTTTATCAGCAATTTGTCGAAGCCGATCCTGCCTGGCAGCGATTTTTTAAAAAGATGGGGAAATGGCATCTCGATCTGCGCGGCCTTAATCGCTGGCAGCTACTGCAGGCAGGCGTTTCAGAGGCCGGAATTAGTGATTTTGATCACTGCACCTACTGCAGCGAAAGGCCTTTTTTTTCTTTCAGGCGGCAACGCCAGCGAAATGGCAGCATGTTTTCTTTTATTGTCAGGCGTAGCAGATGAATTTTCTTTTAAAGCTAATAAGTTTCTGCACCTTTGACGATGGTTTAGATGAATATTGTCAAGTTACTCTGAAAAGGAGATAAACCTTATGTGGAAAAAGGTTGTGCCCAGAAAAGCCGGGCGAAGTTTCATGGCAGTTGCCTTGCTGCTCATGATTTTCACTCTGTTCGGCTGTACTACTGGAACCAAGAAAGACCCCGGTCTGACAGACTACGAAGCTCCGAATATTCCGCAGAATATCACTGCGGTCGGTCGTGAGAGAGCCTGTCTTATCAACTGGTCAGCGAATACCGAGGCAGATCTGGTTGGCTATAAAGTCTACCGTTCTGCCAGCTCAGGCGGCCCGTTCACCCTTATTGCCACCATTGGCACCCAGCCGGCCCCCTCTTACCTCGACAACGATCAGCAGAATGGTCTTGTGAATGATCAATACTATTTCTACAAGATTTCTGCCTTCGATACCCAGGGTAAGGAATCAGACCTTTCACGTACCAACGCAATTCAGGTGCGCGCCGGTCTGCCGACTGAAGAAAGACCCCCCAGAGTTGTAAATATCAAGGCAAGAGCTTCTACCGAAGCAGTTTACGTCGCCTGGGACAAAGTAACTTCAAGCCACATTAAGGGATACAACATATATCGCGGCCTCAGCACCAGTGCCGGTGGCGTTACCTGGGTTTCTTCAGTGCCCCAGGATACACCGGGTTTCGTTGATACTTCGATCAGCAAATCATCTGCCGAACAGTATACTTACATTGTGCGTTCGTTCAACGATAACTATACTGAGAGCGAAAACTCTGATCCCGTCCAGGTTACTCTCAAATCTGGCGATGACACAATTCCGACTTCTCCCTATAACCTTTCTGTCAGCAACGATGTTGACCCGGTTATCAGCTGGAGCAAGCCGACGGTTAATGAAGACGGTTCGAACATTTTCCAGGGCCAGAACCCGACCCTCGATCTCGACAGTTATCTGATTTTCCGAGCCAATTCAAATGATGGTCTGTTCTCGCTGATCGGTATCGTTGAAGACAATGGCACTGCCAACCTGACTCAGAGCTTCAAAGATATCAACGGCACTTCATACAATCTGTTTGCTGTCAGAGTCGTCGACCGCAACGGTAACATCAGTAAATTGAGCTCGATCACCACTCAGGCTTCAGATGCTGATATTCCAGCCGTACCTGCCAATGTCAAGGGCTGGTCTTCAAGCGCTACCGAGTCTGGCATCAAACTCGCATGGGATTCAAGCCGCAACGCGGTCAGCTATAATGTGTATTTCTCAACCGTCGCCGACGGTGGCTACACTAAAATGCTGACTGGTCAGCCGCAGTGGACAGAAGCTTCACCTTATGTAATCAATGCCTATCCGAGTTCTTATAACCAGAATCCTGATAAAAAGGGCCTCAAGCTTGAATTTGGTGTGCCTTACTTCTTCAAGGTTTCTGCGGTAAGTTCATCTGGCAAAGAGAGCGAACTCAGCCCCTATGTCAAAGCTTATCCTGGCGGCATGAATGTTGCTATTCTTGAAGGCGAAAACCCGAACTGGGAATTCGACGATGTGGCAAATGACAACCTGACTCATATCTATCTTGCTTACACTTCCAACCTGTATCCGAAGATCGACTATTATTCAGGTGCCGGGGTTGCGCTTCTGGTTCCATCTACCGTAGGTGTGCCCGGTAGTGGCGATCAATACAGATATGGCGCCGGAACTCTCTTTTCTTCTGACTATTTTCGATTGCCGGCCCCCAGCAGTGGTGCTTATCGCTACAATGTTTATGCCTACTATTTTCCGCATACCACCAGTGGTAACTGGCGTGTATCGATCCGTGAAAATGGTATTCTCAGCAGCGCCCTGCTTGAGAAGGATATCAGCGCATACTCTTCTGTAAACAAAGGCCGAACTTCGCTGGCGCTTGGACAGATTCAGGTTAACGCTGGCCTGTCAGGGATCGACATAGACCTGACAGCAATAAGTGCTGGTGCAGGCGGTAATGCCACCCTGCTTCTTGACGCACTGGTATTCGTGAGAGTGATGTAAAAGTCATTCAAGGCGTATTAAAAGCCGCCGGTCAGTCGAATCTGACCGGCGGTTTTTTTTCGATAAAATTGCCCGACAGTTTAATTGAATTTGCCTGTTGCGGATGTTATAATTTTACCGCACTAAAATCACAGCGGAGGCATTATGCATCTGAAACATCAGCGCTCAGGCGCTTTGATAATTTTTCTCTTCGTTCTGGCGTCGTTCGTCGCCCCCTGCTTTGCCCAGGAAACACCTGTGGCTGCGGTTCAGGGCAGCCCCGAAGATGTTCTGGCTGAAGTCGGCACCGACAAGGTTACCCGCAGTAACTATGATAAAGAACTGCAGACTGTAATCGACAATTCTAACCCCCAGACTGTTGCCAGATTTGCCACTCCAGATGGCCGCCAGGAATTCCTGAACCAGATGGTTGAAGTCAATGTGCTTCAGAAAAAAGCCGAACAGCTCGGTCTTAATAAGGGTGAAGAATACGAAAAGAACTTCAAGGAAATGGCTTCTTTCAGACTGGCTGCCGAAAGCATGAACCAGGCTGTTAAAGCTGTTGAAGTTAAAGAAGAAGAAGTTAAAGAGCATTACGAAAAGAACAAAGACAGCTTCGTTGACCCGGTACAGTATCACCTTTTCCAGATATCAGTAGACACAGCCACCAAAGCTGCAGAACTGAAGAAGGAAATTGAAGGCGGCAAGTCTTTTGTTGAACTGGCAAAAGCCAATTCAAAAGATGATGCCAAAGATAACGGTGGCGACAAGGGCTTCGTCAGTGAAGCTCAGCTCGAACCCGAGATTGTTAACACTCTCAAGGCTCTCAAGGCCGACGAAGTTTCTGCTCCGATCAAAATAGATGAAGATCTTCACATCCTGGTTAAATACAGCGAAAAGAAAGAGGGCGGCGTTAAGGCTTTTGATGCCGTGTCTGCCCAGATTCGCCGTGATGTGACCAATCAGAAGCAGCAGACTGCCTATAAAGAAGAAATTGAAAAGCTCAAAAAAGAAATGGGTTTTGAAATTAATCAGGCGGCTGCCGAAACTCTGCGCAAAGAAGCTCTTTCAGATGAAGAAAAGAACGCGGTGCTTTTCAAGATTGCCGGCAAAGAAGTCAGGGTCTCTGAACTTGATGAAGAACTGCAGCAGATTCCGGCTTTCATCCGCCCTCAGATTCTCGGCGGCGAAGGTCTGAATGACTTCCTCGAAAGATTCTCAGCCCGTTATCTTGCAGCAGCAAGTGCAGAAAAGAATTTCGCGGCCCTCTCAGAAAAATACCCTGACGTAATCAAGGATGTGGCGCGCCGCACCATGATTCACAAACTTCTTTCCGACAAACTCGATGCTATAAAGATCGAAGACAAGGATATCGAAGACTTCTACCAGAAAAATCTTGCCCAGTTTGCTGTTCCGGCCCAGATGAAAGCACATCACATTCTGGTCAAGGAAGAGGCTGAAGCCAAAGAGTTGCTGGCGACTCTCGAAAAAGAACCCGCCAAATTTTCTGATCTTGCCCGTGAAAAATCAACCTGTCCGTCAGGCAAAGAAGGTGGCGATCTTGGTTCCTTCGGTGAAGGCCAGATGGTACCTGAATTCGATGCCGCATGCAAAACTGCCGAAATCGGCAAAATCGTTGGTCCGGTAAAAACTCAGTTCGGTTACCATATCATCAGGGTTGATGAACGTCAGCCCGCCGGTAACCGCAAACTCGAAGAGGTGAAGGAGCAGATTAAAGGCCACCTGCTGCCGCAAAAACAGCAGGAAGCCTTCAAGGTTTACATTGAAGAACTCAAGAAAGAATTCAGCGTAAAAATTCACCAGGAAAAGCTCTAAATTTCATGCAGAAATCGTCCTTGACGGTCGTTGACAGACTGTCAAAAAAATATCCCCAGATTCCAACGGAGGAACCATGCAATACCTGTTATATCTGGTCTTTGCAGGTGTGGGTGCCCTCATCGGTTATTTCATTACCAATCATCTGACAAGAAAGAATGGCGAAGGCATTCTTGCCGAAGCCCGTCAGAAGGAAAAGGAAATTCTTGATGAAGCACGCGCTTCTGCCCAGGCTGAGCTGCAGAAAGCTCAGAAAAAAGCCAAGGAAATAAAGGAAAAGGAACTAAACGAGAAGAAGAACGCCGATCGCGAACTGCAAAAGCGGCGGCAGGAACTCGAAAAGCTCGAAACGCACCTTACCAGTCGCATCGAGAAGGTCGATGCCAGGGCTGAGAACCTTGAAAAGCGCGCTGACTCTCTGCGCGAAAGAGAAAGCGAACTTGACAAGCTCAAAAAAGACAGTCTTGAGATCATCGAGCAGCAGAAAAAAGAGCTCGAGAGAGTTGCCGGCCTGACCCCCGAGCAGGCCCGTGAGCAGCTCATGAAAAAGATCGAAGACGAGCTGCAGTATGAGGTCGCTCTGAAGGTTAACGAAGCTGAACAGAAGGTTAAGAGCTCTGCCGACAAGAAATCACGCGAGATTCTTGCCACCTCGATTCAACGTTGTGCGACCGATCATACGATCGATCCAATCGTAACGGTGGTTGAACTGCCCAGCGAAGAAATGAAGGGGCGTATCATAGGTCGCGAAGGTCGCAATATTCGCGCTTTTGAAAACCTGACTGGTGTCGACGTGATCATCGACGACACCCCGGAAGCGGTAGTTCTTTCATCATTCGATCCAATCAAGCGCGAGATTGCCAGGGTCACTCTTGAAAACCTGACTCTCGACGGGCGAATTCACCCGGCAAAAATCGAAGAAATGTATGAAAAGGCACAAAAAGAAGTACACCTGAGAATCAAAGAGGCCGGCGAGCAGACGATGCTGGCTCTTGGTATTCAGAGTATACACCAGGAGCTCGTCGAGATCGTTGGGCGCCTGAATTACAGAACTTCTTATGGCCAGAACGTTCTGCAGCATTCAATTGAAGTGGCCAATCTGGCCAGTAATCTTGCTGCCGAAATTGGCGCCGACATTCAGTTGGCTCGACGTGCTGGTCTGCTGCACGACATCGGCAAGGTAATCGAGAGCGATGAGGGGAATCATGCCAAGCTTGGTGCTGATTTTGCCCGCAAATATCAGGAATCGCCCAAGGTGGTCAACGCCATTGCCGCTCACCACGAAGATGTGCCGTTTGAAACTCCGGAGGCCGTTCTGATTGCCGCCGCAGACGCCATCTCGGCTTCACGGCGCGGGGCCCGCAGCGAATCGCTTGAAGCATATATCAAGCGCCTGGTTGATCTTGAAACCATCGCCAAGAGTTTCAAGGGCGTTTCTTCTGCCTATGCAATCCAGGCCGGACGTGAAATCAGAGTTATGGTCAGTCCGGATGAAGTTGATGATATCACTGCACCGAAAGTTTGCCGCGACATCGTCAAGAAGATTGAGAGCGACATGGAATACCCGGGTCAGGTCAAAGTTGTTCTGATTCGCGAAACCAGAAGCGTTGAAGTCGCTCACTGATCAAAGGCTTGTGAGATAATATCTGCCCCGGGGTTGAATTCTGACCCCGGGGCAGCCTATATTTAAGCTATGAAAATTCTGATGATCGGTGATATCTACGGCAAGACCGGCCGTGACTGTCTGCAAAGGCTGCTGCCTGGTTTGATAGAGCGTTATCGGCCTGACTGGATAATTGCCAACGGCGAAAATGTCACGGCCGGTAACGGTCTTTCGCAAAAGCATGCAAACTTTCTCAGGTCCTGTGGTATTGATATCATTACTACCGGTAATCATGTTTTTTCACGCTCAGACTGGCCGGAAATGCTGAAAAGTGATTATGTGCTGCGGCCTCAGAACATTGTTGCTGCAGACCACGGAATTGGATGCAGGGTTTTCTGCAAGCCTGGAGTGGGCAATCTCGCCGTAATGAATCTGGCCGGCCGGGTATTTATGGATGCGGCATTCTGCCCGTTTGCAGCATTTGACAGTCTTTATGGCGGTCTCCCGGCAGACGTGCCTCTGGTTATAGATTTTCATGCCGAGGCCACTTCAGAGAAACTGGCTTTTTTCTGGCATGTAAATGGCCGGGCTGCGGTCGCATACGGGACTCACACCCATGTTCAGACTTCTGATGAGCGCATTCTGCCGCATGGTGGTACTGCAGTGATAACAGATATCGGCATGACCGGGGCGGTAGATGGAGTAATCGGGGTTGACCGCAATACTGTGACCGGGCGCTTTATCAACGGTTTTTCTGATAAGTTTCTCTGTGCGCAGGCTCCGGGCAAGGTCGAGGGGCTGTTTGTCGAGCTTGGCATTGACCGCAAAGCGCAGAAAATTGAGCGCATAAGGGTTGCAGAATAGGCCTTATTCTTTTGCGGTTTCGTCGGTCTTTTTCTGGCACATTTTGAGAATATGGTTTACATAAGATGTCAGAAAATCTTCGGCCTGGTATCCGTGAAGATGCTCTACAAGCTCGCCGTCGGCATATAAAAGTGTAGCGGGCAGTGTACGTACCAGTAAGCGGTCGGCAAGGTCACTTTGTTCATCGACATCAATGACTTCGATGCGCATCGAAGCCGAAAAAGTGGCGGCAATCTTTTCGATTACCGGTTTCTGCAGGCCGCATGGCCGGCACCAGGCCGCAGTGAATACGAGCATGGCCGGGGCCTTTCCGGTGATGATTTTCTGATCGAAGTCTTCTAAAGTTATCATGTTTGTCTGCCTGTGCGATAAATCTGGTAATTTGAGTTTGTTTACCAGCTTAAGATACTGTATAATACCAGACGGTCGGTGAAAAATCGACTGTAAATACGGAGATGGATATTGTTTCTTTTGCAGCTGATTGAAGTCCTTCGCAAAGTCTTTCAGGGGTCAGGCATCCCTGAAATTCTGCCTTTTCCCGCTTCTATCGCCGAGCCGTGGTGTCATCCAGATATTTTTCTCGCCATGACCGGCAGTGGTTTAAAAAGCTGTTTTGTTCTGCAGAATGTTGCAAACCGCCCGGCTTTTTTGAATGATTCGGCTACGCATGGCCTCGACATGATCTGGGTTTCAAGCGTCGGGCAGAAGGTGCCGGATGAACAGGTTTTTGGAGTTCTGGCAGCTGTCAAAAAAGAGCTTCTGCCCGAAAATGAATCGGCAGTGTTCTCGTTTGCCGCCGATTCACGCCGAAAGTTCTGTTGTTCAGAAACCGGTGCAACCTGGAGGCTTCTCTTCTGCGGTGTTGAATGTGGTCGCATGTTTATCTACTCGTCATTGCCTGGCTGCAACCTCCAGGACAAGCCGGCAACCGTTGTCAGCCTGAACCTGAAAAAGCTTTCACGACTGGTTTCTGAGCACCTGGCCGAGTCGCCGGCATGGTCTGAAAACGTCCCTTTTTCATCTCTGCTGACAAGCTACGCCTGGACTCCCCCTCAGGGAAGCTCTGAACCCGGATTGGCAAAAGATGAGCTGTTACAGGATTTTTCCGGGGCCAACTCAGACCAGGAAAAATTTTGTCGTCTTCTTGGGGCATATAACCGGCATTTATTGTTGGTTGCCGGTGATCAGGAGCTGCAGGCTGAGTGTAACCGTCGTCTGCAGAAACTGCTTGATGCGGCGCAGAAAGCTCTGCAGAAGGCTGTCGCTGAAATTCCCCGGTCTGGAGCATCAGATGCGTTGTAATTGGCTTTCTGTCTTTCTGGCTGGCCTGTTGATATTGCTTCTGGTTCAGGGTGGTCCGGTTATGGCATCTGCCGATAACCAGGTTGCATCATTTTCAGTTGAAGCACTTTTTGACAGCATGGAAAAGTGTGCCGATAAAATCAGCGCCATTTCTGCCAGCGTCGTTCTGCAAAATTCAGCAGCCAGCAAGTCGGTAACCCTTTCGATAAAAAGCCCTGACAAGTTTGCCATAATCTTTACCGACGGTTCGGTCAAGGTTTTGTTCAATGGTAAAAACCTCTGGATCTACGTTGTGGCAATCAATGAAGTGTTTTATCACTTCTCTGAATCCGCTGGTTTTTTCGGATCGTATTATTCATGGTTCAGCCCTAAAAAGCTGTTTACCAACCTTACCCGCAAGACTCTTTTCACCTTTTTTCGTATTGAGACGATGAAAGTCGAAAAGCTTTCTGATTCAGAAACCTTCTATCACCTCAGGTTCAATCCGAAAATGGAATCGGTTTTCAAGTCGGTTTTTGATGTCGGGCATTATGAAATGGCCTTTTCAAGCCGCACCTACCTGCCTGCATGGGTGGTTGAATACGACCGTCAGGGGCAGGAGCGCGGGCGTCTTCAGGTAATTGATTATAAAATGAACGAAGAGATTGCCGACAGTTATTTTGACTTTGTTGTTCCTGAGGGAGTTGCCATGGTGCCGGTGACGGTTGTGCTGGCCCAGAAACTCGAAGAATACGCCGATGCTATGGTTGAGAAGCTTGGTCAGGCTGCTGAAGAGCTGAAAAATCGAATAATCAACTGGAGTTTCTGAAATGCCGGAATTCAGAAAAAAACTGACAGCTCGTGAAATCGAGAGGGGCGCCATCCACTGGGAAGCCTCTCAAGACGCTGACGTCAAGGCGGTAATCCCCGCCAGCCTTGTTTTTAACATGATACTCGGAGACCAGGAAATTGCCAATCTCTCTGTAGAATGGGAAAAACACAGCCTGTTTGTCGGCGAGGCGATAACTTTGGCTGCGGTTGATTCAGAGATTGTTCTAAGCAATGTGCGTGAGCGCGGGTCTGTTGTTAATTGCCAGATTTTTGCCCCGCAGGAAAAAATGGTCATCAGAAAACGACTTTCGCATCAGGAGCACAGTGGGCGTTACCTCAAATGGTTTGCGCGCGAAGATGAACTCTACAACCGGCTTTTTTCATTGAAAGAGGGCTTTGAGATAGAGGTTGGCGGCAAAAGAATGAAGGGGCGGGCTCCGGATTTTGAAAAACGCAAGCTGATGGTAGGCGATCTACTCAGAGTTTTTTCACCTGGTGACGACCTGCTTATCAAATGGAAGGCCCAGGAAATCCCGGTTCTTCTTATAAAACGTGATGATCCGGCAGATAAGGCCCAGCTCGACGGAACCACGCCTCTGCGCTCTCTGGTGACCAGATTGCTTGCCCGACCGCTTGGCGAATTCAACGAGGGTGAAGTTAAGGGGTTGATTGTTCTTCTTGAGGAGAATAAAAAACTCTGGGAACGTATTGTAACAATGCAGGAAGAGAACCGTCGCCTCAAGGAACAGGTAAACATGCTTGAGTCACTGTTCGAACAGTTTACTTCGAATTCATTTTTTAATTCGAAAAAAGAGTTTGAGCTCTGGGTGGCTGCGCATATCAATATGTTTGAAAAAGGCCTGCGTGTCATACATAGAAACTACTCGGTAACTTTGAGCAATGAGCGCAGAAGAAGAATTGATCTGCTCTGCCAGGACCGCAAAGGGGTTCTGGTGGTAGTTCAGATTCTTTACAGTCCTGAACCGGCCCAGATTAATGAAGCTCTTGATCTGCTTGAACACCTGCGGGCCAATACCGGTTCTTTTGGCAGTGAACTGACAAGCGGGCAGTTCAAGTCGGCAGATTTAAGAGGCATGATTATTGCAAATTACGAGCGCACTGATCTGGTTGAGCACTGTCTGCAGAAACAGGTTAAGCTCTGCCTGGTGAAGAGCGGCTGTTTAATTGATGTTCTGGAGTGATGTTTTTTGAAAGAACAAGAAAATAACCAGTGGTTTGAGGAACTGCGTCGTCAGCACCTGAAAGGCGCGACCCGTAACCCGGGCGCGGCAGCCCTTATGTCTTTTTTTGTCATGGGTCTCGGGCAGATCTATGCCGGCCATATCGATCGCGGAATAATGCTGATGGCAATTTATCTGGGCGGCATCTTTTCTGCTTTAAGCGTCTACAGCGGCGGAATCATTTATAATGCCGTTTTTCCTCTGCTTGGCGCTCATCTGATGGTTGTCATCAGTTACTTCTTTTCGGTTGTGTTTATTCTGCTGTGGATTTACAACATCAAGGATGCTTATTACCTGTCGCTTTTCAGCAGTTTTCGCGACTGGGTCGAAGTCGAACGGGTTCTTCTTCCGGTTCTGCAAAGTAATGCAGCTGGCCTGATCACTGGCGCTTCTTCGGCTGCCGGCCTCCTTACCCATTCAGAAGAACATGCTGCAGAGCCGGAGCCGGCAAAAAAGGTTGTGCGCGCGCACGAAGACGCCGACGTCGTAGAAGTGTCGCCGGTTGCGGCAAAGGTTTCTGACAAAAGCCATGAAGCTGATGATGAAGAAGATGATAATCTGGAGCCTGGACAGGTTGTTTATTCGGCCGACTTTGGTGCCATGCGCATGCACAGCCAATCCTGGAAGCTGTATCTTGGGCTTGCCGCCATTTTCATTCTGGTTGGTATCTGGCTGGAAAAACGTGGCGAAAGGGTCGGAGCAGAGCAGAACACTCTTTTTGCTGTCGCTGTAGAAATGCCGGCAGACCGGCAAACTGATAAAAAGATTGTATCTGAGCCGTTGGTTGCGGCTGTTGACCTCGTAAAAATACCGGAACCTGCTGTTGCAGTGCAGAACGATGTTCCGCCAGCTGCTGTTATATCGACTCCACCCGAGACAAGTTCGCCAGTAGTGACCGATGCAGGGACTGTTGCTGTCGAAAGTGGGCCAACAGAGCCGGTATTGTCTTTTGCTGAAGGCATGGAACTTGTAAAAGCCGGCGACTACAATTCTGCCGCGGCTTTTTTTTCCACTGCACTCGAAAAAGCCGAACCCGACAAAGCACAGTGGCGTGTAATACTTAATTCATTTTATCGAGCCGAGGCGATGGCAGAATACGAAAAGAACCTGCGGCGTTATCTTGAAACCTTCTCTGATGATTCTGCTGCCTGGTTTAACCTTGGTAAAATACTATATGATCGCTCTGAACTTGCTCAGGCGTCTCAGGCGATCGTGCGAGGCCTTCGCTTCGAGCCTGACAACGTCAGGGGCAATTTCCTGCTGGGGTCGATATATATTGATCTTAAGCTGTTTTCTGAGTCGGTAACCTACCTTGAAAAGGCCTTGTCTCTTGAACCATTGAATGTAGAATGTAACCGCCAGCTGGCCAGAGCGCTCAATGCTTCAGGTAAAGCCTTCGAGGCACGAAGGTATTTTCAGAGAATACTCAGTCTCGTTCCTGACGATCTTGAAGCTTCGCAGGCGCTTGCCGGCGGGCATACTTCGGAGCCTGTAAGTGAAGCCCGAGTTCTGATCGTGCAGGGAAAAGGCGAAGGGCGTCTGGTAGAAAAACAGGCAGTTGATGTTCCTGAAGCGCCGATTTCAGGAAAAGTTCTTTTTGATGCATCTGCGGATCAGGCTGCAATCCCGACAAAAGCCGCGTCACAGGTCGATGAGGTTCCTGCGACTGCAACCCCATTGCCGGCGTCAGTAATATTGCATGCCCCGACGCAGGTTCAGGCTCAGGTCACCCCGGTTACGCATAATGAGCAGAAGGTTACGGTTCCTGCACCATCGCAGATAACACCTCCTGTATCTGTTTCTGAAAAGCTCCCGGAAGAACCTGCCATGCAGAGTAATCTGCCTCAGAAAGCTGGTGTTGAATTATACAGCCGACCTGAAAATCAGCTGCAGGAGCCGGAAAATAAGGTTTCTGCGGCTCCGGTTAAGCCGGTTGCCTTGCCGCCAGCGCCTGTGACTGTTGTGTCGCCAACGCCGGCGCCTGCAACATTGAAAACCGAGGTTAAACCGCCCGAACAGGCAAAGCAAGATACTGCTGAAGACAGCGGTTTTATGGATGCTGTCGCCCAGGAGCCTGATCAAGATTCTATCAGGCGCAAAATCGAGGGTTTCCGGAAAAAGGGAGCCTACGAATTTTCGCGTGGAAACTGGGAAGCGGCACTGCCGCACTATCTTGAGGTTCTCAGGCACAAGAAAGATGCGCAGACATACGATATGATCGGGGTAATTTTCGAAAAGCTCGCCATGCATAAAGATGCGTTCGATGCAATTGAACATTCTTACCAGCTTGGCCGCCGCGATTCTGTGACTCTGACAAGACTTGGGCGTCTGGCTGAAACTACCGGAAATTATGTTAAGGGTGAAAAATATCTGCAGCAGGCTTTGCAGAAAAGCCCGCACCGTGTCGATCTCCGCATTCGTTATGCCAAATGCCTTGAAGAAAATGGCAACAGCGAGAAAGCGATTGCCGAGCTCGAAAAAATTGCCCGCGCCGGCGGCGACTCCTACGCTCTCAAGCGCCGGGCAGAACTGGAAATAAGTCGTATCAGGTCTTCGGGAAAGTAAGGAATATTTATGCCAGAATCCACTTTTGACGCACTTTCTCAGGAAATAGCCACTTTCAGAGAGACCCTTGCAACAATGCAGAGTGTGCTGGCAACGGTGCAGCACCCTGAAGCCAGCCGTGGCACAATAGTTGACCGGCTCGATGACCTTGAAAATATAGTGTTGGCAGTTACGGCTGTCAGCCCTCAGATTGGCCCGAAGGCCAAAAAAGCTTTTGACAGTCTCAAGTCGGCACTTGAACTTGATCCGATGCTCAGTCCGGCAACAATTCCGATGCTCAGCAGCAAGCTTACCGCCCAGGCAGAGAGTATTGCCCGGCGGGTCGATGGTCTGCTGCATTCAAATTCAGATGCGGCCCCAGGACAGACACAGGCAGAGGGGATCATACGCGCCCAGGAAGAAGAACGCAAAAGGATTTCACGGGATATTCACGATGGCCCGGCTCAGACACTTGCAAGTCTGACCATGCGAATAGATTACTGTTTAGAACAGCATTCTGGCGATCAGACACTGATCAGCGAGCTTCAGGAACTTAAAGATTCGGTTATCAGAAGTCTTAAGGATATTCGCAGATTTATTTTCGATCTGCGACCGATGGCGCTTGACGATCTCGGTCTCATACCCACTCTTGAACAGTTTATCAGCGGTTTCAAAGCCCGTACCGGTATTCCGGTTTATGTCGAGGTTGAGGGTGAGCGGGCCAAAATGTCGGCTGAGAAGGAACTGGCAGTTTTTCGTGTAATTCAGGAAGCGGCCAATAATGCGGTGAAACATGCCGAACCATCTTCTGTTCACATTTTTCTTAATTATGATGAAGCGAGAAATCGTCTGGCGGTGGTTGTCAAAGACGATGGCAACGGTTTTGATGTTTCAGAAATCCGAAGAAAATACAGCACGCTGAAGAAGCTTGGTCTGATCAGCATGGAAGAGCGGGTTCGCTTTGCTGGCGGTGAGCTGCATATTGTTTCCGATTCAGGTACCGGAACAGTTGTTTCTTTTTGGGTTCCAATCTGACCTCAGGAGTTTGAAATGCTCCCAAGAACTCTGCAGGGAAAACTGATTTTTTTCTTTGTATCCCTGATTTTCATTACCAACGCTTTTCTTGCAATTGCAGCTTTTTCGCGAGAGCGTCTTGCAATTTCGAATGACACCATGGAAGCAGCCATGTCCATAGGAAAAATTCTGCAGAAACCGGCAGAATTGTTCCTGCGCAATGGTGACAAGAGCATAATTGACCATATTTACGCAAATCGGTCCGGCAATTCGGCTGAACTGCTGCTGACCGTTTATGATCACAACTGGTGGAAAGTCTGGGGCGATGAGGCAAGAATTCCGCCCGGTGGATTTCCTGAGCTTGCCGCAATGGATATGGTCGAATCGCATACCGGCAATGGCCTGACATATCGCGAGCTGTTTATTCCGCTCATCGTTGATGGCAAAGCGATGGGTGCTGTCGGGGTTGGTGTGACTCCGGTCTGGCAGAATAAAAACAGCAATACCGCTTCAGATTTTGCTTCTCTGATGCTGTTGAGCATGTTTGTCGGCATCATGGTGGCAATTTTTGCTTCGCGCAGCATTCTTGAGCCTCTCGGCGACCTGATGCGCGGCATCGATGAATTTGGCCGGGGTGATTACTCAGTCAGAGTAGGTGCAGCCGGCACCGGAGAACTCAAAGAACTCGGAGATTCTTTTAACAGAATGGCTTTGACCGTTCAGGAAACCTTCAAGGAAAATCTGCAGAGAAACCGGGCCATAGACGAAAAGCTTCAGGAACTCTGGGAAATTTATGAGCTGATGCGTAAGGTGACTCTCGACAATGAATTCACGGTAATACTGGAGAAGTTTCTTGAAAAGGCTCAGACCCTTTCTTTCAGTTCATTTGCTCAGATTGTTCTGCAAAATCGCCGAACTTTGCGGTTTGAAGAAGTTGTGAACGTTGTTTCCCGGAAAAGCCCGCGGCAGGATGCGATTGAAGCGATAGTCAACAGCTGTTTCATAAGTAAGACGCTGCATGAGAATCTTGTTGACGGAATTTCGATCATTGGTGTGCCACTGCTGTCAGGCAGCAGAATGAATGGCGTAATTATTCTCGCCAAAAATGATTCTGGCGGCTATTCAGAAGGGGTTCGCCGCTTTCTTGAAACCATTGCCCCGGTTCTGGCTTCGATTATCGAAAACGCGAGCCTATATGAGGCCCTCTCTGACTGGAACCAGCAGATGAAGAATATTCTGGCCAGTATCAATCAGGGTCTGGCAACTCTTGACCGGAATCGTAAGTTTCTGATTGTGAACGAGCGCTTTCTGGGCATGTTTGGCATGAAGGGGTTTGATACTGGCCTATATGGTTTCAGGGAGTTCTGCGATCAGATTCCTGACAGAAAGTTTGCCGAGGCAATGCATGATGAAACGGCGGCATTTTTTGAGGGAATTTTCAGCGCTGCCATTAATGACGGCGCTGTTCAAAGGGTTATCGAATATAATGCCGGCGGGCGGCGGCAATTTGCCATCAGTCTTCTGCCCCTGCGGGCCGGAAATGAGATCAGGGGTGCAGTTCTGGTGGTCGATGACGTGACCGACCAGAAAAAATTCGAGCAGCAGATGATCGAAGCTGAGAAATGGGCGGTTCTTGGCAGGCTTGCCGCTTCGGTGGCCCACGAAATACGCAATCCGCTGGTGGCAATACGCAGTCTTGTCGAAATAATTGGTGAAGAAGTGCAGGGAGATCTTAAGGAACATGCAAACGTGGTGCTTGGTGAAGTGCTTCGCCTGAATCGTGTGGTCGCCGAGCTTCTCAGCCTGGTCAAGCCTGAGGCGGCAAACCTGAAAACCTGCAGTCTGGTCGAGATTGTCAATGAACTGACTTTGTTGATAAAGCACGAAGCGGTAAAAAATGAGATCAGTCTGCAGAGATATTTTCCCGAATGTGATTGCCTTGTCAGAATTGACGCTGAGAAGATCAAGCAGGCAGTTTTAAATCTTGCCCTGAACGCTTTTCAGGCAGTTGGCCGGTGTGGTAAGGTCGAAATAAGGGTTGAGCGATTGCAGGGATGGATTGTGATCAAGGTGATCAATGATGGTCCGCAGATTGAAAAATCGCTTCAGCAGAGAATTTTTGAGCCTTTCTTTACGACCAAGGCAAACGGAACCGGGCTTGGCCTGGCAATCACCCGAAAAATAGTTGAACTGCATCGCGGAAAAATCGAATTTGACTCGGGACAGGAAATGACTGAATTCAGGATATTCCTGCCGGATGGAGCGGAAAATGGCGCGGATTAGTCAGAAAAAAGGCAGATCACCGAGTATTCTCATCGTCGATGACGAAGAATCGGTTCTTTATACGCTTGAAGCGGTTTTAAAGCCTGAAGGCTATGTGGTCAGCAAGGCTTCATCGACAGAAGAAGCCCTGGCAGTATTTCAGGCCGGAAATTTTGACCTGGTGATTACCGACCTTACCATGCCTGGTGATTCTGGTATGGTACTTCTTGAGCGTCTGATTGCCGAACGGCCTGAATTGATGGTGATCATGATCACTGCCTACGGTTCTGAGGCTGTGGCGGTTGAAGCCATGAAGCGCGGGGCATATGATTATCTGCCGAAGCCGTTCTCAAATGATGAATTGCGTCTGACGGTCAGAAGGGCTGTCGAGAAATGCCGTCTGCGCATCGAGAACCAGCAGTTGAAGGAACAGCTGCATCAGCGTGAGGGCCTGGCAGCTCTGATCGGTTCAAGTGAATGCATGCAGCGTGTTTACGATCTGATCGAAAGGGTTGGTCCAAATGATGTCACGGTTCTGATTACCGGTGAATCAGGCACGGGCAAGGAACTGGTGGCAAACGCACTGCACAGCCTCAGCCCAAGACGGTCGCGCCCGTTTATTCGCGTTAACTGTGCTGCATTGCCCGAAAACCTCATTGAAAGTGAACTTTTTGGTTACGAACGTGGGGCTTTTACCGGCGCTCTCAACCGCCGTCTCGGCAAGTTTGAAATTGCCGACTCCGGCACGATTTTCCTCGACGAAATTGGCGAAATGACGATGGCGACGCAGACCAAGCTTTTGCGGATTCTTCAGGAAAGGGAATTCGAAAGAATTGGTGGCAATCAGACCATCAACGTTGATACCAGGGTAATTACCGCGACCAATAGGGACCTGATTCAGGCCATCAATGAAGGCAGCTTCAGAGAAGATCTATTTTACCGCCTGAATGTAATCAATATTCATCTGCCGCCGCTTCGCGACAGACTGGCCGACATTCCAGCTCTTGTCGAATCATTTGCCCGAAAATACTGCGAAAAACTCAACCGCCGGCAGCAGAATTTCAGTGACCAGTTCATGGGCAAGCTTATGCAGTACAGCTGGCCGGGCAATGTTCGCGAACTGCAGAATCTTATCGAAAAGGTAATAATCCTTGAAGACGAGAGTGTTTTTCAGAACGATTCAAGCCGGTTCCATCTCAGGTCGCGCCTCGAAAATGAAAAATTCATCGAAGAGGGCATGATGTCGATGCAGTATAAAGAGGCCAAAGATATTCTTCTGAAGACCTTTGAACGCAAGTATTTCGAGGGGTTGCTCGAAAAAACCTCGGGAAATATGTCTGAAGCTGCCAGACTGGCTGGCATGCACCGCAAGAACCTCTACCTGAAGCTGCGCGAACTTGATATCGCCAGAGGTGCGGCCGAAGATCAGTGAGCGTTGGCAACTCTAAGCCAGAAGCTGCAGCAGGTGCCCTTGCCTTCTTCTGATTTGATTGCGAGTGAGGTGCCATGGCCGGCGAGAATTTTTTCTGCGATTGCCAGGCCGAGCCCCAGGCCACCGGTTGGCCGGGTATCAGATTTGTCTGCCTGAAAAAACGGGGTTTTGATCTTGTCGATTTTATCGGCCGGAATCCCACACCCCTGGTCGGCAATGTCAACCTGTACTCTGCTGGAATCAGGCTGAAATACTCTGATGCTGATCGAAGTGCCCGGCTGTGAAAACTTGATTGAGTTTTCGATCAAGTTTGAAAGCACGCGATGAATGAGGTCAGGATCCATTGATACAGCAGGTAAACCCGGGTCCATGCTGATGCTGAATCCGATATTTCGGCCGTCTGCCAATGGTTTGAGCGAATCGACGATGTCGTTGATATTGGGCTGCAGCTTCTGATTAACCATGTCAAATTTCAGCTTGCCGGCTTCCATGCGTGCAAAATTGAGAATTGAGGAAATCAGATTGTTCAGGTGCGAGGTATTTTTCAGCGAAACTTTCAGAGCCTTTTCCTGCTTTTCGGTCAATGGCCCCATTTTTTGCGTTGCCATCAGGTCGAGATAACCTTTTATTGAAACAAGTGGTGTCTTCAGCTCATGGCTCAGGGTGGCAAGAAACTCAGATTTAAGGCGGTCGAGCTCTTCAAGTTTTCTGAGGTTGCTCTCTTTGAGCGCAATTTTATGGTTCAGATCCATCATGGCTGACGCAACAAAGCCTGCATCGAGAAGTGAGATTGCCAGAAGACGCTGACTGGCCTCTTTTTCTGGCAGGATACCGCGCACCAGAAAATAGGTGGTTGGCAGCTGTTCTTTCTCTTCTTCAACGACGGGCTTCATGGATACGAAGCATGGGTTTTCCGGCAGTTTGCCATTGTTAGTGTAAGCTTCGAAAGTTGCCTGCAGGTCTTCGACGCCGGCAAACGGCGGTTGATTGAACAGGGTGCAGAAATTCAATGTGGCTTCGCCATGCATGAAACGTTCGCGAAAGTCATTGCTGGCAAAAAGGATGTCAAGATTACGGTCGACGATTGCGATCGGAAAATCATTGTTACAAAAGAACTGCAGGGCGAGTTCCTGCAACTTTCTGTTGCTGCCCGGTTCTGGGCCTGATACAGGCCTGCTGCGCCGAAATGATGAGATTGCAATCACTGCAATCAGAAAAATACTGGCGATGAACAATCCGACATACTGTGATAAATCAGTCATGGTTGAAACTCCAGACCGTTTTGAGCACAGAACTCAGCGTAATCCCTGCGGCGTTCTTCTTTTAAAACCGACCACTCTTCAGGGCACTGCTGCCAGGCAATTTTCAGAAGCTCGCCGGCTTCCCGGCTCCGGCCCTGCTTCCAGTAAAGTTTCCCGAGACTGTGCGAAATCATCAGAAGTTCTCCGAGGTCGACTGGTTCTGATTTTCTGATGATCTGATATGCCCCTTCGAGTAATTCTTCCGCTCTTTCCATTTCAATGTTCATTTCGCAGAGAATGTAGCCAATAGCGTTCATGAATCTCGGGTTCTGGGGAAACAGTTCCAGTGCTTTTTCAAAAAATTCGAGGGCCTTTTCGTTCTGATTTTTTCTTGTCAGAAGCATGCCCGACAGATAAAGACTGTTCATGTCGTTTTTAACTTCAGACCTTATCTGTCGCAGCAATTCTTCACAGCGGGCAAAATCGCCACGGCTGGCCGCCATACCTGCCAGATTCAGGCGAATCCGGTCTGCTGCTTCTTTTTCAGAAATATTGGCCGGAAACAGCGACAGTCCTTCGTTGAAGACTTTCTCAGCCTCGCCGTTTTTGCCTTCTATCACGAGGATCTGACCGAGGAGTTCAAAAGACCGTGGTGCCCGGTCCCATTCAAGGTTTTTCAGGGCATGCCTGTGTGCTTCAAGCACCTGTTTGCGGGTAAGCATGATTCTGGCCAGTTCGTAATTAGAATTGAAGGCGTTTGGCACCATCGCGTCGAGCTTTTTTAGAACTTCCTGGGTTTCTTCCGGGCGGTTTTGCTTTTCAAGGCTGATTGCAAGACCATAATAAGCCTTTAACGACTGCGGATTTGCCCGGATTGCTGTGGTAAAAGAGGTCTGAGCATCAACCGGTGAACTGGCAAGCAGATTTTGCCCTTTCCAGAGATTGATCTGTTCAAGATGATGGGCAATCTGAAAATTGTAGGCACAAAAAACGAACAGCGGTGGAAACGCAAGAAAAACCACTGCGGCCGGTCTGAATTTTCGCTTCCAGACAAGGTCGCGCAGACAGCATGAAAAATGCAGGCTGACAATCAGAACCATGAAGCCCGATAGCGGCACGATTGAAATGCTGTTGTTAAAAAGGCTGTAGAAAAAGAATGTCATGATTGCAACCATACTGCCGCGACTCAAAAGTGGGCCATTGAGATGGCCGAAGTTCTGGTCGGGTGAGCAGATGGCGCTTAAAACCCCAAACCCGGCGATAACCACCGGTAGAGAATAAAAGAACAGGGGGGCCTCAATAAAACCCGCTTTGAAGGCCAGAAAGAATATCAGCATGGCGATTGCCGAAGAATACCAGGGAAAAAAAGCGGTTTCTTCGTCAGTGATTTCCGGGTTCGTCATTTTTACTGCATCGGGTTTCGGAATTTCTGAAGTCTGAGTGCCCGTGTCGGATTCAGGGGCAGTTGCGATGTTGCTATTCTGAGAATTTTCCGTGGTTTTATCAGGGGTATCGTCTGAAGGTTTCGGGTTAAAGCCTTTTGAGCGCCGCCAGACATAGCAGCCAAAAATTACGGCAAAAATAGTGCAGACGCCCCACAGGCCGATAAAACCGGTTTCAGCAAGTATGCTGACGGTAGCCGAATGCGGGTCATCATTGAAAGATTTGATCCCGATCAGTGAGCCCTGTGGCGGGCGCTGTGCCGGCATCAGATACGATATGGCTCCTGGTCCAAGGCCGGTAACCGGGTGATCGAGAAAAATGGCAAACCCCATCTGCCAGAGTATCAGCCGGGTTATCGCAGGCATATAGCGATAAGGCATTTTGTTCATTGATTCCCAGGGGTAGGAGGTGGTGGCGTAATATGCCATGCCATAGAAGATGGTTAAAATCAGCGCAAGAGTCAGGCCTGCGATAAAGGCGGAGCGACGCATCAGCTTGCCGGGGCGTATCTCCCAGAAACTGGTAAAATAAAGCCCGGCAGCAACGAGAAGGCTCAAAATAGCCCCGACTCTGCCCGAAAAAACTATGGCAAATCCCTGAATCGCCAGAAACACTGAGAAGATGACCCGATCAGTTGTTTTCAGGCCTGGAACATTGAGCATCCCGAGAGTTACCAGAGCTGAAACAATCAGAAAGGCTGAAAGGAAATTGGGGTTGCTGAAAGTTCCGACCATCTGATAATCGGAATTCCAGGCAAGAATATCGATGCCGGCCGCCTGCAAAAGACTGTAGATAGCCATAGACGAACCGCTCAGCGAGATCATGCCGGCGACGGCAAGGTTGTCCTGGCCGCGGCGGGCCATTCTGAGAAATGCGGTGAGCAGCAGCAGAGTGACCAGATACATTGAGCTGCGCAGACTGGAAAGAAACCCGGAATTCAGGGTAGAAACGGTTATTGCCGAAAAAAACATGAAAAAACCGCCGAGAAAAACCATCTGCCCCTGGCGTGGTTTAAAAAAAAGCAGCAGAACTGCAGAAAGGCATACGCTTATTGAACCGGCGGCAAAGATTGCCCAGGAACTGAAAAGAAAAGGGTCTTCTGAGCCCGTGGTGATCAACCATGGCTGTATCGCCAGAACCGCAGAAATAACGATCCCGGAAAGCCTTAAAAGGTTGTCTACAGATCCTGGGAGCATTTGTTTAATCTGAATAAAGCAGGGTTATCGGGATTTCGAGTTTATCGCCCTTTTTCAGGCCAAGCTTCTTGATCATTCCGGCATTGAGCTCAAGCGCATATTGAGCTGGTTCGGTTGCCTTGTAGTGGGGTAAACCTGCTTCGGGTCTGCCAAAACCAGGTTCCATGCCTTCGATCCACTCAGTAATTTCAAGATTTTCAGAAAAAAATATCAGATCGAGCGGAATCATGGTGTTTTTCATCCAGAACGACATCAGGCGCGGGGCTGAATAGATAAACAGCATGCCCCGGTTTTCTTCGAGTTTCTCATAAAACATCAGCCCGAGAGCTTTTTCATCGAATGTGCGGGCCAGCATTATGTTCAGCTCATGGCCGGCCAGGCTGGCACGGGTTTCTGGCAGTATCTGGAAATTGCCCTGCTTGACGGAAACCGGCGACCATGGTTGTGCTGCAGGAGCACTGCTGCCAGAGTCTGCCTGACAGGCATGGCAGAAAATGCTCAGCAGAAGCAGGGCCATTATGAGAGCTGGGCGTTTATTCACTGTATACCAAGCTTGTGGTTAATTTTGCCAAGCGCCTGTTCGATTTCATCGGCGGTGTCAAGGTTCAGAACCGGGGCTATCAGACGCTCAGCTTCTGCAAATGAAACGCTCCTGATAACCTGTTTAACGGCAGGAATCAGAACGGCATTCATCGAAAGTTCACGCAGACCAAGGCCAAGAAGTAATACTGTGTAACGTATATCACCAGCCATTTCGCCGCAGAGGCTGACAGAAACATTATTCTGTTGGGCAACTCTGACTACCTGACTGATAAGTTTTATAACTGCAGGATTTGCCGGCTGGTAAAGGTGAGAAACCTTCGAATTGGTGCGATCTACCGCCAGGGTATACTGAACCAGGTCGTTGCTGCCGATCGAGAAAAAATCTACCTCACGGGCAAATTTGTCGGCAAGAAGAGCGACCGAAGGTATTTCGACCATGATGCCGATCCGCATGTTTTCTGGGGCAGCATAACCGTTTTTGATAAGATCTTCATGTTGCCGGTTCAACAAGGCTTTGATTTTTCGCAATTCTTCGATATTTGAAATCATCGGGAAAAGGATGCTGACCTGGCCGGGCCGGGCCTGGGCCGCTGCCCGCAGAATTGCCCGCAGTTGCGTCGAAAAAACCTCTTCGCAGTCGAGAGACATGCGCACTGCCCGCCAGCCAAGCTCAGGATTGCGTTCAAGTGAATTGCCCATCAGGTGTGAAATTTTGTCTCCACCGATATCGATGGTTCTTATGACAATGCTGGAGTCGCCAAGTTTGCTTACGACACCTGAATAGGTTTCGAAAAGTTCGTTCTCAGTCGGAAACGTACGCCTGGTCAGATAGGCGAATTCAGTGCGATACAGGCCAACTCCGGAAGCGCGATTGGCAATTACTGAATCGATGTCGGCGGTCTGCCCGATGTTGGCCTTTAAAGAAACGGCGATGCCGTCGACCGTGACCGAAGGCTCGGCGAGAATTTCGAGAATCCGGCGCTGTCTTTCGCGGTAATGCTCAAGTTCTCTGGTGTAATGCCTTTTCTGCGGCTCATCAGGGTTGATGATGACCTGGCCGCTGCCGCTGTCGATGATGGCAAAGTTACCGTTATGCACCTTTTTCATCAGGTCTTTCACCTGAATCAGGGCGGGAATTCCGAGGGAGCGCGCCAGAATCGATGCGTGTGACGTCGGGGTCCCTTCTTCGATGACGATACCGTTTATTCGCGAAGGGTTGAAACTGACGATTTCTGAGGGGGTAAGGTCTTCGGCTGCAATGATTATGCCTTCTGATGTCTCGTCAATGTTCTTTGCCCGGTTTTTGCGGCGCTGGCAGTTTTTCAGAATGCGCTTGCCGACATCCATGATATCGATTGCCTTGCCCTGAAACTGAGGGTCAGGCAGATTGCGGAAAAAGTTGCTGTAATCTTTGATGACGGCGCTGATAACTGACTGAACATCGCGCATTTGCTCGCGGATGCGCTTAGAAACTTCTTTCTGCAGATCAGGGTCATCGATCAGGGTCATGTGTGCCTGAAAGATGTTCGAAATTTCGAGGCTACTTTTGATCTGGGGCAGTTCAAGCAGCTGGTTTATTTCGGTTCTGGAAATTTCGAGGGCCGAGCGAAAACGCTCAATTTCGCCGTCAACTTCATTCTGGGCAATTGTACTGCCCTCAATATTCTCAAGCTGTACATGCCTGAGACAATATATCTGCCCGAGGGCAAAACCCGGGGAAATTGCCAGCCCTTTCAACATGAAAAACCCTTGAAAACAAAGTTAGAACATCTTATCATGACTTGCATGCAGCCGCAAGTTATTTAGTTATTACCCCCTGATTTGCAGCACGTTTGAACCGGTGGAGGTACCATGTATATTCTGCTCTGTAACGATGATGGCATTAACGCACCCGGAATTGTGGCTTTGGCTGACGCTCTTGGCACGCTAGGTCAGGTTACCGTAGTCGCTCCCGATATTGAACGCAGCGCCGCCAGCAATTCTTTAACTCTTTCTCAGCCATTGCGGGTCAGGGAAGTGGGTTTCCCGGCCAAGGTTGAAAAGGCTTTTGCTGTTTCCGGTACCCCTGCCGACTGCGCCAAAATAGCTCTGGCGAACCTTCTCGAAACCCGGCCGGATGTTGTGGTTTCCGGCATCAACCGCGGCCCTAACATGTGTGTCGATATTTTCTATTCGGGCACCGTCGCTGCAGCTTTTGAAGGGGCTTTCAAGGGTCTGCCCGCATTTGCGGTCTCACTTGACTCATATCATTCAGATGCCGATTATTCGATTGCGGCAAAATGGGGTGTGGAGTGCGTCAGGCGCCTGATGGCGGCACAGGTCAAGGGCGGTCGGGTTTTTAATATCAATGTTCCTGATCTGCCGGATGAAAACATCAAAGGTATCAAAGTCACCCGTGCCGGAAAGGTCGATTACCGTGAAGCCTATGATCATCGGCGTGACCCGAATGGTAAGTCGTATTACTGGATACAGGGATGGCCCGAAGTGGTTGACAACAGCCCTGAATGCGATATTGTCGCCGTGAAAAACGGGTTCGTTTCGTTGACTCCTCTGCAACCCGAATTGACTGATTTTTCAGCCATGGAAGGGCTTGCCGGGGTTGTAAAATGAGCAATGCTTTTTTCTGAGATACAGATAGCAGATTTGCAGCTGAGGCTCAGGCAAATTCCTTTTTTTTCGCGGCATGAACTTGTTCGAGTGCATGAAACCGGTTCAACGAATGACGATCTTAAACGTGACTGGAATCTTCCTGTGCTGCCTGCCAGGCTGGAGATCGCCGAATCTCAGACAGCCGGGCGCGGACAATTCAAGCGGGCCTGGAAAAGCAGTTCAGATCAATGTCTGATGTTTTCTTTTTCGTTTCAGGCAGAAGCTCTTGCTTTTCCTGTCTCTCTAATTGCCGGGATCGCCCTTTTTTCCAGCATCAGAAAATTCTGCTCGAAAATTCCGGCCGGATTATGGCTCAAGTGGCCAAATGATGTTTTTTATGCCCGGCGCAAGCTTGCCGGAATACTGGTCGAAGCTTCAGCCTTTGCTGATTATGTGCGTTTTGTGGTCGGCATTGGTATTAATTTGCGACCCCTGAAAATGTCAGAAATCGCTTCGGCGGGGCTTGATGAAATCGTTGCTGAGATTTCGCCGGCAGAATTTCTGGAGACCTTTTGTCAGGAATGGGACGGGCTTTTCTCTCAGGCTCCTGATGATCTTGCTGTTCTCTGGTCCAGTTATGCATCAGGTTTCTGGGATACCGATTTTCTTTTAATAGCCCCTGATGGTCATGAGTGCATGGTTCGGCCTTCGGGTATCGATGCTTCTGGCGCCTTACTGGTGCTCGAAAAAAACGGAACCCGGAGAAAGGTTTTCTCCGGGTCGCTTAAGCCTTTATTTGAAGGGTTATCTGACGGGAATGCCAACCTTGTAGGTGAATGAACGTTTGCTGGTTTTGCCGGAAACTTCAATATAGGCGCTCTCTGTCGGGCTCTTAAAGACGTAGGCAAATGATTCGCCCATGCGCTTGAGGTTGCCTTTTATTTCCTGGGCCCCATCTGAGAGCTTGATCTGAATGCTTTCGGGATTGACGTCGGTTCCCATGTTCAGTGAGAAGACGACTTCGCCGCCTGCTTTGATTGCTGAAGATGTCTGTGTGTTGCCGTCAATGAAGTCGAAGCTCTGGTAAACTTTCTGGGCCTCTGCACGCAGTGAAATGGCAAGCAGGAATGGGTCTTCTTCTTCGGCTCCCTGTTCTTTTCCGGTGGTTGCTGATTTGTTTCCGGCGGCGTTCTGACCAGGAGCTTTCACTTTCTGGTTGTCGCCAGAAGTGCCTGATGTGTTTTCATTGTCTGCAGCATTACCAGATGTTTCTGCTCCTGCGACCTCGTCTGCGCCTGCAACATCCGAGCCTTCAGCGCTGTCTGATGTGTATTCAGAACCTTGAGAAGAGTCTCCATCGGCAGTGCTGTACCTGATACCGGAGTCGGCTGTCTGCTGATTGCTGTCTGAGCCGGAACCTGATGAAATCGAATTTTCTTCGGTGGCCGCTGTTTCCTGGTTGTCGCCGGTTTCAGGAGCTGAAGTTTCGCCATTTTCAGTGTTTCCGGCCATGTCGTCTGAACTGGTGCCCTGGGCAGAGCCCGCATAGCCGATCTCGCCAGAGCCGTTACTGCCTGTTGCGCTTTCTGAACCTGAATATGATTGCCCACCTGAACTGCCGGTATCGCCTGATGAGGTATCGCTACCAGAAGACGCGGCTGAATCCGGGGAGCTGCTTCCTGCTGAACTGCTTCCTGCTGAATTGTCTGAAACGCCACCGGCTGCTGTGGCGCCGGCTTTGGCTGGATCAGAGTAAAGATCAGAAAGGTCTACTGCCTGCGGCTTGCCGAAACTTGAGTGATTTACGCTTTCGTTACCGCCAGATGAAGAGGTATCGGATGATGACATATTGCCGGCACCAGTGCCACTTTTACTGCCTCGCTGGTTGTCGATGGTTCGGCTTTCGAAGTCGACTTTGCCGACCGGAATTGCAACCTGAAGAATCTTTTTCTGCTGCCCGCCCGGGGCTTTTCGATTGTTGACATAGACGCTCGCAGAATACTGGTCTTCAGACGGAACACGGAACATGTGGCGATAATTCTTAAGTTTTGCGGCGCTCACCGGGGCGGTGTCGCCCTGGTCATCGGTTACTACCATGGAAACGTCTTCAGGGTTAACATCTTCGCCGACTTCAACGGCAATTTTAATGCGCGTATCTTCTGGAATCTTGAATTTGTCGAGTCGATAGTTTGCGGTTGTTTCAGAATTGGCGTTGCTGGCAAAAACTTCTTCAGAAAAATCGGTCGGGTGCTGAATTACCATTCTGATAGATGGCGGTGGCAGTTTGACCGGTGCCGGATCTACGCCGGTAAGAGGTTTTGCTGGTTCTTCAGGAGTTGCCGGTTTTGTGGCTGTGGTTGTCGCGGGAGTTGCAGGTTTGCTGTCAGCTGTAGTTGCAGACGGGGTCTCAGGGGGGGCGACTGCGGGGGTGGTTTCTGGCGGGGTCGCTGCTGTGGCTGCCGGTTCTGTTGAAGGTTCGGCTGCGGAACCCGCATCTGAATCATTGTCTTCGCCACTGGCGACGTTTTCTGGTTCGGTCGGGGCTGGTGGCGTGGCCGGAGCTTCTGCTTCCTTTTTTTTGCCGGTGTTGAATTCTGCTTCATTGTAGGAATCAGAAAGAACATACTTGCCGTTTTTGAATTTGACGCTCCACTGGTAACCGGCAGCTCCGCCGGCGAAGCCTGTGGATGTTGGCCCGGCTTTGCTTACCATTTCATCTTTCAGCCGGTTGATGCTCGAGTTGACAGCATTTTCGAGGGATTTGCTGGCATCTGTGTCTGAAGACTTCTGGCCATCCTGCCGGGTGGTAATCTTGCTGATGTCTGGCGAAGAGGAATCAGCACCAAGGTCTTTCTGCTGCTTTTCCCATTGTTCGTTAACATTCTTGATGTGTTCCTGCATTTTTTTCTGGTATTCTTCAGCGCGTTTTTTTGCGGCAGCTTCAGCAGCTTCGAATGAGTCGAAGGTGATGTCTGCAGCAAGCGCTTTTTGACTGCCAGTCTGAAACAGAAAGGTCGCCAGCAGAAATGCCAACAGGACAGCTTTGTATATTCTCATAGGTTTCTCCCTCGAATTTTTCCCGGCAGATTTCAGCAGTAGTTGAAGTATATATAGTAATTATACCACAACCCTGCCCAGACTTCTTCAGGGTGTCAGGTGACCGCTCCGGAACGCTCTTTGCGGTGAAGTCTGTTCAGATTATGTCGTGTTATATATGTACACTTTGTCCATAATATATAACGAATTCTGATTGTGAAAAGTTTCATTCTTTTTTGGGGTTTTATCTGTTATGATATTCTGCGAAGAAAAAATGAAAGAGATGGTTATGGAAAATGAATCAGGATATTGATAATAAACTGATTTCGTGCCGGGTTTGCGGCATTATCATGGTTAAACTTGCGAGAGACGTTTGTCCGAAGTGTTTCCGTGAAGAAGAGGAATTGTTTCAGAAGGTTAAAACCTTTCTCAGAACCAATCCCGGCGCATCTGTTTTTCAGGTTGCAGAGCATGCCGGGTGCAGTGAAGAGCAGGTGCAGGCCTTTATAAATTCTGGAAGGCTAGAGCGGGTCGGTCTGAGAAAAGTTGCTCATCCCTGTCAGCTTTGTCAAAAGATTATTTACGAAGGGGTAATGTGCCCTGAGTGTAAAAAAGACCTTAAAGACCAGGTCAATAATCTTAAAGAACCACGGCCAGAACCTAAGGAGCCCAGACCGACGGGTCGACAGGCTCCAGATAGTGCCTCTGGTAAAGAGGTTTTTGATAAGAAAAAAGAAGGTCCGGACGGTGGACACGTCGGGAAGAGAAAAAACTGATATTGCTGTAATGGCAAGTGTTGCATTGCCTCTGACACTGTGCTAGACTTTCGTGGTTTAGAAACTCTTTGCCGAACCGCGGGGCTGAGACATGTATTCGGCACCGAAACTGGCTTTAACGAAGTATATTGTATTGTTAATCTGTATTGATTTTAGGGAGACCGTATGAATCCAGAAGCCAACGGAGAAATCAGTAACGAATTCTTCAAGAAATTGAATCAACAGATTGTCCAGAAAGACAATCTGATCAAGTTGCTGCAGCTCCAGATCCGAAATCTCAAAACTCAGATCGAGGCCGGAGGCACAGGCTCAGAGGAGCTTGGGCAGCTGAAGAAAGCTCTCGAAGAAAAATCCACGGAATCAGAACGGCTTCTGGCTGAGCTTGAAGCTCAGAAAAATCAGTTCAGTGAACTTGAACAGGCCAAAGATGAGCAGATAAAAGCTCTCAGCGAGATGCTTGAACAGCACCAGGCTTCTGGTAGTACCGTCGCTGAAGTTGTCGAAGATCCGAGGGTTGCCGAACTTGAACAGGTGGTTTCATCGCTTCGTGAAGAACTTGAGAAGGCAAATCAGGCTGTCGGAGATCTTCAGTCGCAGCTGACTTCATCGGTTGCTGACCCACAGCAGGCAAGTGATCTTCAGATGGCTTTTGATGCCTCTCAGGCTGAAGTCGCTCAACTGAATGCTGCGGTAGAAGAAATTAAAGCCCAGCTGATGGCTCGTGAAGCCGAACTTGCCACTGCCACTGCTGCGGCTGGTGATGCCTCGGCTCAGGCTGCGGCTGTTGAAGAATTCAAGACAGAGATAGCTTTCAGAGATAACCGCATTCTTGAGCTTGAACAGGATGTAGTCAGCCTGAAAAGCATAATTGCCGAAAAAGATGAGGCGGCTGGAGCTGGCGCAGGCTCTTCTGAAGAGCTTGTTAAAGCCATGGCCGAAGTCGAAGAGCTGAAAGCGCAGATCGCATCTTTAAAAGCAAGTCCTGCGCTGCCGCCGGCAGTTTCTGATGAGCTTGAAAAACTCCGTCAGGAAGTCTCGTCGATGGATGAGCTGAAGGCTGAATTAGACAAGCTGCGTGCCGAATCAGATGACTTTGCTGAAGCGGCAATGAAAGTTACTGCTCTTGAAGCGGAACGTGAGCAGCTTGCCAATGAAATTGAAGGATTGAAGGCTGCTTCTACAGATTCTGACCAGGTTGATGCAATGAAGCTTGAAATTGTAAAGCTGCAGGAAACTTTGCAGAATCGAGAAGACGAGCTTGCCAGACTGCGTGTTTCTCTTGAGGCGCGTCAGGACGAAAGTATGAATGACCCGGCTGTGCGTGAAGAGGTTGAACAGCTTACCAGACAGGTTGCCGATCAACTGCTTGCCATTCAGAATTTTGAAAGTATGATCAGTCGCACCCGTGAACAGCTTAAACAGAAAGATGCTGAGATCGAACTGCTCAAAGCAAGATCCGGCGGTGCTGCCGCTTCTGCAAACGTAATACCGGTTACCGGCGAGAACGAGATCATCACCAGCTTTATCGATTTCTTTGATGGTCTTGATTCGCTGCTTATCAAAAATCCGCTGCCAGAGCTGCAGACACTTCATCAGAAGCTTCTTGACCGCCTCATTATTCCAAATCAGATTACCTATATGCAGGTTATCTCAGAAGAATACGACCCCGAAAAACACAGCGCTACTGACTATTTCCGATCATCGAAATTCCCAGAGCGCTGCATTGTGTTTGAGGTTGAAAAAGGCTATCGCAAAGGCGATTCGGTTATCAAGAAATCTAAAGTCTGGGTTGTGCAGAATCTTTTCAGCTGTCTTGCCTGTGGTGCCACACAGAGCAACCCCGACAGCCGCTTCTGCCATCTCTGCGGTGCTAAAATTGTTGCTCCTAACGGGCTGCCAGTTGACAGCCTGCCTGAATTCGAACCTTCGCCGATCACCTATCAGAGATTTGCAGAAAGAATGCTTGAGCTCAACGATCAGGAAAGGGCGCGCGAATACATTCTCGCTGGCCTTGAGCTCGATTCCAACTTCGTGCCTCTGATGGTCAGACTGGCCGATATTTATATGGCTGAATCGAAATTTGAAGATGCCATGGATCTTCTTAAGAAGGCTTACAGCCTCAAGCCAGACCCGAAGACCAACGAGAAGATTCAGTCGCTCGAAACCAAGCTCAGCATCTTCAAACAGGCCAAAAACCTCAAGCTTTCACCCGAAGAATTCGAAAAGCTGCTGCACCTTATTCAAAAGTAATCAACGCCAAAGGTTAATCTATGTCACAGACTAATGCCTCAGAACTTCTGCCAAAGGCATACGAACCTGCAGAAGTCGAAAATTCCATCTACAGCAAATGGGAAAGCGCCAAGTGTTTTCATGGCAGCGAAAAATCCGACAAACCCAAATATTCGATCGTAATTCCGCCACCCAACGTTACCGGCATGCTGACTATGGGTCACGTTCTCAATAACACGCTTCAGGACATCCTGATCCGCTTTCAGAGAATGCAGGGCCGCGAAGCCATGTGGCTGCCCGGTACCGATCACGCCGGTATTGCGACGCAGAATGTCGTTGAAAAGGCTCTGGCAAAAGAAAAGACTTCCCGCCATGACCTGGGTCGCGAAAAGTTTCTTGAACGCGTCTGGACCTGGAAGGAAAAGTATGGTGGCATTATTCTCAGTCAGCTGAAAAAGCTCGGTTGTTCCTGTGACTGGGAACGCGAGCGTTTCACCATGGATGAAGGCCTCAGTGAAGCCGTCAAGATGTCGTTCATCAAGCTTCACCAGGATGGGCTCATCTACAAGGGCAAATACATCATCAACTGGTGCCCGAGATGCCGTACCGCTCTTTCTGACGAAGAAAAAATCCCAGAAGACACCAATGGTTCGCTCTGGTATATGCGCTATCCGCGTAAAGACGGTAAAGGGCACTTAATCGTCGCTACCACCCGCCCGGAAACGATGCTTGGCGATACAGCTGTGGCAGTTAACCCGCACGACGAACGCTATGCCGATCTGATCGGGCAGAAGCTGATTCTGCCGTTTATCGGTCGTGAAATACCCGTAATTGCTGATGATTATGTCGACAAAGCCTTTGGTACAGGTGCGGTAAAAATTACTCCGGCTCACGACCCGAACGACTTCGAAATGGGGCGGCGCCACAATCTTGAACAGGTCATCGTCATGGACGAAGCCGGCATCATGAACGATCTTGCCGGAAAATTCGCCGGTCTTGACCGTTTTGAAGCCCGCAAGGCCATTGTTGCCGAACTTGAAGAACAGGGCCTTCTCGAAAAAATTGAAGACCATCAGCTTGCGGTCGGGCATTGCGAACGCTGCAAAACCATTATCGAGCCTTATCTTTCTGACCAGTGGTTCGTTAAAATGAAACCTCTGGCTGAAAAGGCCATTGAGGCCGTTAAGAACGGCACTCTGCGTTTCACCCCGAACCGCTGGGTTGGCGTTTACCTGCACTGGATGGAAAACATCCGTGACTGGTGCATCAGCCGCCAGCTCTGGTGGGGGCACAGAATTCCAGCCTATACCTGCGGCGCCTGCCGGCACGTAATGGTTGCTGCCGATATGCCCGATAAATGTGGCAAATGCGGTGCAACTCAGGGCATCACTCAGGATGAAGACGTTCTCGATACCTGGTTCTCGTCATGGCTCTGGCCCTTTTCGACGATGGGCTGGCCTGAAACCACCGAAACGCTTCGTCGCTTCTACCCGACTGACACTCTGGTAACCGGCCCCGATATTATTTTCTTCTGGGTCGCGAGAATGGTCATGGCCGGCTATTATTTCCTCGGCGAATGCCCGTTCCATGATGTTTACTTCACCAGCATCGTCAGAGATATGAAGGGCCGCAAGATGAGCAAGTCGCTTGGCAATTCGCCCGACCCGCTCGAAATCATCGCCAAATACGGAGCTGATGCTCTTCGCTATACGGTTATTTCTCTTGCACCGGTCGGGCAGGATATCCGTTTTGCTGAAAACAAGGTCGAAATCGGGCGTAACTTTGCCAACAAGCTCTGGAATGCCTCGCGCTTCGTGCTGATGAACCTTGAAGGTGCCAGTTGCACGATCGACGCGAAACTGCCGCCGGCCGAAAAGCTTGGGCAGATCGACCGATGGATCGTCTCACGTCTGAACTACACTGTTGAGCAGGTTCACAACAACCTTGCCGAAGGCAACTTCAGGTTCAACGATGCTCTGAAATGTGTCTATGAATTTATCTGGAACGACTTCTGCGACTGGTATATCGAAATGAGCAAATCGGTGCTGTTCGGCAAAGATGCCGAGCGCAAAGCCGTGGTTCAGCAGGTTCTGCTCAGCTGCCTCGACGGGGCTCTGAGAATTCTGCACCCATTCATGCCGTTCGTAACTGAAGAAATCTGGCAGAAACTGCCGGGAAGCAAAGGTTTCCTGATGCAGAGCCATTTCCCGGTCTGTGATACGGCCCGCGTCGATTCCCAGCTCGAACAGGAAATCTCTGAACTGATGGAAGCCATTCGCGTCATCAGAAACCTCAGGGCCTCAGCCAATGTTTCACCAGCGAAAAAGGTAACTGTCAGAGTCGTGAAAAATGCTTCTCTCAGTCAGGCTTTCAATAACCATCAGGCGATGATCTGCTCGCTTGCCGGTGTTGAGAATTTCTCAATTGTCGACAGCAAGCCTGCCGGCCATCTTGTCGGTCTGATGGGCACTACCGAAGTCTGCCTCGATCTGGCTGGCGTCATCGACGTGCAGGCCGAGTTGACCCGTGTTGAAAATGAGCTGGGCAAGGTCGAAAAGGAAATGGCAAAAATTTCTGTCAAGCTTGAGAATGCAGATTTTGTCAGCAAGGCTCCGGCCGAAGTCGTCGACAAGATTCGCGACAGCATCGAAGCTTACCAGCAGCAGATAGTCAAGCTGCAGCAGTATCAGAAAGATCTCAGGAGCATCTGAAGTGAAATTTAAAGCGACACCGGCAGAACAGCTCGAAATAGTGGCAACCGGCACCGCCGACATTGTTTCGAGAGAAGAGCTGCTGAAAAAATTCGAAAAATCATACGAAACCGGCAAACCTCTGGTAATCAAGCTGGGGGCAGACCCTTCCGCGCCTGACATCCATCTCGGCCATACGGTGGTTCTACAGAAAATGCGCCAGTTTCAGGCTCTTGGGCATGAAGTCGTTTTTCTTATCGGTGATTTCACCGCCAGAATCGGTGATCCGACCGGCAAAAAAAAGACCCGTCCGGCTCTCACTGAAGACGAAGTCAGGGCCAACGCCGAAACCTACAAACAGCAGATTGGCAAAATTCTCGATATCGAAAAAGCCAGAGTTGTTTTCAATTCTGAGTGGCTGGCAGGCATGACCTTTGCCGATGTTCTCAAGCTTTCGTCGCAATATACCGTAGCCCGAATGCTTGAACGCGATGATTTTGCCAAGCGCTTCAAAAACCAGATTCCGATCAGCGTCGTTGAATTCATGTACCCGCTGATGCAGGGGTATGACTCAGTTGCTCTGCATGCCGACGTTGAACTTGGCGGTCTTGACCAGACCTTTAATCTGCTGGTTGGCCGTGAATTGCAGAGATCCTATGGTCAGGCGCCGCAGGTAACTCTTACCATGCCTATTCTTGAAGGCCTCGACGGTCAGGAAAAGATGTCGAAGAGCCTGGGTAACTACGTCGGAATCGATGAAGCTCCCGGCCAGATTTATGGCAAGCTGCTTTCGATTCCAGATGAATTGATGATCAAGTATTACGAGTTGCTGACTGATCTGTCAATCGCTGACCTCAAAGCGGTTCGTGAACAGATCGCCTCTGAACCCAAGGCAGTCAAGATGCGCCTGGCACGCCAGATCACCGCTCAGTATCATGGGGCCGAAGCTGCCGCCTCTGCTGAAGCCGAGTTTGAAAAAATGTTCGGCAAGTCCGGTGACGGGTTGCCTGATAATATCGAAGAAGTTACAATTGCCGCCCCGGCCGATGGTTTGCCGCTGATGAAGATTCTCACGGTTACCGGTATGGCAGAGAGCGGCGGCGAAGCCCGCCGCCTGCTGCAGCAGGGCGGGGTTAAGATCGACCAGGTTAAAGAAACCGATGGTCAGAAGATGTTCAAGCCGGGTGCAGAATTCATTGCGCAGGCCGGCAAGCGAAAATTCCTGAAAATCAGTGTGAAGCCCGAGTAAACGGGCACAATTATAAGGAGACAATATGTCACAGATTCAGCTTAAGCTTCCAGATGGAAAAATCATTGAGCTGGAGTCAGGAGCCACGATTTTTGACGCCGCAGCCAAAATTGGTCCGGGCCTGGCGAAAGCCGCTCTGGCCGGAAAAATAAATGGAAATCTCCTTGATCTGCGCACGCCATTGACCGAGTCAGCCGACTTCGAGATCGTTACCGCCAAATCACCAGAAGCCACAGAAGTGTGCCGCCATTCGATGGCGCATATTATGGCAGAAGCAGTATTAAAGCTGTTCCCCGAAGCCCAGTTCGGTATCGGGCCGGCTATTGAAAACGGCTTTTATTATGACTTTCTGCTGCCACGCGCTCTGACAACCGAAGATCTTGCCAGTGTCGAAAAAGAAATGGAAGAGATCATCAAGGCGAAGTCGCCCTTTGTTCGCAAGGTTGTGAGCCGTGAAGAAGCTCTCGAAATGTTCAAAAAAATGAACCAGACCTTCAAGCTCGAACTCATTGAAGAGCTTGGCGACCAGACGATTTCGGTGTTTTCACAGGGTAAGTTCGTCGATCTTTGCCGTGGCCCGCACGTTCAGGATTCAGGCGCAATAAAGAATTTCAAGCTGCTCAGCGTTGCCGGCGCCTACTGGCGCGGTGACGAAAAGCGGCCGATGCTGCAGCGTATCTATGGCACTGCCTTCATGACCAAAGAAGAGCTCAAAGAGTATCTCGACCGTCTTGAAGAAGCCAAAAAACGCGATCACCGCAAGCTTGGCAAAGAGCTTGATCTGTTCACTACCCACGAAGAAGTTGGCCCGGGTCTTGTTTTCTGGCACCCCAAAGGTGCAAGAATCAGGCATGAAATCGAAAAATTCTGGAAAGAGCAGCATTATCGCAACGGTTACGAACTGATGTATACGCCGCACATCGGCCAGAGCTGGCTCTGGGAAACCAGCGGGCATTTGCAGAATTACAAAGATGCCATGTATAACCCAATGGAAATCGACGGCAACGATTATTACATCAAGCCGATGAACTGCCCGTTCCATATCATGACCTATAAATCGCAGGTGCGTTCATACCGCGACCTGCCCCTGCGCTGGGCCGAACTTGGCACGGTTTACCGCTACGAGAAGAGCGGTGTTCTGCATGGGTTGCTGCGTGTCAGAGGCTTCACTCAGGATGACGCACATATCTTCTGCACGCCAGATCAGATTGAAGATGAAATTCGCGAAACTCTCAGATTCAGCCTGCGCCTCTGGAAAGCTTTCGGGTTCACCGACATCAAGGCTTATCTTGCTACCAGGCCCGAAAAGGCTGTTGGCGAAGAATCTCGCTGGCAACAGGCCCTTGAGTCGCTCAGACGTGCTGTTGATGCCGAAGGGGTTGCCTGTGAAATGGATGAGGGTGGCGGTGCCTTTTACGGCCCGAAAATCGACCTCAAGATCAGAGATGCGATCGGTCGCGAATGGCAGATGACCACGATTCAGTTTGACTTTAACCTGCCTGAAAGGTTTGACATGCATTATATAGGCCCGGATGGCAATCGCCACCGCCCATATATGGTTCATCGCGCTTTGCTGGGCTCTATTGAACGTTTCTTTGGTGTTCTTGTCGAACATTACAGCGGTGCCATGCCGTTGTGGCTGGCTCCGGTTCAGGCGGTGGTCATACCGGTTAATGATCAGCAGTCTGATTATGCAAAGAAAGTTGTGGCCGCTCTCAAGCAGAATCTTGTCAGATGTGAACTCGATGACAGCAATGACAAAATGGGCTATCGCATTCGCCAGGCTCAGTTGCAGAAGATTCCGTTCATGATCATTCTGGGTGAGCAGGAGGCCAATGCCGGCACGATTACCGTGCGCCTGCGCAATGGTGAGAATCTCACCGGTATTCAACTCTCTGATTTCATCAAGGAGCAGGAATGGAAAAAGGAATCAATCTGACGCTTCGTGATGTGGGTGATCTGATTTACAGAATTACCCAGCGTTATCTTTTCAGAAAAAACGAAGATGTCGGCATGGATGTGACGCTGCAGACCGGGTCTATTCAGGAAACCATGATTCTGAGGCTTCCCGACGAGACCCGGCTGCTCGTCAAAATTTTTCCGCACAAGAATTTTTCGCATGAACTGGTTTATCGTATAGAGGTTTATAAAACGCGCGAGGGCGACATGCGTGGCAACAAGATCGCTTTTCTTGAAGCCTCTCAGCATGATTCGGCGGTTGATGAAATTCATCGTTTCGTTCAGAGTTTTCTCTCGCAGCTTGGCTTTTAATTCTTTTTTACAGGGAGGCAGAAATGCAGGCAGTTGTTGATTCTTGCAATGGTGATTATTTCCGCTGTTTACTCGAAAATGGTGACGTGATCAATGTTCACAAGACCTGTTTTTCGACTTCAATTGAAGTTGGCGACGTTGTTACCGTTTCATTTCAGCGTGACGAAGCTGCCAGCAAAAAACAGAAGGAGCTCATGAAGTAACTTCGCCGCCAGCAGACATTCTGGAGGTATTTTGAGACGGAATTCTTTCATATTTCTGGCTTTCTGCCTGTTTTTTGCGCTTGTTGTTTCAGCATCGGGCGCAGAAGACGGGGCAATTCTTCTGAAAAAATCGCAGCTTCTGGTTCAGAAGGGTGTTCGTGCTGAGGAGCGTGGCGAATTTGAAGACGCAGCGCTTCTTTACGAAGAAGCGCTTGAAGTTTACCCGAAGAACATGATGCCGCTGTTGCAGCTTGGCAAACTGCTTGCCAGAATTGGCATGTATGAAAAGGCGGCTGAAAGATTGCGGGCTATTCCGCTTGATCAACTGCCAAAAGCCGGTCGGTCGGAGATTCACTCCCTTTTTGGCCAGATTGCCATTGCCAGAGGCTCTCTTGAGGAGGCGGGTGCCGCCTATCGAAAAGCCATCGAGGCCAATAACGAAAATGTTGTTGCCCTGACACGCAAAATTACCGTCGAGCGCTTGCTCGGATTTTCTTCGAATCAGGAGAGTCTGAAGCATTTCAACAGTTATGATACCTTCAAAGGCTTGCCTTACAGTGACCTGTTGTTGACTTATTATCTTGATATGGAGATGGGAAATATTGTTCGCGCCTATCAAACCTGCGAAGTAATGGGTGAGCAACTGGCAGACATATCAAGAAAAGAAGGCGGACAGTCATTTCTTGACAGTGTTGTCAACAGTGCTCCGGTTTCTTTTGTTCTGGGTATCCCTCTCTGTATTCACGGTGTAGTGGGTGTAATTTATTATCTCGGGCTGTTTGGGGCACTCATTTTTCTTGCCACAATGCTTTCAGCACCTTCGGCAATCTGGCATAACTTTGTCTATCTGATTGCTGCGACCGTATTTCTTCTGGCCGGCCAGCATCTGGGTTTTCGCGAAATGATAATTGCAACGATGCAGAGTGATTTTTCTGCGTTCGACAGTGTCTGGATAATTCCCAAACTTCTGGTTGCCGGTCATTTTGTTGCGCTGGCGTTGTTTCTGGTATTTCCGGCGTTTAGCATTTTGCCGGCTGAACAGAGGCCATTGAGGTATGAACTCTACGGGATCTGGTTTTTCTGCTGGTTTTTCATGATTTTTGTACTGGTTTTTCAAAGTCGCCTTGGCTTTGCAACACGGGCCGGATATATGGCTGTGAGTGGTATTCTGGCTCTTCTGACGATGATAATTATGCCTCTTGGCCGTTTCGTCATTTTCAATGTCGCAAGCGCTGCCGGGCTTTCAGGGGTGGTGGCCGTTAATCGAAAGGATATTCAGAAAGACGGCACTATCAGCTTTACTGATGCCAAGATTCTTGAATCACAGGCTCTCAAGGGGCTTGAAAAGGACGCTTTTGAGGAAGTCGTTCTTACCGGTCGCAAGGTTCTCGGGTGTCTTGACCGCAAAACTTTTGTTACCCTCTGGCGATCGATGATTCTGGCAATGATCTGCCGCGAAGATTATGTCGAAGCGCAGCGAAACATAAATGAGTATCTTGAAACCTTTAAAGGAACCAGTCAACTGGAATCCGGGCAGCTTCTGGATGCTTATCTGCGCTGTCGCAAAGGGGATTTTGCGACAGCAGTCGTGGTTATCCGCGGATTTTCTGAAAAACGTGCAAAGATGTTTTCAAATGATGAAACAGCCATGTGTCTGCTTATTCTTGGATGTTGCGGCACAGCCTTCAAAGAATATGTTCAGGCCCACATCGACCTTGGCAAAGCCTTGAATTGTGTAAAATTGCCTTTTCTGAAGGCTGAAATTCTTACCGAGCTCTCTGAACTGGATTTTATGATGAACGCAAAAGAAGCTCTGGCAAAGTGGAAAGCCCGGGTTGGAGAGCTCAATGGTGGCGAAAAGACGGCTTCTTTGAAAAAAGTGATTTTGTCCATTGCCGCCCTTTCTGAGGGGAATAAAGAAGAAGCCATGAAGCTTGCTGCCGAAGCCTGTAAGAGCAAAGTGAGAAATGGCCGCGCCTGTGCCTGGTATGGTCATCTGCTCTGTCTAGAAGGGCGCCATGGCGAAGCCGAAGAACTCCTCGGCAATATGACTCCTGAAAGTTTCGATGCCACAAGATTAATGAATGAAACCACCGGCACCGGCTCTTGAATAAATTGTTGTTCCATGTAACAATAATAGAGCATTTTGTGGTGACGGGGTAAAGATGGCTGAAGAAACGCAGGAAGCCAAGAGCTTAAAAGACCGTCTGCCGGATATTCTCGGAATAATTGGCAGTGTGGTGGTTCTGTTGCTGGCAGTTCTTGTATTTACCAACAAGGTGCCGCGGATTTACCAGTGGTTTTTTTCTTATTTTTACGTCTTTGCTATTGCTGGTGTTCTTGGCGTTCTTGGCGAAAAAATTGCAATAAAGCTTCTGTCATTTGCTTTGCCAGTATTGCTGGCGGCTGCGACCATCGCGATCAAGTTCAAGCCGGAGAAGTTTCCGATTGAAGAGTGGTGGGAAGTCTACTCAATTCTTGTGCTTTTTACTGCCGGTTTTCTCGTCTATCTGTTTTTCCGATCTGAGCAGTTGAAAGCTGTTGGCGCTGAAGGTCGCGATCAGGTTGAGGGCGGTGGCGCGCTGAAAACTCGTGTAGACCCGGCCGCAGCCGCGAAATATCGTGAAAAGGCACAGAAGAAAAATAAAGATAAAGACGATAAACTCGACAGTGCCCTTAAGAGCGATAAAGAGCCGGAATCGGCCGCAGCAGAGGGCGGTAATACTCCTGATGGTGCAGAAAAAGCTGAAGATAAGGCTGGAGATGAACCTCCGGCTAAGGTCGAAACGGCTGAAGAACGTATGGAACGTGAAATGCGTGAAATACGTGATGAGTTCAGCAAGCGATCGATGAAGCTTACCACGACTCTTATGCGTATCAAGAACCTTACCAAGAGTCTTGACCGCGACCAGATTTTTAACAATATCGTCGAAATCATTTCCAAGGGCCTCGATTCACAGAAGGTTCAGCTGCTGCTAAACGACGAAAAAGAAGGCAAATTCAGGATCGTTAAAGCGATCGGCATGAAGCCGAAGGAATGGAAGGAAATAGAGATTCCGCACGAAGAGAACAGTATGATCACCTATCTTCTTCGCCAGCGGATGAATGAGGTCACCGGCGGAGCCGGTGCTCTTGGGGTGAAAGAATGTGAAATGGACCCGAAAATGAAGGGGCTGATCGGGCAGGGCGCCCTTAAAACCCTTATGGCCGCTCCGATTTATGCTGAAGGCAAGTTGTTTGCTATTATCAATGTCGAACAGATGAACAATCCGGATTATACGCGTGATGACCAGAATCTGCTGGCAACCTGTGGCGATATTGCCGGCCTGGTTATGAAGAATGCAAAGCTGTATTCGGCCACCATGGACGACCTGGTTTCAGCGCAGAAGCTCAGTGAAGACCAGCTGAAGAAAAATGAAGAGTTGAAGGGAAGTCTGGCGCGTATCGTGTCGCCGAGTGTTGCAGAAATGATCATGTCAGACCCTTCAGGTCTCAAACTTGGCGGCAGCAAGTGTGAAGTCACCATGTTTTTCTCTGATATCCGCGGTTTTACCAAAATGTCTGAAAACATGGATCCAACCGATATCGTAGAGCAGCTCAACGTTTACTTTACGAGAATGACCGACATTCTGATGGAACTTGAAGGGACCCTTGACAAATATGTCGGTGACGAACTTATGGCGCTTTTTGGTGCGCCGGTTGCCCGGGACGACGACCCAATAAGGGCTGTTCTCTGCGGTGTTCGCATGCTTGATGCATTGCGGGAACTGCAGGAGCGCTGGCGCAAAGAGGGTAAGCCGGTTATCGAAATTGGTGTCGGGGTCAACACCGGCGTGGTTACAGCTGGTTATATGGGCAGTGAAAAGCAGCTGTCATATACAGTCATCGGCGATAACGTCAACCTGGCTGCGCGCGTCATGTCTGTAGCCAAGGGTATGGAACTTTTTATCACGAGATCAACCTATGAAAAAGTTGCTGATTATTTCGAAGTCGAGCAGCGCGAGTCGATTATGGTTAAAGGCAAATCGATGCCTATTGAGATCTTTCATGTTAAGCGTGCCAAACCCGAGGTTAATTTCAGTGAGCTCCTCGGCAAGAGCATCAGCCACATTGCAACCTCGGTTGGAGGCTCAGAGCCAAAAGCAGCACCCGAGCCTCCGCCAATGCGCATTCCACCTGGCATGAAAGAAGAAGATATGAAACAGAACATCAAGATCGAGGGGAAAAAGGTTATTGAATGTCAAAATTGTGGCAGCGAAAATAACATGCAGGAAAAATTTTGTACAAAATGTGGTATGCCGATTTTTTAGTGTTGCCGATAGAAACTATTGGTGATAATATGGCAGGAGTTTTGTTAGATAGTCAGGAGAAGGCATGAAAAGTCATTATTTGATTTATTTACTGGTTTTTTTATGCTTGATGGCTGGCACAAGAGCCGACGCATTGTCGAAAGAGGCTCAGGTGGCCATTGAGGAAATGAGAGGCCGACTCGCACAGCAGGTAGCTGTTGCTCCGGCGGTCGAAAGCACTTCGTATATTCCGGGCCGAGACCTTGCGCTTGCCCTGGGCCGGCTCAGACAGAGAGTTTACGGCGCCGACCAGTCAATTCCTGAGACAGTTGTGGCCAAAGTCGTAGAAAACTCTTCTTATGAAGATTACATTGCCGGCAAAGCTCTTGCCGCGGCGCTTATCAAGATTCGCGAATCGCAGGGTCGTACCGAGCCGTTGAGCATTGCCATGGCGGATATCGATAAAATGCAGCCTTCTGAAAATGCTGTAAAAGAAGAAACAACCCCGATAGCACCTCAGGCGGTTGCTCCACAGGCAGCGCCGGTTGAAGAAAAGCCCGTCGTTGAACAGGCCCAGCCCAAAGTCGAAGAAAAGAAAATCAAAAAGACCGGCAAGCGATCTTCCGGCAAAAAGTATAAAAAACAGAAAAAACAAAAAAAATCGCAGCCCGCACAGAGCGAGGTCGTGAAAAAAGCTGTACCGGCGCCGGCACAGGCCGACAAAACCGTGACAGTAAAGAATGAATCTGAAAAGCCGGTTGAAACCAAAGAAAAAAGCGCCAGCGCCAAAGGCGATGATAAGGCTTTTAACGACTCGATCAAGAAATACGATTTCAAGATGCCCGTAAACTATCGCATTATCGTGCGCTGAGTTTGCTTGTGTCGTGTCGGGCACGGAAGGCCAATGAGTGCTGAAGCGAAATTCCGGTAACATTCCAGCCTTTGCCTGGCCGTGTTTTCTGGTGCTGGCAATTATTGCGATTCTTCTTCTGAGTGCTCCTGAACCGGTCAGAGAAGTAGAAGCCCCGCTGCCGCCGCAGCTTTATTCTTCTGCCTATCAGCTGATTGGCACTGGAAATCGTCTCGGAACCTATTTCCCTGTCGGTAATATCCTGGCTGACTGGTTTAACAGTCATTTTGATGCCGAAGGCGGAGTTTTCAAAGCCGTTGAAACCAACGGTTCAGTTGACAATGTCAGGTTGCTGCGCGAAGGCCGCATCATGCTTGGCATGGTCGAAAGCCGTATTGCCTGCGAAACCTGGGCCGCCGACGCCAGTTCATCCATTCGCATTGTATGGCCCCTCTGGGAAGATGTCGTTCACCTGGTTAAGACACCACAAGGTTTTGAACCATCACGTGAATTTCCGGGCCGCCTGCGCGGCTTTCTTGGCCAGAAAAATTCATCTACTTTTCGAACGTCAAAAGAGATTCTTTCTTCACTCGGGTTTGGTGATGATTTCAGCAGCCTCGATCTGCCGCCTGATGCCGTTTTGAGCGCCGTTTCAACTGGACAGGTGGGTTTTGCAACCATTCAGGCCGGTATGCCAAACCGCACGGTTTCTGATGCCCTGATTTTTCATGACTGCACCCTCGTCAGCCTTAATCAGCAGCAGTTGCAGAAAATACTGCAGAAGGTCGCGACGGCGCGAATCTACTCGATTCCGGCCGGTTTTTACGGCGATTCACAACCATCGATTCAGACCATCGGGTTGCCCAATGTCCTTGTAACTACTGATAAAACACCGGCTGCGACAGTTGAGCTCATTACCGACCTGCTTGTGAAGGCTTCAACGCATCTGAAGATGAAGCACCAGGCGACCGCCGCAATTCCGTCTGACCCGCTCAAGGCAAAAGCCATTCTTGAAGAAATCGGCGTGCCAATCCACCAGGGAACCATCGACTGGCTGAATCGTCATAAAACCGGACAGGCAGAGGAGGGCGCCTCTGATGCTGACTGACACAAGGTTTTTTGCCAAACGCCGCGGTGTGGTTCTTTTTGTCGTGCTTGGCGGTATTTTTGTTCTGACAATTCTGGTTATGGCCTATAACCATCTGGTTCAGGGAAAATTCAACGAAAGCCGTGAGATTCTCAAACATCTGCGGGCGATGAAATGCGCTCAGGCAGCTGCCAGAATGCTTGTCTGTAAACTGAAAGAAGACCTGAATGCCGCCAACGCCAAAGACCCGGCTTCACCCGGGTATGCTCTGCGCAACAAGATATTTGTTCATAATGACCCTGACACGCTTGCTTCGGAGTTCAAGAAAATCTGGTTAGCCAATGCCGACGTTGATGGTTTTGTGAAAAAACTGTTCGGTGAAGAGCCAACAAAAGATGTCTCGGTGAATTATGACGTAAAATTCTCGGATATCAGGCTTCTGAGCGATTATAAAACCGATAAGGAACTGTTTTTTGACTGTGAAAAGGGCGGTAGAATGACTCTGACCGTCGAAGTATTCATCGGCAATACACGTGAAGAATGGCAGGAAACCAGGCCTTTCAGGGTTGTGATTCCATTCCCGATGCCATTGACCAAGTATACCCTTTATCTGCGCGAAGCTACTGACGAGAATGATCCGGTCAAATTCAACACGGTGTCGATCGATTCGCCTGCAACCGGTGATACTGCACCCGGCTCTAACCGGCCGATTATCATAGACAATGGGCTGGCGGGCGATCACTTCAATAAGCAGGCCGAAATCTGGAAAAAACGTGGCTGGATATATCTTGGTGGCGGTAACCTGCTTTTGAACCGGGCAGCCGGGCATCGAAAGTTTGGGCAGCGCTATCATTCATATTTTCCAACTGCCGAAAACCCGATCACCCTGTTGCTTAATTTTGATGGCTTCACGGGCTGGCCGGTAAACGGGCATCAGATGGTGTTTCGCATTGCCCGCTGGGGGTTTTCGAATGCCGTTGTCGACGGTCCTTCTTCCGACATGTGGAAAAAAATTCTTGAATTTCAGTTTCGCGAACATAAACCGGACAAGGAAAAAAAATGGTGGAACAGCTCTTTTCTGCATCTGTTCGGCGAGGCTGGAACCGGTGAAAACGACCGTCGTATCAGTATTACGCGGGTAACGGGCCGGGTTTACGACCGTTTTCTTGAACTCAGTTATCTTATTCCCGGTACCGGGGCCGAGCCACCGGTTGGCGCGGTTGTCGGGCTGCCGCAGAAAGATTACGACAAATATTCTGGCAAAAAGCGCAATCTTATACCCGGCAAGCTTAAAGATATCGACAAGACCTTTCTCAAGGATGTTTTTGTCGATAAGAATCTGATCTATCTGCCCGCTCCTCCAGATGCGGTTTTGGGCGTGCCTGACCTGAGTGAGATGGAGGATTTTTTCATCAAACTGCCTTATTCAGCGCTCGGCAACCTGATTTCTTACGAAAAGATCATGAGCAAGGCTGACTTTTGTTCATATGACGAAACCTACAGTCTTATTGCGCAGTATTCCAAGAATACTCAGAGCATCAATATCCCACCCGACAGATCGGTTCTGCCAATCAACAACATGAACTTTGATCTGCCGGTCCTCGGAACCGATCAGAGCAAGCTGCAGATCGACACCATTCCAGACAGCAAAGACCCGGCTCTGGGCCTTACACCGAGGGTCTGCTACGAAATCGATGCAGCAAAGCATCAGGATGTTTTTGCCGTGCTGAAATCCGCGTTCTGTTCGGCTCAAAACAGCGACTTCAACCTGGCTAATGCTGTCGTCAGAGTCAAAACCGGTGGAAAAGGCCTGAAAATGGGTGATAACCTTGGCGCCACCTCAGGGGGGGCCATCATTGTTGACGGCCCGATCGAAGTTGGAACATTCAGAAGTGCTGATAATCCCGAAAAGGCGCAGCTGATGATTCTTGCCGAAAAAGGAGCGATTACCGTTCGCAACAGCGGTCAGCACCCGACACTTGCTTATCTGGTCGCTCTCGACAAGTCGGATGGCGAGGTTAAACCAGCCAGCAAACAGGCCCCGTTACAGCTTTTTGGTGGCATTGCTGCCCATACGCTTGATCCAGATAACTTTGCCGGGGGCGGCGGCATCATGTACAACCAGAGTTTTGACCCGACGGTCAACCCGGTCGAAAACTTTGTCGGTGTGGTCATTGGGCCGTCAGGAGGCGAAATATGAACAGAAGAGGCGTTTCGTTGCTCGAAATTCTTTTCGCCAGCGGTATAATGGTGGCGGCTATGGTTCCATTGTGGGGTTTAATGGGCTCCTCGCACAAGCAGGTAACCTTGTCTGCTGATGAAATAAGAGCCAGTCAGATTGCCGCAGAAATTCTGGAGCAGATCGAGAATTCCGGCTGGCAGCCTGAGGTTGGCGAAATCAGCTTTGCTCCGGTGAGCGAAGGCAAGATCAGTCTCGGAAACACGAGCAAAATTGACGTGCACGTAGGCAGTTTCCCTGCTTACATGGAGGTGGAGGCCCGGCTGAAAATCGACAAACATCCTGCCACCGGGCCTGAATATGGCAAGATTGTCAGGCTGATCCTCAATTACAAGTCAAAAGAGAAGGTCGGAACACCACAGAAAGACTATGAGCTTTCGACATTTATAGGAAAACGCAGATGAACAGGCGCGCTTTTACCTTTACGGAGCTGCTGATCAGCGTTGGCATTTTCACCATTATTGCCGGCGGGGTCATCATTGCCATGTCGCGTGGCGCGTCGAACGTTGCCCGCGGCAGCTTCAACGCTCTTGCTTCCAACCAGGCTTCCTGGATTATGACCATCATGCGCAATGACATTGCCAGGTCAGATGCGGAAAAAATTGTTTTTAAGCCCGAATCTGGTGACGCCTGGGTGGGAAAAACCGAATTCAAGGTTGGCATGCCGGGTAATCGGCACGTATCCTATGCGGTCGAGAGTCGCGGTGGCGGCAAAGCCTTTTCGAGAACTGAATCTGATGGCCGCAAGCAGTTTCTTGCCTCTGAATACCTTGCTGAAATGACAGTTAAAAGGGTTTCTGATGGATTCGACGTCTATATGCTGCTGCGTGATCCGGCAAAACAGGCAAATGATTTTACCTGGACAGGAAGAATTTACCCGCCGGTTCCGGCCGGAGCTGATCAGTTCTGGAAGCCTCTCCCAGGAGGTAAAAAGTGAGTGACCGGAAAAATGGTTCTGGAGTCCGCGTGCATTTCGGGTTGCTGGCTGTGGCGCTGCTGTTTACAGTTTTGACCGGTTGCCGGTCAAGCTATAATTATGCAACATTCAGAGCTCAGGCCGAGGCTGCACTCAGCGGTAACAAGGTTAAAAAAGCCAAAGAGCTGTATTCGGTAATTTATCAGCATGAAAACAAGGCGGAAACGCCGCTGCCTGAACGCACCACCTGGGCTTTCTACCGGTTGGGGGTAATTGCCGAAGTGATGGGCGATGTTCAGCTGGCAAAAGGTTATTACTGGGGTGATAAAATTGACGAAGGTTTCTATCAGGTGAACCCCGCGGTTGAATGGCTGGCAGAAGCGGGTTGGCAGAACCTTGATGAGGGCAACCCGCCGAGAACTCTTGATGAAATACTTGAGCTCGAAAAATCGGGCCAGAAAAAAACAGTTCAGACAGTCGAAAAAAAGAAACGTGAGGTAGTCATTCCCGCAGACCGGGCAATGCCGGTTCAGGCTCCGGTGGCGGGTGACAAGCCATATTCCAGAACCTTTCAGCGTTCTCTGACTCCACCCCGCCCCGGCGCGCCTGAACCTTTCAGGGTTTTTTACTGACTTTTTTCTGACTTTCGGCCTCAGGTCTGAAGCCGATCGGGGCATTCATTTTTTCAGGCGACTGCAGGAAGTTGTCGAGGCGCCCGAGTAGATTTTTCTGGGCGATTTCGAACAGATAATCACAGAATTCGTTGATGCCCTCGTTGCTGTTGACGAATTCTCGGTCGTCATCGATGTTAAAAATAATTTTTGAACCGGTCTTGCGGAAAATCAGGAGAAAGGTGAAAAATTTTTCCTGCAGATCATCATCATTAACATTGATTGCAAAGCCGATTGCGGCGGTGCCGTTTTCTCCGAATTCGGTGTCCAGGGCGTCACCCTGGAGTGACTGGCTGTTGTAAACAAACCCAGAACTGGGCGTAAACATGAACAGCTTTGGTTCGGGGCAATTGAGGTATTCGAGAATGGCAGAGCGGATTTCCTGAACAAATTCGCGGCATTCTTTCTGATACTGGCTACATTCGGCAACCCCACGGTCATAGGCTTCGCAAAGCTGTTTATATCTGTTTTTTCTGGGCATTATTTTTTCTCCGGGCAGTTTTATGCTAATGATTCAAGTTCCGCTGCGAGCATTGCATACTGCAGCAGATATTCTTCTTTTTTTGCTTCTTCGGCTGTTTCTATCAGCAGCGAAAGTTCTTTCATGTTTGTTTCAATCTCGAGTCGCCGTTGCATTTTTTCTGGTGAAGGCGGCACGGCTATGGTGGGCCTGCCTGGTGTGAACATGCCTGCAGTTGATGGTCCTTCGGGTCTGGTGAGGCTGTTTATACTGGTCGCGGGTGCAGATGATGAATTCAGGTTCCCGGGTTGGCAGGCCTGAGGCAATGGGGCGAAACCGTCTCTGATCAGTGCTACACCTGGTAATGCCGGTTGTTCGGCGGCTTTCGGAACTGACGGAAAAGCCCGGCAAAGAACCGCCGCCGCTGTTTCCTGGACGGGTTGACCGGCAGCTTTTGCTGCTGCTTCAAGCCTGAGAAAAGTATCTTCCGGAAGAACCACTTCAACTTGTCTGGTTTGCATAAGAATAATCTACCAGAACCTTGATAAAAATAGAACCAGATTTATCCTTTGTCTGCTAAAATGCAAAGTGCGGGATTGGTGATAAATGTCTGGAGATGTAATGGAACCGAAACCCAGGAAAGAATGTTTTGCTTCACCTGAGCTGGCTGCAGCTGCTTTGAAAAGTCAGTATTTCAGGATAACCCTGTTTTTGTGCTTTCTGCGATATTTTACCATTTTGAATTTTGTTGCCGGCGTCTGCTTTTTGATTCTCAGGCAGGTCGGGCACCCGGGCGATGCTTTTGCTGCAGCTTTTCTCTGCGGTCTGGCAATTTCGACCGGTCTGGCTTTTGCTGCGGCACGCCGACAGACGTCTGAACAACGCGGTTGGCTGGCTGCTGTCGATGCTCACAACGGTTCTGGCGGTTTGCTTATGGCGACCGAGGAAACTGGTGATACGGGCTGGCGGGATCGTCTGCCAGAACAGGTCGAAGTTCCTCTGCTGAAGCCGGTTGCGGGTAACAGATATATATCTGCCGGTATTTCGCTGCTTTTTCTGCTGCTGTCGCTGACCATTCCGGTAATCGGGCGTGATGCGCGCAATGACCCGCGCATCGAGCTGCAGGAGCTCGAACGTGTTGCCGCAGGGCAGATAGAGATACTTGCCGAAGAGCGTGTCATTTCGCCTGAAGAAGCCCGACAGCTCAACGAAACCCTGGAACGTATCGGCCTTGATTCGCAGCGTCATGATCCGGCTGCGACTTTTGAGGCTCTCGACCAGCTTCAGGAAAAACTGAAAAAACAGGCCGGTGCCAGCGTTGTAAAAAATCTTTCAGAGCGGAAAAGTCTGGATGATCTTGCTGAACTGGCTGAAAAAATGAGCAAAGCCGCCGGCAAAAATGACAGTCAGGTTTCAGAGCTTGCCAGAGCTGCCAGCAATGGTCTTGAAGAAGCGGCAGGCGGTGCCGGAATTGGTTCTGGTTCTGAGAAGCTGCAGAGAGCTCTTGAAAAGGCCGCAGCAGGTGGACCTGATTCGGCAGAAGCTGCCAAAGAGGCTGCCGAGGCTCTTAAGGAATACATTGAAGAGCAGCAGGCGAAGGCGGCGGCAGCAGCTGAGGCGAAAGCTCAGAGGCTTGCCAGTGCCCGTTTGATTGACCGAAAAACTTTCGAGGCTCTTAAAAAGGCTGGAAAAATAAGGCCGGCAACCGAGGCGGATCTACAACCAGGCTCACAGAGCGAGCTGGTTATGTGTGAGGGCTCTGGCAGCGGTGAAAACGGCAACGGGCAGCAGGGCGAAAGTCAGGGCCAGGGTGACGGTGTCGGTGGTGCACAGACTGGCGGTCAGACGGGTTCAGGCAGCGAAAGCGGCAGCGGTGCTTCGGGGCAGGCAGGCCGTGGCGGCGGCCACGCGCCGCTCAAGTTTGACCGCAAAAGCTCAGAACATAATGTTGAGTTTAAAAATGAGGTTTTGCCTGCCCCGAATGAGCAGGCTCTCGAAAAGTCAGTGGCGATTGGTATGAGCTTTTCTGCCCCTCAGACGTCGGCAGGGGCAGATAATCAGATGCCTCAGGCCGGAGTTGCCTGGCAGAAAACCTCTGAGGGTGGCGCCGAATCTGGTATAATTCTGCCAAAACATCGCAGTGCGGTAAAAAAGTATTTTGATCATGAACAGCAATAACTCAGGAGATAAACTATGACCGAGGCAAACAAACTGCTGTCGCAGCCCGAACTGGCAAAGGCGTCAGCACTGGCTCAGAAAGCGCTTGGTGAGCTCGACCGCATTCTGATCGGCCGCCCGGCTCTGCACCGTCTGGTGATGGTTGGTATTCTCAGCCGCGGTCACATTCTGCTTGAAGGCTTGCCCGGAGTGGGCAAAACCGCTCTGATCAAATGCCTTGGGCAGCTTCTCAGTCTTCAGTTCAACCGGGTCCAGTTTACTCCAGATCTTATGCCGGGTGATATTCTCGGAGCCCATATTCTGCAACAGAACAGCGCCGGCCAGCGCGAAATGGTTTTTCAGCCCGGCCCGATTTTTACCAACATTCTGCTCGCTGACGAAATTAACCGCGCGTCACCAAAGACTCAGTCGGCGCTTCTCGAAGCGATGCAGGAAAAGTCAGTTACACTGCTCGGCACTACCCGCCGGCTGCCGTTGCCTTTCTTTGTGCTGGCTTCACAGAATCCGATCGAGCTTGAGGGCACTTATCCATTGCCTGAGGCTCAGCTGGATCGCTTTCTCTTCAAACTCGAAGTTTCTTCTGCTTCAACAGAGACCCTGCGCGAAATAATCTCTTCGCGTCGCCACGGCGAACCGCCTGCGCCTGAATTTTCGCTCGCTGCCGCCGAGCTTTCCGAACTTTTTCGGGTGATGGATGCAATATATCTGCCAGGGCCGGTTGCCGATTACATTGCCCGGCTGGTGCACGCCACCGACCCGTCGTCAGTTACAGCCTCGGCTCATGTTAAAGAATTCGTGCAGTATGGGGCTTCGCCGCGCGCCGCGATTGCTGTTGCCGAATCGGCCCGCGGGGTGGCACTGCTTGCCGGCAGGCCCTCAGTCGGATTCGAAGACGTCAGAGAGGTTTTCGTTCCCGCTCTTAATCACAGGGTTCTGCTTAATTACAAAGCCAGATTCGAAGGGCAGACTAGTGCCATGATCCTTTCAGGGTTGTTGAATTCGCTTAAAGAAACCGACCTTGATTTTTCTGCCGGCGTCAATATGGCTGCGGAGAAAAAATGATGCTGCAGAGAAGGTTGCTCCCCATTGTTTTCTGCCTGCTGACGGTTATTCTGCTGGCATTGCCGCCGCAGGCAGCCGCAAACCAGAAAATTGACTACGATGGGCTCAGATTCACCATGTTGCCTGATTTCGAAGCCCGTACCTATTTTGGTTACAAATTTTTCAGGCTCCAGATCAGCAATCGCTCCGGTCGTGAGCGCCAGATCAAGCTGTCTTTGAACGCGGATTATTCACGCGATCTCGAGCAGATTTCCAAGACCCTGGTAATTCCTGCCTCTGAAAGCCGCGAAGAAGCTCTGCTGTTCCCGCTTGGCGATTTTTCAAGTGTCGGGATGGTGATAGAGGTTGATGGGCGCGAACTGGAAGAGAAGCTGCTGAAGTATCTGCGCAGCTACAAAAACTATTATGCAAAAAAACAGGCGCTGGTCGATGCAAAGATTCCCCGCAACGATTTTGAAACCGTTTTCGGGCCTTCGGGGATGGCAGCAGGTCTCAATCTCGAATTGAGTCAGTTTGACGGCAGTCTGACACAGCTTTACAGTAGCTGGCTGGCCTATACCCAGTTCAATCTCATCATTTATTTTGCCGAAAGTCTAAAGGAAATGCCCGAACCGGTAAGAGCCGCTATTTTCGATTATGTGCGGGCCGGCGGGGCGCTAATGGTTCTTGGCGAACCTGTTTTACCACCGGATTTTGTCAGGGCCGAAAACGCTGAGGCCCCAATTCTGACGGTCTACGAGGCAGGTTTCGGCAGAGTGATGGTTTTTCACGAAAATTTTATGCAGTTTGCCGTTGCGGCGTCAGCTTCTGAAATTTCAATGCCGGACGGTCAGACAATTCCAAAACCGGTCAGGGGCAGGTCGGTCAGCCTTCGTGGACTTGAAGTCTCTGACATCTTCTCAGACCGCTCTTTTCAGGATGATTCACCTCTGCCGTTCGACGAAGATGAGATTGAAACTGTTTCGGCGCGCTGGTTGATGCTGATCATCTACCTTTTTGCCTTTCTGATCGGGCCGGTGAACGTTTTTGTATTGCACCGTCTCGGGCGACGGATTCTCGTTTTTATAACCGTTCCGGTCGCTTCGTTTATCTGCTGTGTCTTTATTTATGGCTATTACGTACTTTTTGAGAGTTCTACTCTGCTGGGCAAAAGAAATGCGCTGATTCTGCTCGATGAGCGCGATAACCGTGCCGTAACTCTGGCTAACTACTCGATTTATTCAGCCCGCCGCCGGGCAGAAGGCTTTCGTTTCGACATGCAGACTGAGGTTTTTCCGGTAAACCGCAACGATTACCGTTCGAATGACTCCGGCAAATATATTGTGCTCGATGAAGACCAGCACCTGCGCGAAGGCTGGATCAAACCAAAGATACCCAGATATATGCATCTCCGCTCAATTCAGACCCGGCGTGAGCGTCTTGCTCTCACGGCCCGGAATGGTGGCCTTGAGATGATGAACGGTCTGGGCGCCGATATTGAAGAGGTGGTTCTCATGACCAGTGGTGGCCGGGTTTTTCGCAGCACGCAGGTGCGTGCCGGTGCCGCCTCTGCAATGGAAGAGGTCAGAGGTATCACAGCCGGTCGCAGTTCTTTGCCGGAGGCTGCCAAACGTGGCTGGTTCAATGTTATAGACCACATCAAAGTCAGCCCCTATGAGTATCTCAGGCCGGGCACCTACGTTGCCAGACTTGCCCGTTCACCATTTCTGCGCCAGGCAATTGATGAAGAGGCTGAAATGACAGAAAGTGCCTGCCTGATAGGTATTCTCAAGGAGGAACCGTCATTATGATGCTTTCAGTTGAGAATCTCTGTAAGAATTTTGGTGAAACCCAGGCGGTCAGAGGGCTGAGCTTCAGCCTTTCAGGCGGTGATATCACCGGGTTTGTCGGCCCGAACGGTGCTGGCAAGACCACGACGATGCGCATTCTGGCGACAATCGAAGATGCTTCTTCCGGGCAGGTCGAAATAGACGGGCAGTCAATAATAACGCACCCCGAGCGTGCCCGCGAACTTGTCGGCTTTGTTCCTGACTCTCTCCCACTGCACAGCGACATGAGCGTGCATGAATATCTCGATTTTTTTGCGCGCGCTTACGGTATCAAAGCTGAAAGGCGGCGTTCTCTCATCGAGGACCTTGAAGAATTTACCAACCTGACAGGCATCAGGGAAAAGCTTATAGTGGCCCTTTCGAAGGGTATGAAACAGCGGGTTTCGATTGCGCGGGCGTTGATAAATGACCCGAAGTTTCTGCTGATGGACGAGCCGGCGGCCGGTCTCGACCCGCGGGCCCGCATTGAATTGCGCGAGCTGCTGCGTGTATTGTCGCGCCAGGGCAAGGGAATTCTCATCAGTTCGCACATTCTCAGCGAGTTGTCTGAGATCTGTACTTCGACACTGATTATCGAGCAGGGCCGGATGCTTAAATTCGGCACTATCGAAGAGGTGACCAACCACGATCAGCCGACCAGAAAGCTGATTATCAGACCTCTTAATGACCCGGAAGGCCTGAGTCGCTTTCTTGTTCTCGAGCCGGGCGTCGAAAATCTTGTTGCCAACGGTAAAACATTTGAGTGTGACTTTGCCGGCAGTGACGAGGATGCGGCTGAAATCGTGGCGAGAGCTCTGGCAGCCGGGCATCGTCTTGTCGAGTTCAAGTTCAGACAGCAGAATCTTGAATCGGTATTCATGACCATTACCAGGGGTGAAGTGCAATGAGCAGCTTTCAGCATGTGTTTGACCGTTGCGATGACCTGTTAAACCCCATAATTGTTAAAGAACTGCGCCAGGTGGTACGTGGCCGTTTCTTCTGGGGAGTTCTGATTCTTTTTCTGATTTTTCAGTGTCTGGTATTGAGTTTTTCGATCGCTGAAAAGGGCATGACCAGCCGGCATGTCGGTGCCGAAGCTCTTGAATTTCTTTTCGGCATTCTGTTTTTTGCCAGTTATGTGCTGATTCCGGTTTTTAATGGCATGAAATTCGCGAAAGAGCAAACCGAAGGCACTGATGAACTGTTGTTCATAACTACAATAACTCCTGAAAAAATCATCATGGGCAAATTCGCTGCCGGCATGGTATTCATTCTGCTTATTTTCAGCGCCTTTTCGCCGTTCATGTTCATGACTTTCTTTTTGAGTGGCGTTGACCTTTCGATGACTCTTCTCGCACTTCTGGCCGGCCTTCTTTTCAGCTCTATCGGCGCCATGGTGCAGATATGTTGTGCTGCCTTGTCGCAGGATACCCACTCGCAGCAGTTTTTCAGAGGTGCGGGCATTTTTCTTCAGGTCACCACGTATTTCAGTCTTATGGGAATGGGGTCTGAGATCATGCGCTATGGCGGCGTGCGTTTTGCCGGTTTTGTTGGCGGTCCGGGTCTGTATTCCAGTATTCTGATTATGTCTCTCTTTCTTATATACTTTCTTTTCAAGGCCGCAGCCGCGGTAATTCAACCGACTGGTGCAGATCGAATGCGGCCAGTGCGTCTTACTGTTACTGGCGGCTGGCTGTTGACTCTGGTCATTGCCATTTACTGGGCGTTTGAATTTTCAAGTGCCAGATTTATCATACTCTGGGGAGGAATAGTATGTGCCGCGCTGGTAGTTATGACCATGGTCACGGTATCTGAACGCGACAGTATTTCAGAGCGTGTAGCCCGCGACCTGCCTGCGGGGCCGACCGGGCGCCGCCTGGCTTTCATTTTGTCTTCCGGCGCCGCCGGTGGCATGGCATGGGTCGCGCTGATGACCGCTTTTACCGTGCTGGTGGTTAATGTTTTTGCTGGCACGACAAAAGTTCTTTATCGCGGTGATCTCAACGAAGCTTCGATAGCGATGCTGACCTTCATGAGCTTTACCCTGGGCTACGGTCTTTTTGCCGTTTTTATCAGGCGCGCTTTTTTCAGCAGTCTGGTAGAGACACGAAACAACTGGGTCGTTATGCTGCTTGTATTTGTCGGCTTTTCGGTGTTGCCAATGTTGCTCGGGGTCTTTGTCGGCAGCAACTCTGACCTGATTATGATGGGTAACCCTTTTGTGGCATCTGCAAAGCTTGCAGAAGGCGTGCTGGTCGGCATTGGAGTTCTGTTTGCCGGTCTGTTGACCAATTTTCTCTGGTTGAAGAGGCAGGTTAGAGAATTTCTGACCGCCGGTCAGTCTGAACGATGAGCAGCCTCAAGGAAACGGTTAACGCGGCCGAGCTGGCTGGCCAGCGCTTTTATCTCAACGTTTCTTCGCGGTTTTCCGGGTTGCAGGGCGGTGGACGTTTTGGCCGCAATACCGGCAATTCGCTTGAATTTGTCGATCATCGTGAGTATCAGCCAGGCGATGATGTCAGGCACATCGACTGGAACGCCATGGCCCGTTCTGACCGCCTTACCGTAAAGCTTTTTCGCGAAGAGGTGTCGCCGCATCTCGATATGCTTGTCGATGCTTCGATGTCGATGCAGCTTGCAGGCAGCCGTAAACGTGAAGCTCTGTATGCGATGACGGCGATATTGCGAACTGCGGCAATTAACGCCGGTTACACTGTATCTTCATGGATCATT
>DAOQWI010000001.1:0-79187 GCA_035342015.1 Candidatus Ozemibacteraceae bacterium | reverse complement strand
TGTTTGCCGGCCTGTACCTTGGTCGTAACATTTCCGGCATTCTTGAAATGCTCAAGGCCGAAATGCAGATGCTTATCGAGGCTGCGGTCAACGGTAAACTTTCGACCCGTGGCCGTGCCGAACAGATCAATTTCGAGTTCAGGCCCCTGGTTGAGGGCGTAAATAAGCTTCTTGACGCGGTAATCGGGCCGTTGAACGTCTCGGCAGAATACATCGACCGCATTTCAAAAGGTGACCTGCCGAAGAAGATCAGCGACACCTATCATGGTGATTTCAACGAAATCAAGATCAATCTGAACAACTGTATTGACAACATCAATGCACTGGTAACCGATGCAAACCTTCTCGCAAAAGCTGCGGTAGAAGGTAAGCTTGCGACCCGTGCCGATGCCAGCAAACATCAGGGTGATTTCCGCGCTATCGTTGATGGCGTTAACAAGACTCTCGATGCGGTAATCGGGCCGTTGAACGTTTCTGCCGAATATGTTGACCGCATCTCCAAAGGCGATATTCCGAAGAAAATCACTGACAACTACAACGGTGACTTCAACGAAATCAAGATCAACCTCAACAACTGTATCGATAATCTGAATGGCCTTATCGACGAAATGAACAAAATGTCGAGCGAACACGACAAGGGCGATATCGACGTCAAGATCGACGTCAGCAGGTTCGCCGGTGCCTATCAGACTATGGCGAAGGGTGTCAATGATATGGTCTTCGGCCATATAGCGGTCAAGAAAAAAGCCATGGCCTGTGTTAAGGAATTCGGCGAAGGTAACATGGATGCGCCGCTCGAACAGTTCCCGGGCAAGAAGCGTTTTATCAACGATACTATCGAACAGGTTCGTGTCAACATCAAGGCACTGGTCGCCGACGCCAACATGCTTGCCAGAGCTGCTGTGGAAGGTAAACTTGCGACCCGCGCTGATGCCGGTAAGCACAAAGGCGACTTCCGCGCTATCGTTGAAGGCGTTAACAAAACCCTCGATGCGGTTATCAACCCGCTCAAAGTTGCCGCCGATTACGTTGACAAGATTTCCCGCGGCGAAATTCCGCCCGAAATCACTGACAATTACAATGGCGACTTCAACGACATCAAGAACAATCTCAACGCCTGTGTGAAGAACCTGACCAATGTCGCAATTGAAATCAAGACCGCTTCTGACAACGTTGCTAATGGCAGTAATGAACTGTCGTCCAGCGCCGAACAGCTTTCCAGCGGTGCCAACGACCAGGCAAGTGCCGCAGAAGAAGTTTCGTCTTCAATGGAAGAGATGAGCTCCAATATTCAGCAGAACGCTGATAATGCGGCACAGACTGAAAGAATCGCCAAAAAGGCGGCAGAAGATGCCAGAGCCGGTGGCAAGGCAGTTGCCGAAACTGTGGCTGCCATGAACGAGATTGCGTCGAAGATTGCGATTATCGAAGAAATCGCAAGACAGACGAATCTTCTTGCTCTGAACGCCGCAATTGAAGCGGCCCGCGCCGGTGAACACGGCAAGGGCTTCGCGGTTGTTGCTTCTGAAGTTCGCAAACTGGCAGAGCGCAGCCAGCTGGCTGCCGGCGAAATTCGCAACCTGTCGGCGTCAAGCGTGCAGATTGCTGGCAAGGCCGGCGAAATGCTCGCCCAGATCGTTCCTGATATCCAGAAAACTGCAGAACTCATTCAGGAAATCAGCATTGCCTGCCGTGAGCAGAATACTGGCGCTGACCAGATCAACAAGGCAATTCAGCAGCTCGACTCGATCATTCAGCAGAATGCCGGAGCTTCTGAAGAACTGGCTTCGACAGCCGAAGAAATGTCTTCACAGTCTGAACAGATGCGCTCGGTCATCGCGTTCTTCAAGATTCAGGGAGCAGCCAATCTGCACGGAGTGAAAGCTGACCGCAAGCCAGCCCACCGTCCGGCACCGGTTGACCATTCCAAGCCCCGGCCCGAAAATATTTCGAAGCAGCAGCTCGCCAAGGGCGTCAGCAGTGCTTCGAAAAAAGGCGTTAACCTGAATCTGGGTGACGATATCGACAAGCATGACTCTGACTTTGAAAAATACTGATTGATGGCTGCTGGTGAGCGTAACATACGCTCACCAGCTCACTGCCCAGGAGGAAAAAATGTCCAGCGAAAATAAAGGTGTGGGTACAACGGTTCAATATCTTGCTTTCAAGCTCGGAAGCGAAGTTTATGCGGTTGATGTTGCCAAAGTCAGAGAAATTCTTGATTATCCGCCAATTACCAAGGTTCCGCGCACTCCAGACTTCATGCGTGGCGTTATTAATTTGCGTGGCAGCGTTGTTCCGGTTGTCGATATGCGTCTTAAATTCGGCATGAGCATGACCGAAAAATCGGTAAACACATGTATTGTCGTGGTTGAAGCACTTGTCGAGAATGAACTGACGACCATCGGGGCCCTGGCCGACTCTGTTCAGGAAGTGGTTGAGCTTGACCCAACGAATATTGAACCGCCACCGAAAATCGGTTCACGTCTGAAAGTCGAATTTCTCAAAGGTATGGGTAAAATTGGCGAGAATTTCCTGATGATTCTCGATATCGACAAGGTCTTTTCTTCGAGCGAAATGATGATGGTTAAAGAAGCGACCTCGGTCGGCAAAGATCTGGTGGAGCCCGACAGATACCAGGATTAACGCATGGAAAATTTCGCGAAAAAGCTGCCTGCATCTGATGGCCTGGTCAAAATGACCGAGGCTGATTTTCGTCAGCTGAGCCGGTTTGTGCAGGAGACCTGGGGTATCAAGCTTCCGCTCAACAAGAAGCTGATGCTCGAAGGTCGCCTGCGCCGCCGGTTGACACAGTTGCACATGGCCGATTATCGCGAATACTGCGAATATCTCTTCAGCCCGGAAGGCCATGATCGTGAAGCCCGCGAAATGATCGATCTGGTTTCGACCAACAAAACAGATTTTTTCAGGGAAGCGGAGCATTTCTCATACCTTGTTGAACAGACGCTTCCTGAATTGCGGGGCTCTTATTCTGTTGGAGATTACGGGAATCCTTTGAAGATGTGGAGTGCCGGGTGTTCAAGCGGCGAAGAACCTTATACCATGGCGATGGTGCTCAGTGACTATGCTGAGCACCATCCTGGTTTCAGGTTTTCGATCTATGCCAGCGATATCTCGCAGAGAGTTCTTCAGACCGCGATCATGGCGATTTACAATGAGACGAAGATTGCGCCAGTTCCGCTCGAAATGCGGCGTAAGTATCTGATGCGCAGCAAAGACAGCTCGAAACAGCAGGTTCGTTTCGTGTCGCAGATACGCAATCTGATAACTTTTGACCGCGTCAATCTGATGAATATCGATGAACAGGTTGACGAGGTTTTCCATGTTATTTTCTGCAGAAATGTAATTATCTACTTTGACAGAGCTACCCAGGAAGTCCTTTTGAACAAGTTTGCCCATAAACTATGCCCGGGTGGCTATCTGTTTCTTGGCCATTCAGAAGCTCTTGCCGGCATGCAGGTACCGTTTCGGAGCGTGGCCCCGATGGTTTACCGCAAGATCTAGAAACGAGGCACAATGATGAGTAATGCAGGTCAACCTGTCAGAGTTCTTATTGTTGATGATTCAGCCGTGGTCAGACAGGTTTTGAAAGATCTTCTTTCTGAAGACCCTGAAATTTCGGTAATGGGGGTGGCCGCCAACCCGTTTATTGCTGCCGAGAAAATCGCAGAAGAAGTGCCGGATGTAATTATTCTCGATATCGAAATGCCGCGCATGGATGGCCTGACTTTTCTGCAGAAACTGATGACGCAGCACCCGGTGCCGGTCGTTATCTGCAGCAGTCTTGTCTCTGATGGCTGCGAAACTTCGATGCGCGCTCTCGAACTGGGCGCGGTTGATATCGTTTCGAAGCCTCAGCTTGGCACAAGACAGTTTCTTGAAGAATCGCGCGTTCGTATCTGTGATGTGGTTAAAGCGGCGGCTGGTGCGAAGCTGCATAAACCGATTGACCCTGAGCGGCTGAAAAAGAACTCTGCCGACGTGATTCTCAAGCGCGCCAATCTGGCGACTGTTAAAACCACCGAAAAAGTTGTTGTGGTTGGTGCTTCAACCGGTGGTACTGAAGCTCTGCGCGTATTTTTGTCTGACCTGCCGATTGATTGTCCGGCAGTTGTCATTGTTCAGCACATGCCAGAAAAGTTTACCGCCTCGTTTGCTCGCCGCCTCAATGAGTTGTGTCGAGTTTCGGTTAAAGAAGCCGAAAATGGTGACAGCCTGTTGCGCGGTCAGGCTCTGATCGCTCCAGGCAACAAGCACCTTCTCGTGAAATCGAGCGGGGCAAGATTTTTTGTCGAAGTGAGGGATGGCCCTCTCGTTTCGCGTCACAGGCCCTCTGTGGATGTTCTTTTTCGCTCTTCAGCCCGCTACCTGGGCAAAAATGCCGTTGGCGTCATCATGACCGGAATGGGTGACGATGGCGCCAAGGGATTGCTCGAAATGAAAGAGGCCGGGGCAGTCACCATCGCTCAGGATGAAAAGACCTCGGTCGTTTTCGGTATGCCCTTTGAAGCTATTAAACTCGGTGCTGCTGATCAGGTTCTACCACTTGACCGCATTGCCAGAGAGGTCTTGCATATATGTCAAAGCTGACGTTGCCAAAAATTCATGTCAACATCGGGCAGTTGCATGCCTGCCGGGAACCTTCAATTCTCAATACGCTGCTTGGATCATGCGTTTCTGCCTGCCTGTTTGACCCGGATGCGAGGGTGGCCGGCATGAATCACATTCTGCTTGTTCATAAGGCTGACATGGAACATTTCGATGCCAGCACCCGCTATGGCATTCATGCCATGGAGGTTCTCATAAATGAAATGATAAAGCTCGGGGCCAGACGCTCAAGACTGCATGCCAAAGCTTTTGGTGGCGGTAATGTGCTGGCCATGGGCAGTCCCGACAATATGACTCCAGGTCAGCGTAATGTTGAATTTCTCATTAATTTTCTGCAGATGGAAAAAATACCATTGCTTGCCTACGACTTTGGTGGCCCCTGGACCAGAGTAATCAATTTTCATACCGACACCTACGATGTTTTTGTCAAAAAGACCCAGAAGAAACTCAGAGATGTTACAATTGAAGAAGAAGGTCAGTTCAGACAGGAAGTATCTCAGGGTGTCGATCACGAAGAGGGCGGCGAAATTACACTATTCGACGACTGAACGGGGGAATTATGGCCAACGATCTGAAAAGCGTTTTTCGTGAGTCTGCCGGAGAATTTCTTCTCGAACTCGAGCAGGCCCTGCTGCATTTGAACAAGAACCCCGACGATATGACCGAAATTGACAGAATGTTCAGGGTAATGCATACCATCAAGGGGTCAGCCGCAATGGTCGATCTCAATGATGTGGCGCATTTTGCTCATACTCTTGAGAGCGAATGTGATTATCTTCGGCAGGGGCAGGCAAAGGTTACCCCTGAAATAATTCATCTGGCATTGTGTGCGCATGACTGCCTTTCGTCTCTGATCGAATCGCATTATGGTGGAGAGCCCGTCGACCCGGAGCAGGTTGAAAATATTCTGCAGAATTTTGCCAACGCTCGCCAGCAGGCGACGGTCAAGTCTGTTTCTGACGCCTATGGTTATGAAAAAACCCTGAAACTGATCAAAGCCACAATCAAAGACCTGACAGGGCGCGCTGGCAGCGACCCCGAAAAAAATGTTGCTGCCGCCGGGCAGAAAATGACCCAGCTTTACTACCTTCTGACCATTCAAAACAAGGAAAGCGCGGCTGAATTCATGTCAAAACTCGAAACGGTTTTTCGCAATGCCAGAGTCTCACAAAGCTCTTTGCCTGAAGATCTGCTTGATCTGGCCATAGAAATGATGCGCGAAGTAGAAGAAATGTACGACGATTCCGGCGAGGTTAACGAGGCAGACTTTGACCCCGACAAAATCCTGCAGTCGATGGAACGCCCGATGAGTCTGAATAACCGCCTGAATGAAATTACGGGCAGGATGCGAGTCAAGAACGCGGCCTTGCCCTCATTGCCCGCATCATATAAAATTAAAATATCCGCCGAAGAGAGAGGCCCGGGGTCTATGAACGGCTCTGCGAGATTTGAAAAGGTTTTTAATAGAATTGGTGTGGTAATGCCGATAAAACAAAAAAATTCAGAATCAGAGACTCCCCGGTGACTGACCGGGCAAATGAAAAAACGAGAATGACAGCATGAAAAAAATCAGTATCGATACTCTTTTGCGCACCGGCCTGCCCGTGGAAGAGATTAAAGAGCTGCTGCTTCTTGTCGGCGGCGAAAATACACGGGTTGAAATACTGCCTGATGACGAAGAAACGGTAAGCACTGTTTCTGATGCCGAAAGTGTCGAGCCGATCGGCGAGATACTTGTCAAGCGCGGCGATCTTACCCACGAAGCACTCGATAAAGGCCTGAAAAAGCATAAGCCCATCGGTCAGGAGCTGGTTGAAGAAGGCCTGGTTTCGCCTGATAAAGTTGCGGCGGCACTGGCAGAACAGAATCGCCAGAAAGAGGCGCTGGCGCGTAAGGTTAAAGTCGAAAAAATATCGACGATCAGAGTCGCTTCTGATAAACTCGACCGGCTTTTTAACCTCATAGGCGAGCTGGTAACAGTTCAAGAACGTCTTTCGCAGGTTTCCGGGGTTATCAGAAAAGCCCAACCTCAAGAACTTGAACAGGTTCTTCAAGAATTCGATCTTGAAGGAATCTCTGAAGAAGTAAGCCTTCTGACAAACAGTCTGCGCGATAATGCCTTGAGCGTGCGCATGTTGCCAATCGAATCAACTTTTACCAAATTTCGCCGTCTGGTTCACGACCTGTCGACTGACCTGCACAAAGAAATTGAACTGACCATGAGTGGCACTGACACCGAGATCGACAAGACGGTCATAGACAAGCTCGATGAACCTCTGATGCACATGATACGCAACTGTGCCGATCATGGTATCGAACGGCCTGAAGTCCGCGAAGCTTCTGGCAAGCCGCGTAAGGGCACCATTCATCTCTCTGCCGAACATTCTTCAGGCAACGTGGTGATTCATGTGCGCGATGACGGAGCCGGCCTCGATAGAGAAAAAATACTCAAAAGGGCCGTCGAACGCGAAATAGTATCGCCTGGTGCCCAATTGAGTGATCGCGAAGTGTTTTCACTGATTTTCATGCCAGGTTTTTCTACGGCCGCCGAAGTTACCAACGTTTCCGGTCGCGGCGTCGGCATGGATGTCGTAAAAAAGACCATCGAAGAGCTGCGTGGTTCGGTTGAAGTTTTTTCGACTCCCGGAAGTGGCACTCAGATCGATGTTGTTCTACCATTGACTCTTGCTATTATCGATGGTCTGCTGGTTTCAATAGATAACCGCTCATTCGTTCTGCCGCTCAGCGTGGTTGAAGAATGCTTTGAACTGCGTCGTGAAGCTACTCAGAAAAGCACGACCGGTGGCAATCTTGCAAATGTCCGCGGCAGCCTGGTTCCCTATGTCAGATTGCGTGAGCTTTTCAAGATCGACGGAGAGGCTCCGGCCATCGAACAGATTGTCATTTCGCATGTGAAGGGGCAGCGCATCGGCTTTGTCGTTGATACGGTAATTGGTGAGCACAAAACCGTAATCAAATCGCTTGGCAAAATCTATCATGGTGTACCTGAATTTTCAGGCGCATCGATTCTCGGTGATGGTTCGATCGCGATAATTCTTGATGCCGCCCGACTGCTGCAGACAAGCCAGAGTCTTGCAGCCGAACAGCAGGGCTGATCTGCACAATAGATCCTGGGTGAAATGGCAAATGTGTCTGTTTTGACAACCAGAATAATTCTGATTGTTTTTTTTGTTGCAAAATTCAACCTTATTGAGACAGAATGTTAACATTCATCGACCGAGGAAATTGAAGCAGGTAAAACAGAATGCAGCACCCCTTTCAACTCAGGGATCACGGTGGCAACGTCATCGAGATGATTGTTATCGAAGAGATTCGCTCTGACCACAAGGTTGCCGAAGCCTTGCGTATTCTCATCAACAAGTTTGATTACGTCATTCTCTCACTTTCTGAGTCGGCATCGCTGCATCCGTCGTTTTCTCAGACAATGGCTGATCTGGCTGCAACCGGCAAATTACTTGTAGTTGCCCGCGAAGACAACCAGGTTGCCATCGAAATGCACGAAGTAAAACGCTTTAAGGAAGTGCATGAGGCTGAGCACCGTGTAGAAGGCGAGCGTCATGTTCAGAGAATTCTTGAGCAGCTCAAGAAAATGTCGCCGTTGCAGTCTTCTGCCCATAAACTGATGCAGATGCTGCGCAATCCTGATGTTAAATTTGAAGAGATCGAAGAAGTCACCCGCAATGACCCAAAACTGACAATGCGCATGCTGAAAATTTCGAACAGCGCATTTTTCATGCGCCGCATGCCCTTTGGCAGTCTCAAATCCGTAGTGGCATTCCTCGGAATTGAAGGCATCAGACAGATTATCCTGCAGGAAACCTTCGAAGGTTTTGCTAAATTCTTTGCCAACCAGCGCGACAAGCTGGCGCACATGCGTCGTTGCTCGCATCTGACCGCGCATATCGGTAAACTGCTGGGCGGCGATCAGGTTCTGGTTGGTAAAATGCTGTCGGCGGGGTTGTTACATGATCTTGGCGCTCTGATGCTCTGCTATTACGACAGCGACGAATATGCCCGTGTTACTCGCATGGTGCGCAATGACAAAAAAACTATCACCGAAGCCGAAATCGAAGTTTTTGGCATCGACCATCAGGAACTCGGTCAGATCCTTATACCCAAAATGGGAATGCCCGATTTTCTGGCGCCAATTATGGCAAAACACCATAACAAATCAATTCCGACAGGTGACCTTGTTCTTCCGGCAGTCATGATTGCTAATGGCTATCTGAATCAGCACATCGAGAAGTTGCCGTCTTTTACTCCTTATGAGCAGTTTCTGCCGGCTTTTGCCGAAGAAAGGCGCACTAAAAAGATGACCGCAAGCATTGGCAAAAAATCTGGTGATTCGAAGATGGCCGATATTGCCGCTGCAAAAGAAGAAGAAGGCGATGTTTTCGCGGTTCCACACATTTTCGAAGTTCTCAAAAAAGAGCTCGACAAATACATTCTCAGCGGTTCAGAAGCACACGGCATCTGATTACAGATGCCGTATGCTTTTTTCAGGCTTTTTTGCGAAGCACTGCCACTGTAAGCGGCTCCAGGATAATTTTTGTTGCTCCAATGCTGCAGCCGGCCGGCTTTTTGATCGGTTCAATGCCAGCCTGCTCCCGATCGACAATAACTTCGCACTCTGACAGATTCAGGTTGGTTGTAAACTCTCTTGTCTTATTGTCAGCGTTAACAAATACCCAGAAGCTTTCGCCGCCTGTCGCTTTACAGCTCCAGGCAATGGCCAGGTCTTCATCTTTTATTTCAGGAGCGTTGATCAGGCTGATATTCTCATCTACCAGCTTTTTGCTGCCCAGTCTGAAAGCGTCAGACGAGCGTCGCAGTGAAATCAGGCCGCGGGTATAGGCAGAAGTTTGAGCGTTAAGCGGATATTTCTGTGCATCGGCTGCTTTGCTCCAGTCGAACATGTTGATTGCGTCTGAGGAATCATAGGAATCATGAATGAAATACGGGTGTTTGAAAGGTTTTTTATCAGCATCCACAAAATAATGAAATTTCTGCTCAGGGGTGCTGTCGGCCAGCCATTGCTTACTGCGACCGAACTCCTGACCGGCATGCAGAAAGGCGGTGCCTTGTGCAGTCAGCAGTATGGCATTGCCAATCCTGATGCGGCGATGAATTTCTTCGTCATTGGCAGGTATTTCGGGGTCTTTTTTTATCGACTGCGCAATAACGTCGTAAAGAGGCAGATTATCATGAGCTTCGATATACTGAACCATATCGCCAGGCGCATCGGCCGGGGTATTGCCAGGTTGCGCCTTAATATTGGCAAAGATTTTTGCAATGCGGCGCGCCCCGCCGGTCAGAAACATCGGTTCGCCTTCGCAGCCGAAGCCTGATTTGAGCTCGTTTCTGAATTCATCACTGAAAACGCCGACATTGTCGGTTTTGTCCATCCAGTCCTGGTCGGCACCTTTGCCTGTAAGAGCCGGATCTTCGAGATGCCCTTTAAAGGTTCGCCAGCCCTCGCCCAGAAACAACGCCTGCGGGTTGATGGCAGCAGCGGCATTGTATGCCGCTTGAATTGCCTCATGGGTCGCATCGCCCATCATGTCGAAGCGCATACCGTCGATTTTAAACTCATTAAACCAGTAGGTTACCGAATCAATCAGCAGCCGCGCAGCCATTCTGCGATTAGTGGCGAGATTGTTGCCGAAATCACCGAGAAAACTGCCGTTGGCGTCACTGAAAAAATAATAGTCCGGCACAATGTCATTGAGAAAACTCGCTTTGGCCATGTGTGTGTAGACCACATCAAGAACCACCCCCATGCCGGCAGCATGGATAGCGGCGACCAGTTCTTTAAACTCTGCGATACGCGCTGTCGGATCTTCTGGCTTTTCTGAATAGGCGCCGTCCGGAGAAAAATAGTTCTGCGGGTCGTAGCCCCAGTTGTAGTTGTTGTGCCGGGCCTTGTATTCAAGCTCGCGTTCGGCCATACGCGTTTCGTCGCCAAAATACCAGGCCATTACCGGCAGCAGCTGAATATGGGTAACCCCAAGTGATCTGATATATGGCAGTTTATCAATGAAAGCCCCGAAGCTGCCCCAGCGATGCTTCAGGTCTTTTTCTATTGCCGGGTCAGCGGTAAAATCGCGAATATGGACTTCGTATATTACAGCATCTTCGCGTTTCTGATAACCTGCAATCTTCGGGTGTTCGAGCTTTGGCCCGTATTTTTCAGGGGAAACAATCGCCGCCTTGCCAACAAAATCGCCGCTGCTGCCTGCCGATTGACCTGCCGCATCAATGGTCACTGCAGCCATTGAACGGGCATAGGGGTCAAGAACACGTTTGGGCGTGCAGCCAGGATTGGCAACTTCGAACTGGTAAAAGGTTCCCTCAAGAATGCAGCCCGCAGGCATGTCGGAGGCCTTGAGGGAAGTCTGCCAGACACCATTCTGACCACGTTCAAGCTCTTTTGTCATTATTTCTTTTGTCTGGTCTTTCGCATCATAAAAAAATACTCTGACAGAGTCTGCCAGTGGCGCCCAGAGCTTTATAACCGCCACATCATCAGCCAGTCTGCAGCCAAGGTCTTTTTCGTCACAGGCATAAATACGGTCGATCAGACGCCAGTGTATTCTGGTAGCCAGTTTCTGCCCATTGAACTCCATGCTCAGCGGGGCGTTTTCGGCTGAAAAGTCGGCGCTGATGAGCACCGAGTCTGAAGCTGTCGCTGCAGCAGAACTTACGCTGACAGCTTTGCCATAACGATCTTTGAGTTTCAATACCGTTTTCAGCTGGCTCAGATCAAGCCCGACAGTGGTATTGAACAGCGCGACGATTTTGCCGTCTTCCTGAACTCTGGCAAGTTTGATCACGGGGTTCAGCTTGAGTTCAGGTGAATTGTAGATGTTGTCGTCGCCTTCTTTAATCCAGATTTCACTGCTGTTATCGGTCTTCATGGTTTTGTTGCCTGCCTCTTTTTCACCGGTCAGTCGGTTGATCACTATAAATCCGATCTGGGCAGCATTTTCGAGAAGATCTATGTCGACAAAGACACCAAATGCATCTTTGCCGCTAAACGGTGTTGCGCCAGCCGGCCAGTCTGAAGATGGCTTTTGCACTTCATCCCAGAGCCAGAGACCAAAATCTTTGTAATTTCCGTCGGCTCGCTGGTAATGAATACGTATCTGCCCGGGCAGGGGCGGCTGAATGCCACTTTCGGCGGCGGTGATAACCGTTGTGGACAGCCAGATAACTGCTGCGGCAGTTGCCAGTTTTTTGATCAGCCTGAAGAATATTTGCATGACTACCTCTATTCCAACTTCACCGGATTTATCTGCCATGATAACCCCTTTTGTAATCCATGCGCAAAAATTCGTTTAATTGCCAAGCCCGGTTATTTGTGTTATTAATGCTGAAACTGATGCAGATAGTGTATTTATGCGGACAATACTGAACTTTTTTATGCACGTCTTCGACCGGGTCTGCGATACCCGGGTAACCGAAGCGGCTGCTGCTATCGCTTATTATGCGATTCTTTCGTTCTTTCCCCTGATTCTTTTTCTGATTGCTTTTAACTCATCTTTTCTGCAGAGCGCCGAAGTTCAGGGGCAGATTCTGAAGTTTGTCGATGAATATCTGCCTGGCTCCGAAACCATCGTTGTTGGCAATATTCAGCACCTTATCAATGCCAGCGGCGCCGTCGGACTTGCCGGTACTGCCGTTCTGCTCTGGTCGGCAACGCTTGTTTTTGCCGGCTTCGCCCAGAATATAAACATGGCCTGGACCAGCGCCGAGAGCAGGCATTTTCTGATCGACCGCCTTATCGGCCTGATGATGATCGGGATTATGGTTATTTTTCTGATTCTGACGCTGATAATGAACACTCTCGTCGATGTTCTGCCGAGACTTTTTCCTGACTACCTTGGGCCGGTTTTTGCCGATATGACGCGTCTGCATCATTTTATGATCGATTACCTGCCTATGACCACAATGTTTGGTCTGTTGCTTCTGCTTTACAAGTATGTTCCATCAGTTGTGGTGAACTGGAGCGAATCTTTCATCGGCACGGTTTTTTCATTTCTGGCGCTGCAGCTTACCAGGCGTGGCTTTGTCTGGTACCTTTCGTTCGGCACCGACAGTTACAGCCTTATTTATGGTTCACTCGGTGCAGTCGTCGCCTTTATGCTCTGGATATATCTTTCATCGTGCATTATTCTGATCGGGGGGCATGTGAGTGCCAGTTTCGCCCTGTTTTTTCGGCCGGCGCCGCTGCCAGTCGGCAGCGATGAAACCGGCAGAATCGAGAATCTGCCCGAAAGACCTGATTTCTCCTGAGTGGTGTTTGTTCCGGCTGCTGTTGTTACCACTTTTCTGCCGGTTTTTTCTCACTTTTCATGCTCAGTGAAATGCGCTTGCGGGGAATATCGACCTCGAGCACTCTGACCATAACTTTCTGCTGCACTTTAACCACTTCTGCGGGGTCTTTGATGAATTTGTCAGAGAGCTGACTGACATGCACAAGGCCGTCCTGATGAACGCCTATGTCGACAAAAGCACCAAAAGCGGTCACGTTGGTTATAATGCCCGGCAGCTTCATGCCGACAGCAAGATCTTTGATCTCATTGACTCCTTCCGTAAACGAGAACGCTTCGAACTTCTCGCGCGGGTCAAGGCCAGGTCGGGCCAGTTCTTTCATGATATCGTTGAGGGTGGGCAGGCCGACTTCTTCTGTAACATAATTTTGCAGTTTTATCTGTTTGCGCAGCTGGGCATCTTTCAGTAATTCTTCAATGCTGCAGCCCAGATCCTGCGCCATTTTTTCGACAATTTTATAGCTTTCCGGGTGAACGGCGCTGCGGTCAAGCGGGTTATCACTGTTGCGAACTCTTAAAAAGCCTGCAGCCTGTTCAAAGGCTTTGGGGCCAAGTCTAGGCACCTTCATCAGCTGCCGGCGATTCTTGAACGGGCCATTTTCTTCGCGCCAGACTATGATGTTTTTGGCAAGCTGTGGGCCAAGACCGGCCACATAGCTCAAAATCTGCGGGCTGGCGGTGTTCACCTCGACCCCGACTCCGTTGACACAGCTCATTACCACGTCGTCAAGCCCCTTTTTTAGCCTGCTCTGGTCGACGTCATGCTGATACTGCCCGACTCCTATCGATTTCGGGTCGATCTTTACCAGTTCAGCGAGCGGGTCCATCAGTCTTCTGCCGATCGAGACTGCGCCTCGCACCGTTACATCATGATCGGGAAATTCGCTGCGGGCCACTTCAGAAGCGCTGTAAATGGAAGCGCCACTTTCGTTAACCATTACCACGGTGATGTTTGCCGGTAGTTTGAGGCTTCTGATGAAAGCTTCAGTTTCCCGACTGGCGGTACCGTTGCCGATGGCGATTGCTTCGATTCTGTGCCTGCTGATGAGCTGCTTTATAAGAATTCCGGATGCTTCACGGGCCTGCTCTGACTGCGAAATGAAGATGACGCTGTGTTCCAGCAGTTTGCCTTGCGGATCGAGGCAGACAACCTTGCAGCCGGTTCTGAAGCCGGGATCAATGGCGATAACCGATTTCTGGCCAAGCGGGGGTGCCATCAGCAGTTCGCGAAGATTGGCGGCAAAGACTCTGATTGCTTCTTCTTCGGCCTTTTCGCGCAGTTGCTTGCGAAATTCATTCTCGATCGAAGAGGCCAGCAGGCGCTTGTAGGCATCTTCTGCCGCTTCACGCACCTGTTCCCAGGCCGGGCAGAATTCCCTGCGAAAATGGCGTGAAACCATTTTTGCGGCCTTGTCGTGGTCAGGCTGAATGCTGACCTTGAGAAATTCTTCATTCTCGCCGCGCATGATGGCCAGCAGCCGATGCCCGGCAGCCTTGCCGGCCGGTTCCTGCCAGTCGAAATAATCGCGGAATTTTGCGCCTTCCGTTTCCTTGTCTTTGACAACTTTCGAAACCAGCACGGCTTCGAGCGCGAAAAGCTCGCGCAATGAAGCCCTTATGTCGGCGTTTTCGCTGATCATCTCAGCGATGATGTCGCGGGCGCCCTGTAGCGCATCTTCGATAGAGGCAACGCCTTTCTCCGGGTTGATGTAAGCTGTGGCTTCGCGATCGGGCGCAAAGGTCGGCTGCTGTTCAAGCAGAGCCAAAGCGAGGGGTTCGAGGCCCTTTTCTCTGGCGATGGTCGCTCTCGTTCTCTTTTTGGGCCGAAACGGCAGGTAGAGGTCTTCGAGTTCAGCGAGAGTTGTGGTCGCGGCAATTTTGCCGTTCAGTTCATCGCTGAGCAGGTTTCGTTCGGCAAGAGACTTAACAATGGCTTCACGGCGCTTGTCGTATTCAGCAAACTGTTCGAGTCGGTCGCGAATAGTGGTAATGGCAACTTCATCGAGAGAGCCGGTTCTTTCTTTGCGGTAGCGGGCAATGAACGGCACTGTGCCGCCTTCTTCGAGCAGCTGGGCTGTCGACATGACCTGAATCGGGTTGATTTTAAGCTCTTCGGCGATTCTTGAAAAATAGGTGTCGTTCATTTTCAGACCTCACAGAGTGTTTGTCTGATTTATATTACCCTGCAGTCCGACAGTCAAGACAGAAAGTTTCAGCTCAGGTCGCTGCCGAAACCTTTGCCTGACCGTTCCTGAATGTGCGGCACATATTTTTTATCGGTGCGCATAATATGGTTGACCAGCCAGTCTTTGAGAAAAACAAAGGTTTCCAGGCCGATGCAGCCACGTTTATTGCGAAAATTCTCAAAAATGTCGGTGAGCTGTTTGATCAGCTGCTGATGTGCTTTAATATGAGTATCGTATTCCGGGTAGCGGTATTTGCGCATCATGCCTTCTTCAAAGCTGAAGTGACTTTTGGTGTAATCGACAAGCTCATCGAGAATCTGCTGCATTACCTCCTGGGCCTTACCCTCTTTAAGAGCGTGATGCAGGTCGTTGGCGAGAGCAACCAGTTTTCGGTGCTGTTTGTCTATCTGCGGAATCCCGGTAAGCAGAGCTTCAGTCAATTTGAGTGGGTCTGAGTCGCGCCCGCCGGTGGCTATGTGCAGAGAAGTTTTCTTTGCTGCCTCAACCGACTTGAAACGGTTAACCGCCGAACCCAGCAGTTGAACCTGATGCGCCAGTTCTTCGGCCGCAGAGGCGGTCTGCTCAGCATGCGCCGAGTTTTTCTGGGTGACTTTGTCAATCTGGTTCATGCCGATGGTTATCTGGGAAATGCCATGCGCCTGTTCCTGGCTGGCGGCAGCTATTTCACTGAGCAGATTGGCGGTTTCTTCAGCGCCGCTTTTGATCTTGTCGAGAGAATCTGAAGTCATCGAAGCAATTTTGGTGCCGATTTCGATGCTTGTCATGGAACTGGTAATCAGCTCTGCCGTTTCTTTGGCGGCTGACGAGCTGCGGCCGGCCAGACGGCGCACTTCATCGGCGACGACTGCGAAGCCTTTTCCGTGTTTACCGGCTCTTGCAGCTTCTACCGCAGCATTCAAAGACAGCAGATTCGTCTGAAACGCTATATCTTCAATGATCTTCGAAATGCGGGTGATCTGTTTGCCTGATTCGCTGATGGTGTCGACCGCCTGAATCAGTTCACTCATGTTCTGCGTGCCGGTAACTGCCGATTCTCTGGTTCTGGTAGCGATATCTAGAGCCGAGGCGGCATTCTGGGCGGTGTTTTTGGTGCGCGAGTCGATTTCGGTCATCGAAGCCGAAACCTGTTCGAGAGAGGCGGCTGAATCTGACGCCCCCTCGTAAAGCGACTGGCTGGCCTCAGAAATCTGGCTTGACATTGAATTGAGCAGGGTTATGCCGTCGCGGATGTTCTCGATAAGATCATTCAGGCCGCTTACCATCTTTTGCATCGCATTGCCAAGAATATCATCTGATGAAGAAATCTTGAATTCGACACGCAGATCGCCGTCTGCAATTTTCTCAGCCTGTCTGGCTTTCTGCTCAAGTTCGTCAGACATGAAGTCGAGAGCACCTGCCATGCGGCCAACTTCGTCGGCAGAGTCGATGCCCAGACGGCGAGAAAGGTCGCCGCGGCTGACGGCTTCTGCCAGAGCCGCAACCCGCCCGACCGGGCCAGAGATGCTTCGTGCCAGTCGCACTGAAACCAGGCCGGAAACAATAGTTGCAGCGAGAATAAGAAAAATTGAAAAGTTCATATGAGTAACCGCTTCAGAAGTCGAGAAAATCGCCTTTTTCTCAGTTGCAGCAAGTTCAGATTGAATGACAGCCTGCATTTTCTCGATAAGATCGGTGACCATCGCGAAATATTCTTTACCGTTCTGTGCAAAACCGCCAGCAGAAGCCTTTGAAAAGATCAGGCCGATTGTCGATTGATTTTTTGCCAGTCGGCTCCTTCAACAATTTGCTTCAGACTTTCACCTGAAGAATTTTCGAGCTGCAGAATTCTTGAGGTGATGCCGGCAGAAAACATCGCTCGAAAATTTATAAGATTTTGAAAAATACTTTCTGATATCGGTTCGTCATCGAGCAGAATTGCAGAAATAAGTGCTCGCAGTTGACCAAGGCTTTCTTTGGCGGCTTCAAGAGTCACGATAGAGATAAACTGACCAGCAAGTTGAGATGAAGAGGCATATTTGCGGAAATATTCATTCTGCTGATCGAGAAGATAGCCTATTACATCATTATATTCTCTCGCCACGGATTCAACGTCTGAACTGCCAGAAATTCGACTTCTGAAACTGCTTATTTTGGCTGACAATTCGCGGAACACCAACTGCATTTCCTTTTCAGAGAGAAGCAGACTGCTCAACAGCTGATCGCTCGACTGTCGGTGTACTGAGACCTCTTCTTCTCCGGCAGCTTTTTTAAGAAAAAGAATCGAATAGCCACGTTCTTTTTGAAGCTGATGGGTGAGTTCGGAGCAGTTTCTGAAAAATATGGCTGTCTTCTGAACTCTTCGAGAGTTTTCGATTTCCTGCATCGCCACGCTTATCTGGCCGTAGCTTTGCCAGAAGAAAGCCAGAAGCGGAACCCCCGCCAGAAATGCAAGCTTGTGAATGAGTTTCATTTTTGTCTGACCTCTTTCTGTGATTCGTTGATGACGCTTGCGAGAGTGTTATTCTTCAGATAATCAAAAAAATGGCATGCCATTTCATGAAGTAATTTATTTATTTTACACGGAGAAACTGGACACCGGCAGTGGTTTTCTTCAAATTTAAAGGGCCCGTCGATTGCTTCGTAAATTTGCAGCAGAGAAATATTTTCTGGCGGAAAAAGAAGTTTGTAGCCGCCACCCGGGCCACGCAAAGCCGATATCATGCCGCTCTTGCGCAGTCGCTGCATCACTTTTGCCAGATGGGCTTCTGAAGCGTTCAGTGAATTTGCCATTGTCACAAGATTAAGACCTTCGGCCGGATTTTTCGCCAGCAGCAGCATTGAATGAATTCCAAGACTTACCGCTTCAGACATGCCGAGATATGTGCTCATTCTGGGGCTCCGTTGCTATTCTGGTATTTTGATGCCAAAATAGCAGAATCTTGTCGGATCTGCCAAATTTTTTGCCACGGGCACTTGTTTATGCGTGTTATTTTGTAATATAGTTTCAGGGTTACCATTGTTGTTTCTCAGACGAAGCTCTGTTAACATTTTTCCAAACTGAGTCCGGAGGAATTATGAGAATTCTCAAAATTTTTGGCATACTGGTTTTATCTTTTGGTGCTGTTTTCTGTTCTGACGCAGCCTTTGCCCGTACGATCAATGTTGGCGTTGTTATCGATGGCCATACGCCGAACTCTTCGACTCTGCTCGAAATGATCGATGAAGAAACCAGAAAGCTCCTTCCGGAGGGCGATCAGATCAATTTTGTCGAAAAAAACATTCACGATGGCAACTGGAATAATTCTACGATACGGCAAAAATTTGCAACATTGCTTGAAGCACCAGATGCCGATGCCATTCTTGCTGTCGGTCCGGTTGCTTCACAGATAGCTGCTGCAAATGAGAACCTGAAAAAACCGGTTTTGGCTGCTCACGTCATTAACGCTGCCATGCAGGGCCTTAAAAAGATTGATGGTACAAGCGGCACGCCCAATCTGACTTACATCGATGCCGGCATCGATATTGGCCGACATATCGACCGCTTTCAGGAAATTCGCAGCTTTTCGCGTATGCATCTGCTTATCAGCTCATACATGCTCGATGGCATCGCGGGTTTACCTGAATACCTGCGGAAACAGGCTGAAGAACGTGGCGTGAAACTTGTGGTTATCCCGGTTGGCAGCAATCTTGCCGAAGCTGTGGCAAAACTTGCTGACGCCGAGGCTGTTTATGTTGCCCCGATGCTCGACATGCCGCTTGAGCAACAGAAACAGCTGATCGGTAGAATCAATGCGATGAAGGTTCCCAGCATGGCCATGATCGGCAGAGCCCCGGTTGAAAGTGGCGTTCTCTGCAGTATTGCCATGGAAATCGATACTCAGAAGCTCGCCAGACGTATTGCTCTGAATTTTCAGCGACTGTTGATGCATGACGACCCTGCGACTTTTCAGGTTGATTTTTCGCACACCGAACGCCTGACGATCAATATGCAGACCGCCCGCGAAATCGGCGTCTACCCGACCTGGAGCCAGATGACCGATGCGGTTCTGCTCAACGAAGAACCCGATAATATCGAAAGAAAACTCTCGATCACTCAGGTCATCGAAACCGCACTGTTGCGCAACCTGCAGCTGATGGCCAAAAAACAGGAACTGGCGGCCGGTGAGCAGACCGTTGACCGGGCGAAGTCGAATCTGCGGCCGAAAATCAGTGCTTTTGGCCGCCAGACAATGCTCGATGAAGACCGGGCCGAAAGCATTATGACACCGGCTCAACATGCAACCCAGATTGGTGCCGATCTGATGCTGGTTTTATACAGTGAGCAGGCCCGTGCCAATATTGACATTCAGAAGCTTTTTCAGAGCGCTCGCCGCGAAGAGGAAAGGGCGTTGATGCTCGATATCATCAAAGACGCTGCCATTGCCTATCTCAATGTTCTCAAAACCAGAACTTTGCAGAATATTCAGCGTGACAACCTTGAGGTTACCAGGGCTAATCTCGAAATCGCGAGATTCAGAGAGCAGGTCGGAACCTCGGGGCCGGCCGAAGTCTATCGCTGGGAAATCCAGATGGCTGGGGCCAGACAGGCTTTGATCGACGCAACCGCCATGCGCCGTAAGGCTGAAATGGCTCTCAATCAGGTGCTCGCAGCCTCCCAGGAAGAGGAATTCACCACTGCCGACTGCGATATTTTCTCTGAAGTGTTCTTTCTCGATTACGAAAAAGTGGCGCCATACATCGATAACCAGATGGGTTATAGACTGTTTCGTGACTTTCTGGTCGGTGATACCTTTGTGTTCTCACCCGAAATTCAGCAGATCAGTCGCGGCATCGAAGCCATGGACCGCTCGAAAAAGTCTGCGAAAAATCGTTACAGTCACCCGACGGTCGCTTTACAGAGCAATTTCAGTCGAACCGTCAGGGAATCGGGTATCGGCGCGGTCAAGCCTGCCATGCCTGCACCATTCAACAGCGTTTTCAATTACCCTGACAAAAACGACTGGCACGTGGGTCTGAATATTTCTATTCCTCTGCATGAGGGTGGCGATCGCAAAGCTGCCATCAAAGAGGCAGAAGCCAATATTAAAAAGCTTGCAGCCGAAAAAGAATATCTTATGCAGCGTCTTGAGTTGAATACCCGCGCTTCTCTCGAAGATGCCCGCGCTTCTTTTTCAAGCATCGCTCTTGCAAAGACCCGCGCTGAGTATGCATCAAAAACACTTGAACTGGTCAGAAATGCTTATTCAAGAGGCGCTGTAAACATTCTCGACCTGATTGATGCTCAGAATGCTTCTCTGGTTTCCCGCGAAGCCTCGGCAAATGCGGTGTTTGCCTTTTTGAGTGATTTTGTCAGGGTTTGCCGTGCGGTCGGAACTTTTGACTTCATTCTCAACCACGAAAGCAACAGCAAATGGTATGACCGGCTTGCCGCTTTCTACGATGCAAATGGCAATTTCAAGCCCATGCAGAGAAAAGCCCCGGCCGGTATCAAAATTGAACCTGCGGTCAGCGAAGAAATTCTTTATGATGGCGGCGAAACTTCAGATAAGTAACTGTTGAAAAACAACCGGCCTGCAGATTAGTTCTGCAGGCCGGTTTATTTTTGTCTCGCGGGCAGCTCAGCCGAGGCCATAATGGCTGGCAACCGCGAAGCTGACTCAGCCGAACCAGCCGGTGTTGAATGCCAGGTCTTTTTCGGTGTGACCCATGCCGGCATAGTCGCATACCAGTTCTTCGCCTGCTTTAATCGGGCGGGCGGTAAAGGTGCCTTCGGGTTTGTCAACAAGATTGGGCTTTTTAGAATGGTTCATGAAGCGCGCATCATCGATGCAGTAATAGAGAAGATCGCCGCTGGAAAAGCAATATCTGCGGAAAAAATCCTTCTGCCATTCAGGCATTTCTTCAAGCTTGTCTTCAGTGAGAACTTTGTCAAAATCCTGATGATATGCCCACACCTGAGTGTCAGCCGGCATATCTGCAGCAGCGAAAAGACCGAGACCTTCAATATTTGAATTTTTTACCACAGTTTTTACAAGCAACATACGACAATTGTTCGCCCGATTTCGAGCTTTGGTCAGCCGTTCGACAGCGAATACTCCTCTTTCTGCAGATTTTCCCGACCGCAGATTTTGCGTCGGGAATGGGGTTGAGGATAGCACCGCAAAACCTACTAATCAAGAGGGCTGAGAAAGATTTTTAAAAATTTTGAGCAGCTTGCTGGTCATTACTTCGCGCAGAAAACGTTGCCTGACCACTCTGAGATTTTCTGTGGCTGCTGAAGCCAGTTCCTGGTAATTTTTCAGCAGTTCGAGGCAACGATTGGCCAGTTGCGACGGGTCAGCCGGGTCATAATAAAGATTGCCGCGAATCGAACCGAGAATATCGCTGGCTTCGCCCTTAAGGCCATAAAGAATCGGCCTGCCGCCGGCCATATAGTCAAAAACCTTTGACGGAATGGTTTTGTCCATGGTGCCGTCATCTTTGAGATGCAGCATCAGAGCATGGGCATTGCGGATCATTTCGATGGCCCGCTCTTTCGAAACCAGTCCGAGTATTTCTATGTTGCTCAACCCGGCATCTTTGACAGCCTTTTCTATCAGAGGCTTTTCGATGCCACCGCCGACCAGCTGAAATCTGATTCTGGTCTCTCCTGCCGCCGCCAGCTCACGCGCAGCTTCGACCACCAGGCCGAGGTTCTGGCAGTAACCCATGTTTCCAATGTAAAGAACAGTCATCGGCTTTGGTTCTGGGTCTACCGGCATGGCACCGTCGGCAACCATTGTGCCCGGAATCGCGTTGTAGATAATCTCAGGGCGTCGCCCGCCCGAAACACGGCTGATATAGTCTGCCATGGGCCCGGCGACGCAGGTAATCTGGTTTGCAGCCCGGTAGAGAAGGTATTCGATTACCTTTGCCGCCCTGAAGAGAAAACTGCCCTCTTTGATCTGACCGGCAACCACCGCCGATTCTGGCCAGATGTCGCGAATGTCGAGGCACAGAGGGGTTCTTTTAAACCAGGCGGTAACCAGACCTGAAATGCCGGTAAAAAGCGGCGGGCTTGAAGCCCAGATAATGTCGAAACGCCCTTTGTGTCTGCCTGCGGCCTTGATCGCCCCAAACATGAACGACAGGTAATGGGCGATGTAGTTCCATTTGCCCCGGCCTTCATATTTGATCAGTGGCACCCGGCTGACCTTTATGCTGCCATCATCGATTCTCTGCCCACCAATCTGGCCCTTGTGGGGTTCACCTGCGATTACATGCACTTCGCAGCCCATTTTGGCAAGCAGGGAGGCTGTTTCCTGCATTCTGAAAGCGCAGGCAGTGACATCTGGGTAGTAGAACTGTGTAATGATAAGAACTTTAAGTGGTCTGCCAGGAGATGACATAATCAATAGCCTCGGCCTGTGGATTACTCAGAATTAATTTTTCAGAATTTACCGGTTTGCCAAAGGCTGGATACCATATATATGGCGCCGTGCGCAAATTAGCTTCTGTGGTGACGCTCAATACGTTGTTGCCAATACTGAAACTGGTCGTTGACGGGCGGTTCTCCGGGATAACCAGCGCGCCCGGCGCAAGGTGCAAAAGTGAGATGAAAGTTCCGGTTACCCGTCGCTGCGTCAGACGGTCGCGAATCTTGATCTGTTGATGCAAGAAAATTACCTCGCGGCGGTAGTGCTGGCCATATTGATCGATAAATTCAACTACGAGCATGCCATGCTCTGAGTCATAGCTGCGATGAGTGACTCTCGCTCTTCTGCCTATTCTGAAAGTGCCCCAGATGTCTGACTGCTCTGCATGCTCGATCATTGGAAGATTATGGGCTTCTGTTCGTCGGCATTCGTAGCGGATCTCGGCATTCTGATATGAACCACAGCCGGTATCAACGATGCAACGTTCGCCATTTAGAGACAGTTCATACGAAAGAATGTCGCAATGGCTGTGCCCGGGCTGAAAAGTCGGCGAAGGATCGCCGCAGCTGAGCACGAAATAGCATTCAGGTGTGTGGCGCACAAAAAAACCTGAATGTTCGAGAAGATAATTCATGGTTTTCCAGTCTCGACTGATGCCGGTCTTGAGGGCCGAGTCGTTGAATTGCGCTATTTTTCCGTCAGGGTGAGTCATAACCGCAAGCCAGTCGCGCATCAGCGGAATTCTGTCGCCGCAGAGCATCGCCATTCTGGCAATCTTGCGGCTTAGATTCTGACTGATACCGTCAAGTTCAAGCAATTTGCGGTTAGCGGCCCTTACAGATTCGACAGCATGCAGCATTTCGACGTGATACATCGGGCTGCGCTCAAAGTGCCCGCCGTCCTGCATAATCTGCAGGCGTATCTGTTCAACCAGTTCGTCGATGCAGAACTCGATCAACGACTCGCTTTCCGGGGTAACCCCCTCTTCATACTCCGCCAGAAAAACAGTGGCGACGAAAAGGGCCTTGAGGTTTTCGAGAAGGTGGTTGGCCTGAATATGGTATTCAAGATCGTTTCTGAGTCGCTGACACTGAAGGGTAATCGAACTGACAATACAGTCTTCAGCATCTTCGTCGAGCGCGGGGTGCTCACGGCACCATCTGACCCATTCGGTAACCCGCCGTGAAAGCGGGTATGGTTCCCAGGTTTCAGCTCTTGGCGAATTGTTTTTTTCAATCCAGTCGAGGATCAGAAAAAGATTCTGAGGCGAATGGGTTTCGGTCTGGCCATCGTGCAGCCAGGCAAAGTAATTGAGATTATAAATCCAGAGTTTTTCAGGGCGATCACTGAAATGCCCCGTCTGCCACTGCATTTCTGAAGTTTTAAACTGATGTGATCGGTTGAGAAACTTGAGTTCGAGTTTTTCTGGCGGTTGCAGAAGCAGCCGGGTTTTGAGTTCGGCGGCAAGCTGCGAAAGACGGCCCGGGTTGCCGGACGAAGAAAACATACGGCGCAGCGCAAAAAGTGGCCGACCATATATCTGAACTGGCAACAGATGGCGGATTGTGTGAAAAACTCTGCTGAAAGTCATTTTTTAAGTTTCATAAGCCTTTCATTTTCAGTCTAGTGTAATCCCGCCCGCCTGTAAAGTCATGCCTGCAACTTCAACGAGCTCATCGATGCTGATGGGGCATGCCTGGCCTTTTTCAACCGCTCTGATAAAAGCGGCGGCGCATGCTTCCTGGCCTTTGTCCTGAGCCCATAAAGACTGGTTTTTTGCTCCCGGCCAGCCGAAATAGTGCAGACTTTTAAAATTATCGATCTGAAGAATACGCCCGGCCGAGAAAACTTCGACCCTTTCTTTCGGAAAGTCTTTGCTGCCGTTGGCAAAGTAGTGAACAGTGCCGATTGAGCCGTCACGCATGCCCATGGTTATGGTCATGGTATCGGGCATTTTATCCTGCGACATCGGGTTGGTCATGGCCGCTGCCTGCAGCGAAACAATCGGGTGACCGGTCAGGTGTCTTATCAGATCGATAAAATGGCAGCCTTCGCCAATTATTCTGCCGCCCCCGGTTGCCAGGTCGTGTGTCCAGTGCTCGACCGGTATCTGACCTGCGTTGGCAGTGATAATTATGCTGCATGGCGCGTTACCGCCTTTCAGACTTTCAGCGGCCGCTGCGGTAAGAGGTGAAAATCTGCGGTTGAAGCCGACCATCAGATGCAGATGCTTTTTTTCGGCTGCTTTTTTCCAGGCGGCTTTAATCTCTTCGAGCTCGGCAAAGCTCAAACATAGTGGCTTTTCAACGAAAACGTGCTTGCCGCTGTTGAGTGCTTCAATGACGAAGCGCGCGTGCGAACCATGTCTCGTGGCGATCACGACCGTATTTATTTCAGGGTCGTTGAAAATGCGGCCAGTGTCGGTAGTACTGATTGAAAACCCGTGTTTACTGCCAATGTGGCTGCCTGAAACGCCGCCGGCACTGGCAATCGTCTTTAATACCGCACCAGCTTTTGCGAACGATGGTATCAGCATGCCGCCGGCGTAGTTGCCGGCTCCAATAAAGCCTATGACTGCCTTGTTGCATGCGGTTGGCGGATGCTGTGCGATTTCCTGCAGAAATACAGATTTCTGTTCCAGGTCGACCTTACCGTCGTATTTCAGAACCAGTCCGAGAATGTCTTTGGCTTCTGAAACCATCTCATAAGCTGCTTCAGCTTCGTTAAAAGGAATTTCCCGACTTACCAGTTCAGCGGTGCGAAGCTTGCCGGTTGCCATGAGATCGAGCACTGCAACAAAATTTCGCTGCTCTGTCCATCTTACAAAACCTATGGGGTAATCGAGGCCCTTTTCTTCATATTCGCTGGCATAACGCCCGGGACCATAAGAACAGGAAACCTGGAAGGAAATTTCTTTCTTGTAAAAATCATCGCGCGAAATATTGAGCCCGCAGACACCGACAAGAACGACTCTGCCACGCTTGCGGCACATCTGCGGTGCCTGCTGCACCGGGTCATTGCTTGAAGTTGCTGCGGTGATGATAACCGCATCGACGCCATAACCACGCGAAAAATTCATTGCCAGATCGACCGGGCTGTTGCCACGCGAGATATCGTAAGCCGAGACGCCATATTCGCGGGCGAGATCGACCTTGCTGCGATCGAAATCGAAACCTATGACCCGGCAGCCATTTGCCTGCAGTATCTGGCAGGTCAGAAGACCGATCAGGCCGAGGCCAATGACCGCGACGCTTTCGCCCAGCGTCGGGTTGATCAGGCGCACGCCTTCAAGGGCAATTGCAGAAACCACGGTGAAACTGGCGCTGGTGTCATCGACTTCTTCAGGTATTCTGGCACAGAGATTGGCCGGAACACAGACGACTTCAGCATGGTTGCCATTGGATACCACCCGGTCGCCTTTTTTAAAGCCGGATACCCCGGCTCCGACTTCGAGAACAATACCGGCGTTTGAGTAGCCAAGGGCAAGAGGCTGATCGAGTTTATTGAACACGGCATTGACCGTCGGCATCAGACCGTCGGTTTTCATTTTCTGCAAAACCTGTTTAACCTTGTCGGGCTGCTGGCGGGCTTTATCGACCCAGCCGGCCTTGCCGAAATTCAGCAGCATGCGCTCGGTTCCGAGCGAAATCAGGGTGCGACTGGTTTTGATCAGCAGTGAACCGGCTTTGACTTTTGGTACCGGCAGTTCGGCAAGTTCAATCTGACCGGTTTTAAGGCTTTGCAGAATCTGTTTCATGTGCTTGCGGCTCCTGGCTTAGATCTTGATGTTCTGGTAACTGGTTCGATCGATAAAGAGTCGACACCATATTTCGATGCAGAGAAGTGAAAAAATCGTATAACTGCCATCGATGCGCCCTTCCTGGTCATCGGTCATGAGTCTGCTGACCGCTTCTGGTGAAAAGATCCCGCGCTGGCGCAATACTTCGGGCGAAAGCAGTTCGCTGATGATGCCGCGCAGGTCGTTTCGCACCCATTGGCGCAGCGGCGCTCCGAAAGCAGTTTTTGGCCGGTAAATGACCTGATGTGGCAGAAACGGTTCCATGGCTTTTTTAAAAATGGCTTTGCCGTTTGTGAAGGTCTGTTTGAAACCAGTCGGGATTTTGCTGGCAAAAGCAACCAGATCAGGGTCGAGCAACGGCACCCTGGCCTCGACGCCGTAACGCATGCAGGTTTTGTCGGTATAGTTGAGATTGTGGTCTGGCAGGAAAAAGCGGCTGTCGAGGAACAGCATCTGATTTATCGGGTCTTTCTCATCTGCGATTTCAGCCATGGCGTCGATCAGAGGCTTTGTGCATGCTGTTGAAAAAGCCTCTTCGCGGTGTGCTTCGGAGAAAAGACTCTTTCTCAGATCTTCAGATGACCATTGATAGTAGGCCAGAAGCCGTTCTTTGTCACTGAGATGGGCATTTTGCAGAACCTTGACCATGCGTCTGGCCCAGGGATTTCTCACATCCGCATTTGAAGAGGCAATGCGTCCGGCCAGGCTTCGTATTGGCCTCGGCAGCCAGCCCCAGAGCGATTCGGTTTTCATCGCCAGGTGCCGTCGATAGCCGGTAAAGATATCATCGCCACCCGCGCCTGAGAGCAGTACTTTGATACCGTCTCTGCGGGCCTGTTCGGCAATGAACATTGCATTAACCGGTGCCGGGTCTGCCTGAGGCTCATCCAGATACCAGATGAGCTCGCTGACTCTCTGAATCAGCTGCTCGGGTGAAACTCTGATGGCTGTCAGATCGACTTTCAGATGCTCTGCCACTTTTCGGGCATAGGGGAGATCAGCCGGGCAGCCCTCGACCTCACCGTCGTCGTTGAAGCCGATACTGTAACAGCGAATTGGCGATTCAGGCATCAGTCGGCGCATCATCGCGACAATGGCGCTCGAATCGAGCCCACCTGAAAGGAAAGCACCCACCGGAACATCGGCGATCAGCTGGCGTCTGACTGCCGTTTCTAGATGATCCGTCAGGGTTCTTGCACATTCTGCAAAACTCAGGTCGAGCCTTGTTCCGTCGTAAGGCAGGGTGTACCATTGCCACTGTCTGCTGATTTTTCCGTTTTCAATGATGCAGGCACTGCCGGGAAGAAGCTTTCTGACGCCCCGGAACATGGTCATCGGCGCCGGGTTCCATATATAGGCAAGGTGGGCATTGACTGCCCGCATATCTATGCTGCGGTCGAGCCCTGGGCAGCTCAGGAGCCCTTTCAGTTCAGAACAGAACGCAAGGCCGGCACTGGTTTCAGCGTAGTAAAGAGGTTTGACGCCCAGGTGGTCGCGGGCTATGAAGAGTTTTCGCGCTTTGCAGTCGTAAATGGCGAAGGCGAAGATGCCGTTAAGCCGCGCCAGCATTTTTTCACCTTCGTCTTCATACAGGTGCAGCAGGACTTCAGAGTCTGAGCGACTGGCAAGCTTGTGTCCACGCTGGAGCAGCAGCTCGCGCAGTTCAGAGAAATTGTAGATTTCACCATTGAATACCAGCCATAGACTGCCGTCTTCATTAGTCATCGGCTGGTGGGCATCGGGACTCAGGTCGATTATCGACAGCCGGGCGTGCCCAAGCGCAGTTCGACCGTCGTCTGCAATCCAGATTCCGTGGTCGTCGGGCCCGCGATGGCTGATTGCTTCAACCATCTGCCCGGGTAACGATCTGGAAAAATCTCCGCTGAATCCGGCAATTCCGCACATTTTTCAGTGCTCTCCGCCGAAGAATCGCTTGATGCCAAGGAAATCCACAGCCCTGCCAAGGTCTCTTCTGAGCAGCGAGGGGTCATACATATAGGCCTTGCGTCGCGCAAAACCACGTCTGACCAGGTTGAACAGATTTGAATTGTGCTTATGAAATTCTTTTGATGCGAATTCAGAGAGTTCCTGAAAGCGGCTGTGTTCGATATGAAGCACGCGTCTTGCCGGATCTTTGAAGAAGAGATCTTTTGGGTTCGTTTTAAGAAAATGTTCGAGTGGTGGGTTTGGGTCGAGAAGGCCCATTTCGACCCCCTGATCGAAAAGCTTGGTTTTTGGAAACGGGCTGTAGACGCCAAGGCCACCATAGTATGGTCTGGCCCGCCGCAGAAATTTGACAGTTTTAAGAATGTCTTCTTCGGTTTCGGTTGGCAACCCGATCATGAAGTAGCCGGTCCAGAAAACCCCATGTCGGTTGAGTATTTCTGCAGCCTTGAGGATCTGGGCGTGCGTAATATCTTTGTCTGTCTCTTTAAGAATTGCGGCAGAGCCTGATTCGATGCCAACGCTCAACTGCGCCAGGCCGGCAGCTTTCATTGCCGCGACCAGTTCGTCGTCAAGGATGTCGACGCGGGTTGTGCAGTTGAAGGTTATCTTGAAAGGCAGCTTTTTGAACGCTTCACAAAGGTCGAGAACGTGTTTGCGCCTGACCGTGAACGAGTCGTCTTTCAGCGAAAACTGTGTGGTGCCGTAGGCTTTGTGAACTTCCATGATTTCTGAAATCACTGATTCTACCGACCTGAAACGCACCCGGCGTTCCCACATGTGAAAGCAGTAGCTGCATCTGAAAGGGCAACCACGTGAAGTCAGAATGACACCCATATCTTCTGATGAATAATGTTCGGGGTTGAGAAGGGCGCTGCGGTCTGGCAGAGCCAGGCTGTCGAGGTTCTGGGTGAACGGTCGGTCAGGATTATGAACCATCTGGCCGTTCTTTTTCCAGGTTAGGCTGCCAACCTTGCTGAGATCCCCATGATTTCGTATTGCATTCAGCAGTTCCGGGAGCGACTCATCGCTTTCACCGCGCAGAACATAATCAACTTCCGGAATGCTTGCGGTAAGAGCGGGCATGGTCGAAGCATGTGCGCCGCCGACAATTATCGGAACCCCCGGCAGCACCTCACGGCAGAATCTGGCGGTCTGAATTACCGAACCGAATTTGGTCGTCAATGCAGAAATTCCGATAAAATCAGGATTCTGTTTGACAACCAGCTCGCGCATCAGCTTCCAGGTCGGGTGCTGCGGGTCATTCAGGGCAGTTATATAGCTGTTGTAGCTCTCATACTCCCGCGAGAAATTGAGCGAACCTTCTTTGGGTTCGGCGGCATCCATGTCGAGAATGCTGCATTCGTAACCGGCTTTTTTGGCGGCACCAGCCAGATATGCCAGCCCGAGGGGAAAATAAAGGCTGAAAATGCCTGCAAAGCTTTTAAACGGGGGGTCAATCAGTAATAATTTCATTTTTTCACCAGATTCCACATGTGTCGATTACGATTTTGGGTTTGAGAATTTCGGGGGCAATTTTTCTGAACTGCTGGTGCGCGACCAGTAGAACCAGTATGTCTGCTTCTTTGAGAACCTGTTCCAGTTGAAACAGTTCAAAGTCCGGGTGCTTCTGGCAGAATGGTTCGCAGACCATGAGTCTGCCAATATTCATGCCTTTCAGGCTGTGAGCAATTTCTACCGCCGGTGATTCGCGCAGATCGTCGATGTCCTGTTTGTATGAAAGCCCTAGCACACCGATTACAGGGTTTTTCAGGCGGCCTGCGGCCTGCGTCACCTTTTGGACCACATGCTCGGGTTTGCTGTCATTTACAAGTCTGGCGGTCTTTATCAGTCTCGCTTCTTCAGGGCAGGCATCGACGATGAACCATGGATCGACAGCGATGCAGTGCCCACCAACTCCAGGTCCGGGTCTTAATATGTTAACCCTGGGGTGGAGATTGGCCAGTTTGATGAGTTCCCAGACGTTCAGATGCAGGCGTTCGCAGATAATTGACAATTCATTGGCAAAGGCGATGTTGACATCGCGAAAGCTGTTTTCAACGAGTTTAACCATTTCAGCGGTGGTTGAATCGGTGATGTGAATCTGCCCCTTCACAAAACTGCTGTAGAGTTGTCTGGCTTTTTCGGCGCATTCAGGTGTCAGACCGCCAATTACCCGGTCGTTTTCTACCACCTCGCGCATTATCTGGCCAGGCAAAACCCTTTCGGGGCAATGGGCAAGAAATACGTCTTTACCAGGAACAAAGCCGGCCTTTTTTATGATTGGTGAGATGATTTCTTCGCAGGTTTTGGGCGGCGATGTCGATTCGAGAATGACGAGATTACCAGGCTGCAGAAATTTGACAAGGCTTTCGGTTGCGGCCTGTACAAAAGACATTTCTGGTTTTTTGTCTTCTTTGAAAGGTGTTGGTACGGCGATGATAAAAACGTCACTTTTTTCAGGTGTGAGAGAAGCTCGTAATTTTCCGGACTGCACCGCCGCTTTGACGAAAAGATCAAGATCTGGCTCGGTAATGTGTATTCTGCCACTGTTGATTGTGTCGACCACTTTCTGGCTGATGTCTACCCCCAGTACCTGATAACCTTTGGCGGCCAGTATCGAACTGGTTGGTAGACCAATGTAGCCCAGGCCGATAACGCAGATCTGTTTCATTTCGTATCACCTCTTCGGGGTGTCTGTATAAGATAAAAATCTGCGGCCAATGTACCAGAAATTATCCGATACAACAACTGCCTATCTTGCGGCGATCGCATTAAAATACCTCTGTCTCTCGTCAGGGCAGGATTTTCGCCTCTATTGCTCAAGGCTTGGGAGTAGAAGTAATGGATGCTGTCTTTTCATTGTCTGGTATGGAAGCGGAATTCAGGAGTTAAATGCTGTTGCCCGGTTTTGCAGTAAAAAATAGCAGACTCATGCTGTTAAAGGCCGTATATAGGAAAAGGGACAGACAGGTATTAATTAAACTGGCCATTTTGGCTGAAAAGAATTTTTTTATAAGTCGAAGAAGTCTTGAATCGGGAAAATGTGGTTGTACACTGTATTTTAGGCTGAGAAAATTTTTATGCAAAAAATGCTTGACTGTAAAATCGAGTTCTGTTAATATACATTTCGTTGCAACGCAAGGTCGCAGCACCGGGGCGTAGCGCAGTTGGTAGCGCATCTGGTTTGGGACCAGAGGGCCGCTGGTTCGAGTCCAGTCGCCCCGATAGGTTGCAAAGTTGTTTGCGGGAATAGCTCAGTTGGTAGAGCGCCACCTTGCCAAGGTGGATGTCGCGGGTTCAAGTCCCGTTTCCCGCTTTCTTTTTCTCTGGTTGCGCCAGTAGCTCAGCTGGATAGAGCAGCAGCCTTCTAAGCTGCGGGCCAGGGGTTCGAGTCCCTTCTGGCGCGATGGACAGCTTGGAAGCTTACTAAGTTGTCGTCCTTGGACGAAGTAGCACAATGGTAGTGCACAAGATTGTGGATCTTGTGGTTGCGGGTTCGAGCCCCGTCTTCGTCCCTGTTGAGCGCCTGTAGCTCAATTGGATAGAGCAACGGACTTCGGATCCGTAGGTTGAGGGTTCGAATCCTTCCAGGCGCGTTTTGTTATCGTTCTTTTCGGGCCGCTAGCTCAGGGGTAGAGCATCTGACTTTTAATCAGGGGGTCGTTGGTTCAAATCCAACGCGGCTCACTTAAATCGGGTCTGCCTGTGCAGACCCTTGGAGCATTAGCTCAGCTGGTAGAGCAACTGACTCTTAATCAGTGGGTCGTCGGTTCAAATCCGCCATGCTCCATTTTTTTTTGCCCGAATGATGTTTAATTAAGTCTAATAAGCCCGCTGCTGAAGCGGGTTTTTTCATGTTTGTCGACTTTGTCCGGACGGGATGTGTTGAATTTGTTTTACTTCACAAGGCAGGGTAACTTTTGGGGGTAACTTCATGTACCCTGTTGAGCATTCTTTTTAATGCGCAAATATGCAGAGTTTGCGGTGGGTTGTTTATTATGCTAATCTGCATCAAGACAAAGTTTTTCTGGAGGAAACAATGAAGAACCGCCTTTACGTTCTTTTTCTGATGCTGGCGTTGTTTATGCCAGGCGTTGCCATGGCCGACAGCGAAATGGGAAACCTGATCAAGGAAATGACTTCGGCTTTTTCTACCGGGAACGAAGGGGTTCATTCCCCTGATTTTGTGACCAAAGTTGGCGAGATCGATGAACAGTTGCGCCTTTCACTTGAACGTGATTATGATCTTGCACCTTTTGTTGAACTGATCAATGCCGCCGAGCAGCTTAAGGCTAGAAAATCAGCGCGCACCATGTTCGAAGTGCCTCTCGAAAAGGCGTTCAAGAGACTGCAGTTTGCGAAGATTCAGCCTGAAGTGGTTCCAAATAAAGATCTGAGCGAAGAGATAGATACTCTCATAACCACGGTTGAACGTTACCTTGACCCAAGTCTGCCCGACCTCGACACGGTCGACCGCAACAGTCTGGAACAAAAGCGCAAGCGGCTCGAAGCTAAAATCAGAAAGGCCCAGAAGGGCTTTTTGAAGGTGCCGGAAGACAAACGCATCAGTATTGAGGTTATGAGTGAAGATGGCGCACCAGGCAAAATTTCGCCGGCCCGCGAGGCTAATTTGCTTGCCAAGCTGGCGACGGTGATTCCCGAACCCGGCAAACTCGGTGTTAAAGTGAAACTTCTGCCCGAAAACCGCTTCGACATGGAAATATTCGTGCAGAACTTTGTCGCTCCGAACGGTCTGTCTGTTATCGAAGCCGAACTCGGCTTTGCAGAAGTCAGTCTGAGCGCTCTTGATAACAGTAATGCCACCGAAGTCGACGATGTGCTTGGCGATGCACACTTTAACCGCTACCGCATCGTTCAGGATGAGGAACAGCTCAATGTAATGCCCCAGGTCGGCGAGGCTGCCTATGAAATGGGTTCTTTTGCCCCAGGCCAGGTCTGGAAAATGCCCTTTAAAAAGACCGGTGGCATTGCGGACATAATCAAAGAGCTCGATGGCAACACCGAAATTGCGGTAGTCAATGCCAAAAATGCTGTCAGTGAGCAGGCTATCGAATTTAAAAACACCGGCAGCCGCAATCTGATCTTTTTGCAGGGCACCGATGTTACCGGGCTGGTTTCGGTTAAGGCAGTTGGCGTTCTTGTGCCGAAAGAAGGTCAGGTCACCTTCAGAGAAGTGCTTCTGATCGTCGATGATGCCATTGCCTCTGAAATAACCAGTTATATTGGCGGGCAGGGCATCAACTGGTTTTTGAAACGCGGCTCTGAAAACATTCGAAAGGGCCTGCCCTTTACTCCGGTTCTTGAGAACATCAATATGGACAGAGACGCTGAAGGCCGCATGGTCTATGTTTTCAGTGGCAGGGGTAAAGTCGCTCGCTGATCTTTATAGCGCATCTGATTAATACGGTGCGCCCGGTTGCAGGAGTTTCCCCTGGCCGGGCGCATTTTATTTGTGGTGATAGCCGAGCACCATGCCGTGCTTTTTGAACAATTCACGGCGAAACAGCGGATTATAAGCAAAATAAGTGGCAAGGCTCCATAAATCCTTGGCATTGGTTTTAAAGTCAAAGGCGCGCTTGAGAATGCTGACCGGGTGATTGAAACGGCGGCGGGCCCAGAAACAGATCTCGGTCAGTTCGTCGGGTGTCATGCGCGCCGGTTTGAACACGCAGTCACCAAAGTGGTAACGCTCATCGAGCCACCAGCGGTCATACAGCAGTCTGCCCTGACTCTGCATCTCTTCATACAGCGGCGTGCCCGGGTAGGGACTGAGAATGTTGAAGGCAGAAAAACAGAATTTCTGGTCGATGGCCCACTGAACGGTTTTCTTTATGGATGCCGCGTCGTCGGCATCATAGCCGATCAGAAACGCAGCCCATAGCTGAAAACCGATCTCTCTGATTTTCTCGATTACCGGCGCATAGCTTTCGAGGTGCATGTTGCAGTTTTTACCCATCTGCTGCAGGTTTTCAGGGTTTGTCGATTCGAATCCCACTACCAGGCCGGCACAACCACTGCGTTGCATGAGATTCATCAGTTCGGGGTCTTCGGTAAAGCTAAGACTTGCCTGACCTATCCAGCGCTTTTTCTGGGGAATAAGCAGGCGAAACAACTCTTTCGCCGCATCCGCCTGCGCCACAATGTTGTCGTCGACAAAAAAGACAAAATTCTGCGGCTGTTCAGCCAGTTCTGCCGCAACTTCGGCCGGTGGGCGGTAGCAATGCGTTCTCTGATACAGTGAGCCGGTGGCGCAGAAGCGGCAGTGATTCGGGCAGCCCCGGCTGAATTGCGTAAGACGCAGCGGCAGATAACTTTTGCCGTTGAAGATTTCCCAGCGGGTGCGCAGGCCACCGAGCCTGGGCGGGAAATGCCCCTGATAAACCGGTTGCAGCCGGCCGGCAGCAAGATCAGCAACCATCTGTGGAAAAACTTCTTCGGCGTCGCCGAGCATGATTGTGTCTGCATGCTGCGCCGCTTCTTCTGGGATCATAGAGACATGAAACCCACCGAGAGCGACTTTGACACCACGCTGGCGAAACCTGGCCGCAATTTCGTAAGAACGCCTGGCGGTGTAAATTTCGACATTGATGCAGACAAGGTCTGTGGGCTCGCTGTAAGGTATTCTTTCGTAACGGTCATCAAAAAGCGCGAATTCACAATCGTCGGGTAGCAGCCCGGCAAGAACCGCAAAAGTCAGCGGTTCCATGCGACCGCGGTCGTGATAAGGGCGGCCATTGACCAGGCCCATGTTGGGTTTGATGAAGGTGACTTTCATATTTCTCCGGGTTTGGTTTCAAAAAGTTCGCAGTTGCTGAAGCCTGGATGGATGCCGGTTTTTTTGTGAATGTCACGGCGTGAAACCAGGTTGGCGGCCAGAAACAGCATGGCTTTGAACGGACTGGAAAAATTGGCGGAAAAGTCACCGGCCCTTTTTAGAATGCCGGAATAGCTGTTGAATCGTCGCCGGCCTTCACCGACTGCCATGGCCATTTCTTCCGGAGTCATCTGTTCCGGCATGAAGGCAGGCATTTCCCAACGGTAATCAGGGTTCAGCCACCATTGCGGAAAAATCAGCCGACCCTGCTTCATAAGATCATCATAAATCGGCGTTCCGGGGAATGGCAGCAGCATATTGAAGTTGGCCATGAACAATTTCTGTGACAGTGCAAAATCGACGGTATCGCGAATATCGCTGACCCGGTCATTCGGGTAGCCAAAAACAAAAGTGGCGTAAACCATGATACCACGCTGTCTGAAAGCGTTCAGCAGCTTTTCCAGCTGTCCAAGCCGGTTGCTCCAGTCTTTGTTCATCAACTTCAGGTTCGCCGGGTTGATAGATTCAAGGCCGATGACGATGGCTATGCAGCCGCTTGCCGCCATAGCGTCGAGAAAACTTTCGTCGGTGGCCGAAGTCAGGCTGGCCTGACTTGCCCACCTGATTCGTGCCGGTTTGACAGCGTTGAACAGTCTGCGGGCATGCTCTGGGTTAGAGGCGATGTTGTCGTCAGCAAAAAATACCAGTCGGCTTCCGAGTCTGGTGATTTCTTCAACAACTTTTTCTATCGGCCGATGGAAGACTTCTGATCCATAAAAGCTTCTGACTGAGCAGAAGTTGCAGTTGAAACAGCAACCCCGGCTTGTTTCTATCAGGCTGACCGGCAGATAGCGATGTTTGCCATATATCGACCGGTCGCATTTGAAATTCTGCAGGCTCGATCTCTGGCTCCGATAGACTGGTTGCAGGTTTCCTGATCTGAGATCAGAGATGACATCGGGCCAGACGCTTTCAACTTCGCCAAGGGCAAGTGAATCTGCATATCTGGCGGCTTCACGTGGCAGAAGAGTCGGGTGAAAACCGCCGAGGATTACCGGGGTATTGCGGCGTCTGAATTCTGACGCGATCTGATAGGCCCGCAGGGCGGTGAAAGTTTCGGTGGTAATTGCAACCAGATCGTAGTTTTGTGAAAAATCGATGCTTTCAAGTCGCTCATCGATAAAAACCAGCTGAACGTCTTCAGGAGTATGCCCGGCGAGCAGGGCGATAACCGTTGGTTCAAGAACAGCCGGGGTGCGATACGGTCGGCCGGATTTTTCGCCCAATGAAGGCTTGATCAGTGCAATTCGCACCTGAGGCTCCTGATGCTCGATGGTCTGATGGTCAACTCTGCGACAATGATAACAGAGATAAATGCCCCTTTCACGAAAAACTTTCGTGCAGTTGCATGGCATAAAGGGTTTCTGACTGACAGGAAAATTTTCGCAGTTTAGAATATACTGGCGTTAAGTTGCAGCTGGAGGTAAATCTGATGAGCACCACCGTTCTTTATTTTTCGGGAACCGGCAATTCGCTTATGGTTGCGCAAACTCTTACCAGGCAGTTTTCTGATGCCCGGTCGATACCTCTGGCTGAATTGACAAACCTGGGCGAGGATAATCTGCTCAAGATAGATAGTGAGACAGTGGTTTTCGTTTTTCCGGTTTATGCTTCGGGCATTCCGGTAATTGTCAGGGAGTCGCTGAAACGCATCAGGTTTTCCGGGGCTCCTTACGTTTGCGCTATCGCTACCTGCGGCAGTTCCCCTGGTGCCGCTGTCGGAATTTTTGCATCAGAACTTCAGAAGCATCTTTCAATAAAACTCTCAGCGGGCTGGGCTCTGGTAATGCCGGGCAATTATACTCCGCTTTACGGTGCTTTTTCTGATCAGGTCAACAACGCAATGCTTGCTTCTGCTTCAGAACGCCTGCAGAAACTGATTCCTCTAATTGCTTCCAAAACTGCTGCAGAGTTGGAAACTACACCTTCGCCATTTTCGTGGCTGTTCTGGTTTATCTGGAAAGGATTTGCCGGCTGGGTTGGCCGCTCAGACCGTCATTTCAGAGCTCTATCGGCATGTACCGGCTGCGGCTTGTGTGAACAGGTCTGCCCGGTGGGCAACATCAGGCTCAGTTCGGCCCGTCGGCCGGTCTGGCAGCATCATTGTGAGCAGTGCATGGCCTGCCTGCAGTTCTGCCCTGTCGAGGCCATTCAGTTCTGCTGGTGGACCAAAGGCCGGCGACGTTATCGTCACCCGCAGGTCACGGCGGCAATGATTACGGCTCAGAAAAAAGCCGGCAGTTGAGCGGTCCTTCGACAAGCTCATTAACCGACAGAAAACTCTCCGGGCTTTGTGGATGCTTTTTTAGCCGCCGCAGCGCTTGACTTTGTAGCCGAGTTTCTGCAGTTCTTCAATCAGTCGGTCCCGATGGTCGCCCTGAATTTCTATTGCCCCGTCTTTAAGGGCGCCACCGGCGCCGCATTTCTTTTTCAGTTCTGCGGCCAGTTTTTTAAGGTCGTCTTCGCTGCCGGGTATTCCGGTAATGATCGTCACACCGCTGCCTTTGCGCCCTTTGGTTTCGCGACCAACTCTGACGATGCCGTCGCCCGGCTGAGAATTGCCTTTTCCTGAAGATTTTCGGCATCGGCAGCTGTCGGCCGGCTGCTCACACCCGGGGCACATACGACCCCATTCACTTGAATAGACCAGGCCACCACTTTTATTTGTGCTCATGGGCAATCCTTTCGGTTCGCAGGGCAATTATTCAGTTAACACTTTTCAGTTAAACGGTGCTTTAACACTTTTAGTTCAGCCTTGCGCGCAAGTCAATCTCTGCTTGTCTGAGCCATGGAAAAGTATTACCTTGAAAGGGTTGGATCCCGATTGAAATGAGGTTGCTTATGAGAAAATTTGTCGCTCTGATTTTCGTTGCTGGTTGTGGCCTTCTTTGTGGCTGCTGGGGCAGCGCCCCTGCACCTCAGAAAACCGATGCACCTGCCGCTGCTGCCAAAACGGCTCCGGCGAACAGCGTTGACGAACTCAGGCGTAAGGCAGACCTCACTGAAGCTGCCAGTCTGGTTGGTTATGACGGCAAAGCTATTAAACAGGATCTGCATAAGGTTATCGATGCCCAGCAGGAAGCTGCCAAAAGACTCGAAGACCTTAACGACATCAGGTAGTCTGCCGATTCATAAACTTTTAATTGTCCGGCATCTCTGGTAAACTTGACCGCAGATACTATCGGACCTGATTCAACGGGGCAGGTTCCAATCTGATGCGAAGGGGTAGATAATGTTCAGAAAGCAATATATGCCGGCTCTGCTGCTGGCAGTTATCGGTATTCTTTTTTTTCAGACTTTGATTGAGGCCTCGACGCCTAAATTTCATGTGGATGTTGGCCTGAACCATTTTTACAAAAACCGTTATCTTGAAGCATATCGCGAATTCAAGGCTGCTCTCGATATTGACCCGCGTTACCCCGAAGCCCACTACAATCTTGGCAGGGTTTACAAGGCTCAGGGCTTTATTAAAGAAGCTCTGATCGAGTTTCAGATCGCAGTTCAGTTGAAACCCGACTATCAGGCTGCCCGGCGCGAACTCGATGCTCTTAAACAGAATCTGGAAGCCGATGTGGCAGCACAGCTTAAACTCAAAGGGAAAGAGACCGTTCAACAGACCGAATTCAGCAGCATGAGCGGTGATGAAGCTGAAAAACGGGCCCGGCAGCTGCTGACTCAGGGGCGCTCCGAAGAAGCATTGAAATATTTCGACCTGGCACTGCGTGATCGCCCTGATGATGCCAATCTCAACAAGCTTACCGGGTTTCTGTATTTTAAGCAGAACCTCTTTAATGACGCTTTGAACCGCTATCAGAGAGCTCAGAAAAGTTCGCCTGCCGACGCCGAGATTCCGTATGCGATCGGGCTCATTTACATGAAGACGCAGATGCCACAGAAGGCAGAGAGCTTTTTTAATCAGGCTATCAGAATTCAGGGTGACATGATGAAGGCGCAGTTTGCACTTGGTGAAGCTTATGAAGCCCAGGACCGCATTGAAGACGCGGTTTTTCAGTTCAGAAAGTGTCTCGAAATCAACCCCAATCTCAAAGAGGCAAAAAGTAAGCTTTCTTATCTCGCTGGCCGTCAGAGCTACAACTATTTCAGCCGCGGTTCTTACTTTTATCAGCGTGGCGAATACGAAAAAGCTGAACCCCTGCTGTCGATGGCGCGAAATTATGGCAGTCTGACCAGCGATCAGATACGGCAGGCTGATGAAATGATCAATACCAGTCGTTTCTGGATAAACAAGAAGGTTGCCCAGGAGAAGGTGGCCTCTGAACGCCGTCAGACAAGCAGTGAAGCCAATATTTCACGAAGCGTAGATGTGCATGAAGTCAGCGTGAATGCTGTTCCCTATATTGGCAGGGCGGTCGAGTGGCAGGGCGTGGTAGAGTTTGTTTCGAGCCGCAAGGGCAGAAAATATATCTTCGTCAACAGCCAGCCCTCGGTAAACGCTGACTCAAACATGGACTATTCTTTTGAAGTCGAGTTTCCGAAAGATCTGCCTTCAGACCCGAGGGTGGCAGGAAAAGCTTCGATTACTGTCAAGGGCCGCATTGTAAGGGTTGACAAGTTGCGCAATGAGAACTCAGGCGCCTTCAGTTCACGCCGGCAGCCGGTTCTTGAGGCCAGCGAAATCAGATTTAACCGGGTTAATTACGATCAGCCGCTGGTTCTGCAGTTCTTTTAAGAAAGAAGATTGCCGGTGCAGGTTTTTTTCTCAAGATGAAGTGGGTTTCAAGACTGCCGGAGGCCGTGCGCAAGCGGCCTCTGGCTTCTTTTTTACAGGCAGCGATAAAGGCTCTTGTTATAGTGCTGCTGCCCTGGTTCCTCTTGACCGGCATCAACGGATTTTTTGCGTCTGAAACATATCTTGAGCGACTTGCAGATACGAATGAAGAAATGACAGCCATGCTGTCGACGATATCTTCGCAATCTGAGCCCAGGCAGAGATTCGATGACGAATTTAAAAGTCTGGTGGCGATTCCTTACCCTTCAGATGTTTTCAGCAGGCGTTTGCAGCAGATTGTTTCGGCTTATTCGCAGACTCTTGATATCTATCTCTTCGACAGTGGCGGCGATTGCGTTGTTCTGCCTTATCTCCCGGTACCGCCGCGTGCGGTAGCCAGAAGATTTCTAGACTGCGTTATCAACCCCAGGCTTGAGGCGAAATACGCAAGATTTGTCGAGCAGTTCTCTGGTTACCGGTCAGCCCATAAAATTTTGAATCAGAGTCCCGGTGCCATTGTCAGAATCGGTTCTTCACATGATCGACAATGGGCTGGCTGGTTCAGATTGTCTGCAAAAGGCGGGGCAGACATGGGGCATCTGATCGTTTTTGTCAAAAAAAGCGGCATCAAAGGTGAGGAGTTGTTGAATAACGCCGTTTTGCAGGCCAGGTATAAGTTCGGGCGCAACTTTTATTTTGCCTGGCAGGACCCGGTAAACTCTGAAAAATTGCGACCCGACGCATCGGGTTTTGCTTCAGATACCGCCAGAATACTTGCCGAATTGCCATGGGGCGAGCGAAACTTCGCCATTGACGGTTATCATGGTATAAAAATGTTTACCGATGACGGACTGGTAATAGTTGCTCAGACAAGCCAGCCTCTTGAGAAGAGCCTGCTTTTTGACCGGGCAGCTTTTATACTGAAAATAGTTCTATTTGTCGTATTTTTAATACTTACGCCTCTGATGATGGGTGTAACCAGGCTTTACCCAGGTCTTAGGGTCAGAATCGCCTGGCTTTTCCTTCTAGGAGCCGGAATTCCGCTGGCTTTGCTTATTTTTACCGGGCTCGCCGACCGCAGCGATCAGGAGAAGGTTCTGGTCGACAGCTGGCAGAAGCGCGGTCTCGAAGAGCTGACTCTGATTGACGAAGGCATGATTGGTGATTTCCGACAGATAGAACGCCGTTTTAAAAGCCATATCGCCAGAACTTCACGACTGCCTGAGCCCGAATTTTCAAAACAGCTTGCCGCAACCGGCAGACTTTTTGATTTGAAAAATATCTATCAGATTTTGCTGGTCAGGCCTGACTCTGCGGTTTCTTACAGCAGTGAATACCCCACCGGTAAAAAGAGCGGCGATCGCGATTCAATGATGATCTACGGTCAGATGCTTCTGGAAATCATTAATGCAACCTATGACGAAGCGGCGCGCAAGACCAGCACAGATTTGTCTTCGGTCATCAACAATATGGGTGGCTGGCTCGCAAGGGCTTTGATTCTCAGTTCCGGGAAGGTTGGCGTCATGAATCTTCTTGGCAGCGTCATGCCCACCTATGCCGATTTCTTTGTCGGTGCCGATAATTACGCCCGGGCCATGGTTTTTGCCTTTATGCCGCAAAGTGCCATGCAGAGAAATTACCTGCTTAAAACCAGCAAAAGAAGAGAAGCGAAAATGTCACCTCTGCAGGGCCGTTTTGCCGCTTTACCGGTTTCGGCATCGCCATTCTGGCCGGCTTTTCCGAAACGAGCTACCGCTCACGAACCGGCGTTGAAGAAACTTGCTGATCAGGTCATGAAAAGCGGCGTTCCGGCCCATCTTGTCACAGAAGTCAGCACTAAAAAGTATCTTCTGACAGCAATGCGTGGCAGTAATCTTGACGGTTATATTCTTATCATGGCACAGCCATACGAAGTTATCGCCCGAAAAATTGATGTGCTGCGGCGTAATCTGCAGATTCTTGCGGCTCTGGTAATTTTTCTGGCACTTTTTTCAGCCCGGGTTACCTCTTCGCTGCTTTTGCAGCCGGTAAGTCAACTGCGTGAGGCTCTGGCTTCGATGGCTGAAGGAAATTTTCGCCTGCAGCTTGCGGGGGCAACTGTGTCAGAGTTTGATGCAATGCTGAGCAGCTTGAACCGGACCATGAACAACCTGCAGGAACTCCAGGTAGCAAGAAGCGTTCAGGAAACGCTATGGCCGGAAGAAAACCTTTGCGGCGATGACTGGCATCTGTATGGTCGATGTGACACTGCCACCGAGCTTGGCGGTGATCACTATGACTGGCTGAAATTGCCTGACGGGCGTATTCTGCTTGTGATTGGCGATGCCACCGGGCATGGCATAGCTCCGGCAATGGTCCAGGCTTCGATAAAGGTGTGGCTGGCCATGAATGCAGAGAAGGCTCAGAGCGCCGTAAGTCTGCTTTCAGAGATCAGCCGTCTTCACTTCAACTACGGTGCAAAGCGGCTGTATATGACCTGCTGGCTGGGCTTTTTTGACCCGGCAACCGGGTATCTCGAATACGCTTCGGCCGGACACCCATACCCGATTGTTGTCAGAAGCGACGGAAACACCGAAATTTTGAAACTTGCCGGCATACCTCTCGGTATCAGACAGAAAGCTACAGTTTCTGGCGACAGCAGAACCATTGAAAAAGGCAGCAGCCTGGTTCTTTACACCGATGGAATCGTTGAAACGACAGATTCTCAGAACCAGATGCTTGGCTTCGAAGGTTTTGCGGCAATCTGCGCCGAAATTGCCGGAATGCCGGCTGAAGCTGCTGTAAAGAAGATTCTGGCCCGCGCTGCTGAATGGGGCCCAAAAAATGATGACCAGAGCGTCATAGTTTTATGCCGGCAGCCAGATGCAGGTGAAAAACCATGAGAAACGCCAGTTCACGCCATATTTACCTGCTGCTTCTGGCTTTGGCCTTTATTGCCAACTTCTCTGTTATGTATGTCTTCTGGAACCGCGACCTGCAGGATGCTCGCCATACCGCCGGGTTACAGACCCGCAGACAGCTTGACCGCTTTCATTCTTCTTTTTCTTTTGAAAAAGTTTTTGTCGGGATTTTTCATGATCTTTTTCAACGTTCCGGTAATGAACCGGCAAGATCTTTCGAAGATCTGATCAGCGTCTGGAAGTCTGACTGGCAGTTGCCGGCAGAGTCATGTGAAGCGGTGTTTTATAAGGGGCATGAGCCTCTTAACTGCAGCGAAGGTGAGCGTGAGGAATTTCGGTTTTTATTTTCCAGGATCGCTTGCGATAAATTTCGTAAATACAGAACCGAAGGACATGATAAGAATCGCCTGGTGAAGATGCTGAACGGTGGGGTCGGTTTTGAGAGACTTGAGGCAAAGCCCGGGCAATTGCGGCGCATCAATATCAGCACCCACCGAAGTTATGCCGTATGGTTTGCCCGCAGGGAAGTGCCTGAAACCAGGGCTGACGGCATGCTGGTTCTTTTTCATAATGCTTTTGTGAATGACCGTATGCTCGCAGAAACCCTTTTTAAAAGACTGAACGCGGATAGAAGTCGCTTTGGTTATCTCAATCTGAACGAAGTCAGAAAATCGTGTTCGCTGCCTGACGTTGACTCTGCGGCGCTGATGTCTGGTATAAGAGAGAGGGCCGGGGCCAGCGGGATGGTTCAGCTTACCTGCAATGGCAAAGATCTGTTGGTAAGGCTAAGTCCCGATGGTCACATTTTCTATGCCGCCAGCCCGAATGTTGCTGTTCCTCTGCCATTCTGGGCTTTAGCTCTGTTCTTTTTCTGGCTGCCGGTCGTGTTGAATTCGATGCTGAAGGCAGAGCCTGAATTCAGACTGTCTCTTTACACGCTTCTTGCTTTTGTCGTCATTGTCAGCATGGCTCTGCCGGCTGTTGCCATCGGGTTTTACTGGAATGCTTTCATCTCATCACGTCGTCAGTCACTTAAAATCGAGGCGTCGGATCGTCTGCAGCAGAATCTGATTCAGATTGACTCCAGTTTTCAGCAGACTTTCAGACAAAACCGCAAAATTTTCCGCGATCTGGTGCAGCTTCTCGATGGGCGACCTGAAAATCTGCAGGAATTTATCGACAGGTCAGTCAAACTCGAAATCGATGGCATGTTCGATGCCTGCATGCTTATCAACGCTGAGGGGCAGTTTGTCAGACCCTATGCGGCGTCGACTTACGCTGTCAGGCGCATGGCCTTTTACCCGCGGGCCTATCGTGAAAAGGCTCTGGAACAGTTTTTTGCCTGGGGCTGGGTACCATTTGACCTTGAGGCTTCTTATGCCCTGGAAACGCCTACTGAAGGCCTGGATATCAACGAATTCGTTTCTCTTATGCCATCTCAGGGCAAATCTGCCTACACCGGTTTTGCCGGGTTCACTGCAAAAGACCTGATTAAAATGCATAACAGTAAAATCGATGGTGATTCTGCGGCAGTTAAAGACGGGGTTTCGAGCATGGTGATGTCTTCGCTGATCGAAGGCAGCGGCGAAAATCCGGTTGCCAGAATTTACCAGAGTCTCGGTGACTTTTTTGATTTTGGCTTTGGCGCCAATCAGTCAATTAATTTTGTCGATCTGATTAAAGACAGAGACGGCCGGGCTACCCATTGCCTTATTCTGTTTTCCGGGCAGTATAATTTTTCCGGCCGGTTCTTTGACAAGCTGTTCACCAGTGCCGACAGGTGGCCTGCCGGCGTGAGTTATCTGGCAATCACCGATCGTCTTTTCAATGTCAATTATCCCTGGCTCGACATGTGGAAGCGGGCCGGCCGACTTCTCGCTCAGATGCAGCCCCCGAGAAAAACTCATGTCGAAGAGGTGATCATCAATGGCCAACCGCACCTGCTGGCTGCCTATGTTGCCAGGCGTTTCGACGGCTACGTTCTGGCCGCCGCCCTGCCATTGTCTGAAATAGAGAAAAAGCTTGTTCTGCTGCGCGATAAAATGCTGTTCGCCGGTCTTCTGGTTGCGGCGACATTTTTATTTGTAATCATTCGCATTTACTACGGTATCATGGTTCCGGCCGGCGAAGTCATGAAGGGGGTCAGAGCTTTTGCCAGTCGCAATCATGCATACAGAGTTTCTATAACGACAAATGACGAATGGGAACAGCTCGGCGATACTTTTAACAGCTCGCTTGAAAGTTTGAAAGAGCTCGAGGTTGCTCATTTCGTTCAGACCTGTATTCTCCCTGCCAGTGAGATTGCAGCATCCGGAGTCGTGTTTGCCGGCCGAACGGTGCCTGCCGACGACGTTGGCGGCGATTATTACGATGCCTTTGTCGGCGAAAGTGGAGAAATGATTTTTATTGCCGGTGATGTCTCGGGCCATTCAATTTCGGCGGCTCTTGTGGTCTCAATGGCGCGTGCCGGGTTTGCTGCATTGTTCGACAGTGGTGTCAGAATGCCTGATGAACTGTTTGTCAGGTTTAATACACTGATGCTCGAACATCTGCGGCGGGTTAAGATGATGACCTGTTTTGCCGGTCACATCGATCAGAATGGGGTTCTTACCTGCAGCAACGCTGGTCAGGCTTTTCCGCTTCTTATAAGGGGTGATGGCAGTGTCGAATTTATAAGATTGATTGGTTACCCGCTTGGTGTTGCGAAAAGAAAGGCTTATAAGGCCGTAAAAATGCAGCTGCCATCGCGTTGTCGCCTGGTGATGTTCAGCGATGGGGTCGTCGAAGCAATGAACGACCGTGGTGAGCAGTTCGGTTATGACCGACTCGAAGCTCTGGTTAAGAGTCTTGGTCTGAGCTGCAGTCGCTCAGAGTTTTTTGCCGGAATCTACGGCGCCGTCAAAGAATTTTCCGGCACGGTGCCCTGGGGAGATGACGTCACCGTCGCCCTTCTCGATTACCATAAGCCCGATTGAGCCGGTTGACTGCAGGGTGTTGCTTTTCTGAGCAGTTTTAACCTATAATCCGCATGTCATGAGAACAATACTCAAACTTCTTGTTTCACTTAAATCTGCTGTTGCTCTGATCACCTTTCTGACTCTGCTCTCGATGCTCGGCACCTTCGTGCCCCAGAACCTCGAGGCAGCAGTCTATCTGCAGCGTTACCCGACCGTCGGGCACTGGATTCTCGCGCTTGGCTTCGATGACATGTTCCGCAGCACTGTTTACCAGGCCTGTCTATGGTTGCTCTCACTTTCTACGCTTGTTTGCATTCTGACCCGATGGAAAAGCACTTCAAGACGGCTTTTTAAAAGACTCGAAAATGTTGAAAAGCCTGAGATAATGGCTTTTGCTGCCGGCCGCAGCTTTTCCGGCGATCTTGCCGCTGACTGGCAGAATCAATATACTGCTTTTAAAACCGACGATGATGGAGTTCTGATTGGTCTGCGCGCTTCGGGCCGCATGTCGCTGTTTGGCGGCATGTTTATTCATATCGGGCTTCTTGCGGTTCTTGCCGGGGGCCTGATCGGGGTTTTCCTCGGTGTTGAAACCTCTCTGCACGGCCGTAAGGGTGAAAATGTCGTTGTTCCGCCCCTTGAAGCGCTGAGAGCCGGTCGTGATGCCGACCGTATCAGTCGTGTGGCCCGCAATATCAGAACCTTTTCCCCGAATGATCCACGCCTGGAGCAGATGCGCCAGCAGGTCGAGGCTCTGCATAAAGAGTATGCCGAAGGCATGGCCAGTCCGGCTTTTTCTATCGCTTTTGACGAATTGTGGGTTGAATATTACGAAAACGATGTGGGGCACCAGCAGGGTGTTAAAAGCTGGAACTCGCGGGTTCGTTTTATTGGTCCCGAGAATCAGTCTGATGCAATGGTTATCAGAGTGAATCAGCCGGTCAGTTTTAACGAATTCACTTTCTACCAGGCCAGTTGGAACAAATATTATTCGAAAGTTCGCCTGAATGTCGAGCATCTGTCCGGCATCAGTGGCTGGCTTGACTATCAGCCTGCTGCCAGCTTTCCTCAGACGCTTGAGCTGACTTTGAATCAGCCGGTAAAGCCCGAATGGGCGTCTTTTACCTTCGTTATGCAGGACTTCATGCCCGATTTCAGGGTCATGGACGGCAGGTTTATCTCAGTTTCGAGCGAGTTGAACAACCCGGCGGCAATGATTGTCGCATTTGATGAGTCAGAAAAAGTTGTCGGGCGTGCCTGGGCTTTTCCGGAAGACCGTGCGATGCTGGCCAGCCACGTTTCAAGCCTGCCGTTCCTTTTTACCTTTGTCTCTGCTGAAGCTGAGTTCGAAAGCACTCTGCAGATGGCTCACGATCCGGGTAAGCCTGTAGTTTGGCTTGGCTGCCTGCTTTTCACACTTGGTATGATTATGAGCTTTTATGTTGCCTATCGCGAAGACTGGATTCTTGTGTTTCCTGATGGAACCGTAAGAATAGCCATTGCCGGCAATCGTCCCGCTCACATGCTTGTCGGTGATCTCGATCGAATTCAGCGGCAACTGACCCATAACCCACAGGAAACCGTCACCAATGAATGAAACCAGCATTTTTACCCTGTCGATGTTTTGTTATCTTGCCGCTTTTGCCCTGAACAGCGCGTCTCTCAGTCTTGATCGGCAGAAACTGCATACCTATGGCCGTGCCTTTAACTGGCTTGGCATAACTGCAGCGATTGTCGCTCTGGGGATGCGCTGGCACAGTGCCGGACACCCGCCGCTTTCAAATATGTATGAATCGCTGGTAACTCTTTCGACGCTCATCGTTCTGGTGGGCCAGATTTTTACCGCATCACAGCCTTTGCCGGTTCTTGAAGCAGGGGCAAGCGTTGGCGCTGTTCTGATGATTGGCGTTGCTTCGGTTTTTTCTTCTGATATTCGGCCTTTGATTCCGGCTCTGCAGTCATACTGGCTGCATCTGCACGTTTCTCTGGCATTTGTTGGCGAAGCCTGCTTTGCAGTTGCTTTCATTCTCAGCTATCTGTTCTGTCTGCGCCGTATTCTTGGTGATGCTTCAGGCCGCACTGACTTTGCCGACAGCCGCGAAAAGCTGGCCTGTTATTCTGTTGTCGTGGGATTACCGGTTGTTTTTATCGGTGGAATGGTTCTTCTGGCAAGGCACCTCAGTAATCACCCAATGTATGCAGATCGCTGGCACAATATTGTTTTCTGGGTAATCATTCCGTCGATACTGGCAACCATAGCAGTTGCGGTTATGGCCTGGCTGTTTCGCGGCGCATTGGGGCGCGGTGCCGAACGCTGGCTGCCCGACAATACCATTCTCGATAACCTGATTTATCGGGCCATCGCTCTTGGGTACCCGTTGTTCACTGTTGGCGGGCTGATTTTTGGCATGATCTGGGCAAATAAGGCCTGGGGACGTTACTGGGGCTGGGATCCAAAAGAAACCTGGGCTTTGATAACGTTTCTTGTCTATTCAATCTATCTGCATGTCAGACTTGCGCGCGGCTGGAGCGGAACCTGGACCGCCTGCCTTTCAGTCGCAGGCTTCATCGTCACCATGTTCACCCTCTTCGGGGTCAATTTCCTCATCAGCAGTCTGCATTCCTACGCCGGTTCCTGATTCTTCCTCTTCTTCCGTCGCCGTACCTGGCTGCCCATTATCTGTCTGCCATCTGGTCCAGAAAAGGTGGGCAATAAATTCCCACGCTTCTTCAGCATTAAATTCCTGGCTCCATTCGACTTCCGGGTGCAGTTCGGGCCGGTAAAATTCGCAGAAGGTTGAAAATTCGGGCAGACTGGCAATATGTTCGGGCAGATACTCTGCCGCATCCCATATCTTTTCGATAGTCAGGGCTGCTGCCGAGAGAAAGTCGGTTTTGCGGGGTCGCACGGGTTGAGCCGCATCAATAAGATGCATGGGCAGACGCGGATGCAGCCACGCCTTCTTTCTGCCCGGGAATGCAACCATGTTGTTCTGTTGCAGAACCTTTATCGTCTGTGCCGGCAGGGCCATAAATTCATCAGGAGCAAGCCCATGCCGCAGTCTTTTGAGCAGATGCATCAGCTTGTTGGCTGATAAACCTGTTTCAATCGAAACCCGGTTAAAAACTTCCTGGGGTGACAGATGCAACTGCATTGGTCCGAAACAGAGCCATAGCCCAGGCTTTTCCTGGGCATCCCAGAATTTAAAAATGGCGTGTTCAGGGGTAAAAAACAGGCGGCAGCCTGCAAGACTGATTTCGTCATATTTGTTGGCAAGACCGTAGATCATCGCTGCGGCAAGTTCTTCATTCTGCAGCAGAGTTTCAATTATGTCGCGCCTTTCCTGGCGCGTTGCCTTGTCTTTGACGTGCAGATAAGCATTCAGCAGGGCATTATAGTTTTCGCAGCGCTCTGAAAAAGTGTATTCAGCTATTTTTCGTAACAGGGCGAGAAGCTGCGGGCGTCTGCCAAGACGGCTGGCCATTCCCTGAAAGGATTTGAGCGACACGGCCATAACCGGGTATTTGTGTTCAGACCAGAGAAATTCATAAATGCCGCGATGCGAGGGCTGAAGCATTTCAGAAGGTGATTACCGCTTTCCATTCGCCATCTTTGAATCTTGCGACTGTGCCACCGACACTGCCAACCCAGATGGTGTCACCTTTGACCTTGATCGAATGGATACTGGCCTGAGGCAGGCCGTTGCTTTCGTTGTAGGTTTTCCAGGTCTCGCCGTCGAAAAAGGCAAGGCCTGAAGGGGTGCCAACCCAGAGATTGCCATAACTGTCAATGGCAAGATCTCTGATAACATCGTTGGGCAGCCCGTCTCTTTCTGTGAAGCGCTGCCATTCTTTGCCTTCAAGATCGCAGCTCGAAAGGCCGGCATTGGTGCCGAGCCAGACTCTGCCGCGTTTTTCGTCAATACTGATGCAGGTAATGTAGTCAGATATCAGACCATCGTCGATTGACGGACTGGTGCGGGTGCTGCGGTTGGTGAAATTCTGGGTGCGGTTGCCGTCATAAACCTGCAGACCGTCGCCGAAGGTGCCGGTCCAGACTGAGTCATCGAGTACGGCGTAACTGGTCTTGTAGGTGTTGAGCAGAGAGTCTTTACGAAAATACTTGAGCCAGTTCGAGTCTGCATGGGCTCTTGGCGGGAACAGAAAAATGCCGATCAGGCTCATCAACACAAAAATAAAGAACCAGCGCGAATTAGTTTGTTCCATAAATTGTCTGCCTCACAGAATTCTGATTTTATTACTTTCTGTTATCGGAACAAAGTGCCTGTTTGTTTATACCTGAGGCAGACAGATTGAATTTACTCTATCAGGCCAAGCTTGCGCAGTTCATCGAGCAATTTTGCCTTCTGAATCGGTTTCGGGAGAAAAACGTCGCAAAGGTTGTAGAAAGCAGTTGTTGCGTTTTTCATATCACCGAGGGCGGTGACCATCATGATTTTTGCGCCATCTTTTGAATAAATGCCATTTGCCATTTCCATGTCGCGAATCTGTTTTAAGGCTTCGTGTCCGTCCATCTCCGGCATCATAATGTCGAGACAGATAAGGTCGTAATGTTCTTTGGCTTCAAGTGCAATTTTGACAGCGTCAACCGCTTCCTGGCCATTTACGGCAACATGAAGCGGCCCGAAGCTTTTCAGGATTTCCTGCAGCAGCAGTCTACTGGTAAAATCGTCTTCAACAATCAGAGTTTTCATTTCTACCTCCCTGGTTGATCCCTTTCTGAGGGCATCGTTTACTTCAATACTGAATTCTTCAAATGCTTTCCTGAGCTCAGGCAATCGCTTACTTACTTTGTCTAGATTGCCTTCACGGGCTTCTTTTTTCATTGCAAGGGCAATGTCGCTTACCGATTTGCCACCAGCGTTGGCTGCCGCCCCGGCAATTCGATGGGTTTGTCTTTCGGCAATTTTTTTTTGTTGCAGATTTAGCGCGTCTTCGAGGGTTTCGATCTGACCGGGCATATCAGCAAGAAAGCCTTTGACGAGTTTTATCGCAAGTTCTTCGTCATGCATCAGGCGATCCAGCAGATCGGTCTGGTCAAATGCGCCACCTACCGGAAGTTCTTTGTCATGGCCTATCCTTTTTCTTCCGGTTTTGCCGGTGGTGCCGTTTGAATTTTTGCCGTTTTTTTCCTGGCGCTCAAAATTTGCGGTAAACCAGAATTCAGAACCTTTGCTTTCTTCACTGTTTACGCCTATTTCGCCGCCCATCATTTCGGCAAGCTGCTTTGAAATAGCCAGGCCGAGACCGGAACCTCCATGCTTTCTTGTGGTTGATGGATCGACCTGACTGAATTTTTTGAAAAGCAAATTAAATTTATCGGCTGGTATGCCAATACCGGTGTCAAAAATCTGAAATTTTATCAGAACATTGCTGTCCGTGCCTCCTGTAACAGAGACAGTCAGTGTCACGCTGCCGGCTTTGGTGAATTTGATGGCGTTGCCGATCAGATTGGTGAGTATCTGTCTAAGCCTGGCCGGGTCACCAGAAATGCGTGAAGGCACTTCCGCAGGCATATTGACAATAAAATCGAGTCCCTTGAGGCTTGCTTTGACCTTCATTATCCCGGCCAGCTCATCGATCAAAGTTACAAGGTCAAAACCTATGTTTTCAAGAACCAGCTTGCCGGCCTCGAGTTTTGAAAAGTCTAGAATATCGTCGACCAATGCCAGAAGCGATTCACCGCTGGTGTGAATGATCTCGACAAAGTGCTTTTGTTCGCCATCAAGACTTGTTTCAAGCAGAAGGTCGGTTATTCCGATAATCCCGTTCAATGGCGTGCGAATCTCATGACTCATATTGGCAAGAAATTCGCTTTTAGCCCTATTGGCCATTTTGGCCTGTATAGTCATTTCATTGGCGGTTACGGTTGCTTCCTCAAGCCTGCGGTTTGTTTCGAGAAGGGCTTTTTCTGCCTGTTTTCTCGCGGTGATGTCAGTGATGATCGAGTGAATGACGTTTTGCCCTTTAAACCTGATGCTGCTTGCTGACACCAGAACATTATGCAGAGAATCGTCGGCGGTTTTGTGAACGAACTCGAATTGCAGGCAGCCTTGTCGGACCACGGTCTGCATCGCTCTTCTGACCGCCGACTCCGGGTTCATATTTATATCGGTAATGCACATGGTCAGAAGTTTTTCGCGAGGGTAACCGTAAAACTTTACTGCCGCATTGTTGGCGTCGACAATTTGAGCGCTGTCGGGGTCGATCATCATCATGACGGTCGAGTTGTTTTCGAACTGACTGCGGTATGACTCTTCACTTTCCCGCAATTTTTGTTCGGCGAGAAGCCTTTGCGCCTCATTTTCCAGTTCACGATTGATTTTTTGCAGTGCTCCAGGCAACAGATCGAGGAAATGCGCGCCCTTAACGATGTAATCGAGTGCTCCCATTTTCATCATTTCGACTGCAATTTTTTCGTCGCCCTGCCCGGTCGAAACTATGAAAGGCGGCAGTTCACGGCCGGTTGAGGTAAAATTGCTGATAAAATCGCGGGCATTCATGTCGGGCAGACTGAAGTCAAGAATAATCAGCCGCGGCGCATCATTGTTTTTAAGCCAGGTGATGGCTTTCGCTCCTGAATATGCACAGACCGGTGAGAAGCCGCATTCCTCGACCTTCTCGCCTATCAGATCAGCGAGGCCGGGATCATCCTCAACGATAAGAATTGTTTCTGCTTTTTTATCAATCATATTCAGGGTCAATATTCCTGGAATTCTGTGGTTTGCAGCACCACCGAAAATACACTGCCGACGCCTGGTTCACTCTCAACTTTTACCTTGCCCCGATGCTTTTCTGCAATCTTTTTTACAACTGAAAGTCCTATTCCGTCTCCAGACACTGAAGTTGCATCATCGATACGGTAAAAAAGATTCCAGATCTGGTCAAGATGCTTTTTTTCAATTCCGGTTCCGTTATCTTTTATTGAATAAATTGCTTTGCGTAGACCCGAAATTGCGCTTATCTCGATAACCAGATTTCTTGAGGGATCACGATATTTGACCGCGTTGCTGATAAGGTTCGAAAACATCTGATTTAAAAGGTTTTCGTCGCCATAGCAGCCAGGCAGATTTTCGACTTTTACGCTTGCACCTGTTTCAGAAAGTTGAAACGCATTGGTTTCGATGATTTTTTCAAGCAGCTGATTCATGTCGACCGGCTTTACGCTCATTGTTGCCCGGCCGGTTCTGGAAAGCTGTAAAAGACCGTTCAGAAGCGAGTCCATTTTGTTTACCCCGGCAAAAATGAACTGCAGAGTTTTGGGAATTCCTTCTTCGAGAAGTTTTTTCAGCTCTTCATTTTCTGTGATCTGGGGGTATTCTCCTGCCAGAGTGAGAACTTTTGCAACCTGTCTGTTGAGACGTTGACTGAACCCCTGAATATTAACAAGAGGAGTTCTAAGGTCGTGCGAAGTGACGTAAAGATAGTTTTCAAGCTCTTTGCTGCGTGCCGACATCAGTTCATGCATCTGGCGACTGGTAGTTATATCATTCGTGACAGTGGCAAAGAGGTTCTGACCAAGAGGAACTGCGGTTATCGAAAAATGCCGGTCAAGTGGCGGGTAGAATGTCAGCAGTTCTTTGGGTTGCCCGGATGTCAGAACGCTTTCGTATTCACTTATATAGGGCGCTGGTCTTGACGCAAAAAGCCCCGTGGCAAGCGCATCTTTTACCTCTTCGCCAGTTTTGCCAAGAAGCTGGAGAAATGCCGTGTTGAAGCCTATGATGCGGTAGTCAACCGCTTCCCCGGCTTCGTCGAAAATCATTTCATGAACCGCGACTATTTCCTTGAGTTGATTGAAAATACCTGCCAGAGAGTTGCTCTGTAACTGGCAGTAATTGCTGTTTGTAATATTGCTGCTGTCATGGCATTCTCTGCCGGCAGTTATCTCGTCGCACCCGGCCGGTGTCAGCGCTGGTTTTATTTTCTGGTCGGGCAAAATTAAATCCTTACAATCTGAATGAACAACCCAAGTCTTTGTAGAGTTTCTGCAAAAACTTTGCAGTCAACCGGCTTGGTAATGTACATATTGCATCCGAGTTCGTAGCACTTTGCTATTTCAGGTTGGTCGTCAGTGGTTGAAACCATTATAACCGGAACTTTTTTGAGAATATCGTGACTCTTGATTCTTTTCAATACCTCGATTCCATCCATTTTGGGCATTTTGATATCGAGAAGCAGAAGATAGTTCAGAACCGTTGCCTCGTCTGAGGCTTTTTCAATAAGGAATTCCCATACTTCCTGGCCGTTACAGAAACGCCTGATCGAGTTGTGAATACCCGATTCCTTCAGTTCATCAACGATGAGCTCCGCATGCCCCGGGTCATCTTCTGCCACGAGGATAGTCATTTCTTTGCTGTCGCACATATTCTGCCTCACAGATCAGATTTTTTTACGGCTGAATCTTCGAAAGGCAGTGAGGGTTATTCTTTATCCAGATCCTGACCTCACCTGTACCAATTGTAACAAAAAACAGGAATTTAATTAACTGGCGGCAGGAATTCTTTGCGGATCAACTCAAATACAGACCGGCGGTTTTATTTAAACAGCCCGATATTGATTGCAACTGTGCCACTCGCACCCTGAAGCTTGGTTTCAGAAACTATCGGGATCGGCTTGCGTTTTCCGGGCTTATACTGATTGAAAGTTGCGGCTGAATTGAAATAGTGGTCTACAGTCGTCTTTTCGCCTTCTTTGAAGCCAACGTATGGAAATACTACTTTTTTATAGCTTCTTCCGAGGCTGTATAACCGGTCGAATTTCATTTCGACCTCAATTTTCAGTACCCCGGGTGTGACGTTTTCTATCACTTTTTCATAGAGGGCGGTATATTCACGCCCAAGTCCGTCATTCCAGCTGGCGGCAAATTCGCTGTTGCGTTCTTCTTTTTCGACCAGATCGATGTTGCCATGATATTTGCCATTAATGTAAAGCTTGCCATAGGCCGGCAGACGGTCTGGTTTGTCACCGGTATAAAGCAGCCTTACCCGCAATGAAGATCTTTCGATTCTGGCATTTCGGGTCGTTATGTCGTGCAAATCTGCGTTACATTCAGGGCATAGCATTGTCAGGCCTGACAGTTCCTTTGCACCGCAGGCCGGGCAGTCGCCTGCAATTGCTGAACCGCAAACTGTCAGCATGACAACGATCAGGAAAGATATCTGGAAAAGTTTTTTCATTGCTTCAGATAAATTATCGACAATCACAACATTAAAATGAAAAAAATACAGTTTTTGTTATAAAACTCGTTTTTTTTGCCGAAAAAGATTTTATGCCAGAAAGGGGAGCGATTTATTTATGAAGGCTGTATGTTCAATGATTGCCGGATGGTATTCTGTAGCTCTTATTGGCTTCCTGGTCTACATCAGAAAGGGGTTTCTGCAGATGTCGGGGGAAAACTGCATGCCTTCGATCGATCTTAATTGTTCTGATGACAATGGCGACACTGACACTTTTTCAGAATTAACTTGATTTAGTTACAGTAACCTGTCTAAAATAAATAAAGATTTATTTTAGACAGGTTTTTTCTTTGCCATTCGATACCAAATTTGAATTTATCCTGCAGTTCGAAAAGATTCTCGGGGACATGAAAAGCAAAAACCCCGAGACCTATGGCCGCAATCTGCAATTTTTGAGTGTCGAGACCATCGAGACGGTAAGGCCGATACTGCAGAAGTTTTTTCCGAATGACAAAACTCTTATCGATACTCTGGTTCGCAAAGACATTGATCTTATGCTGCTCAGGATTCTTCGCTCCGAGGTGGTCGGCCTGCAGGGCGAAGGCGAAAGACTGGTCAGAAAGGCCCGCAATATTATTTCGCAGTTCGGGTTTCTGCCCCCGGTAGCCTTTTTCTATGCCTATAATGGCGCAGAACTTTTTGAAGCCATGCTCGACCGTACATATAAAAATTTAAAAAAGCGGGGAAAGCCGCAAAGCCTCTCTGAAATATGGCGCAGATTCTCAGCGCCCCTGACCGCCAGTTTTGAACTTAAAAATGTATTTACCAAGGATCTGCTGTTTAAAATCAGACAGAGACTGAAAAATTATCTTGAAAAAGACCCCAGATTCTATCTTGACGCGAGAAGCCCGAAAAAATTGTTTGTTGCGCTTGCAGAATGGGGTGCTTCGGTCGATTTTGACGACCAGGAACCCTGAATAGTTATTTACTGTCATAACTTGAATTTAAGGTCTACAGGCAAACTCTGATTTAAAAATAAACACTGGAGAGAGAAGTTTTGTCAGGTTCAGGTAAAGCGTCCGGCAGCATTAATGCTGTTCGATACTATCTTCTCTGGCTGCTTGGCATCGCTGTTCTGGCTGTGCTCGGGAGAGACTATGACCTGGCTCTGCTGGCCGTTCTTTTTCTTCTTGGCCTGTTCTTTTTCAGTATAAGAAGACACCTTGAACAGAGAAACTCTCTTCAGGATGTCTGTAACTTCTACGAGCAGGCACATTCGCTCGATGATCTACAGCTTCTTCTCGGAGACCGGCCCTACAGTCGCATTCTTCAAACCGTTCTTGACCTCGGAAAATTTGACTGGGCGGTTCTTTTTCTCATGGATTTTGAAAAAGACTGCTTTGTTGCGGTTGAAGCTGCCGGAGTCAGTCTGGATCGCTTCAAAAATGTGAGTTTTGATGACATCGCCGCTGAAAATACCTCAGACAGTATGAAACTGTCGATGAAATTGCTTGAGCACGCTTTTAAGGCTCATGAATTCCGTGGTGCCCTCGCCGGTTCAGCTCTAGAACGCAACAAAATCTTCTATGGCTGCCTGCTGGTAGGACGACACAGTCCTGATGCCGAACTGACCTCAGAAGACAGTTTCAGGCTCGATATTCTCTCTGACCAGGTTTCTGTCTGTCTGCACAATTATCGATTGCACAAAGAACTGGCGTTTCATGCCGACGAACTCGCGAAAAGACAGGCTCAGATTCAACGAGAACTTGATATGGCCCGAATCGTTCAGGACGGCGCGATGCCAAGGCAGGTTCCTGACGTCGACGGTATCGAAGTTTCCTCATTTTTGAAGCCGGCCAGATTCATCGGTGGCGACTTTCTCAGATTTGTTGAAGATGCTTCAAGGTCGAATATTGGTGTTCTTATCGGCGATGTGTGTGGCAAAGGCGTGCCTGCTGCCCTGGTTATGGCCGTAGTCGTCTGTCTTTTCAACGACCGCTCGGCACTTGCTGATAACCCGGCAGAATTGATGAGTCGGGTTAATGTCTCGCTGAAAGAGTTTCTCGGCGCCGGTTCCCGCTTTAACTCAACGGCACTCTGGGGAGTTTTTGATCTTCAGGCGATGAAATTCAGTTATTGCAGTGCCGGTCATGATTTTCCACTGCATTATCGGGTCGCCGATAATTCAATCATTGAGCTGAAATCGACCGGGACTCTTCTCGGGATCTTCAACGAAAGCACCTACGAAAGCTGTTCAGAAAACATTGCCGATGGCGACAAGTTAATGTTTTATTCAGACGGTCTGGTTGATTTTTTTGAGGCCTGGGCCGGCTGTGAAGATGGCTATGTTTATTTACGCAGTTTCTTTTTTGCACGGGTCAGTAAAAGTGCTGATGAAATTGTTAAGGAAATCGCTGCACTGGTCGAGAATTCTCCTGCTGCGGTCAAAGACGATATTACCGTGGCGGTTTTCTCAATAGACCGGAAAAGAAAGGTTGAAAAGCAGTCATAAAAAACATCAGACCGCTGATTCTATTCCTGCTGATGCTGTTTTCAGCTCAATCTATCTTTGCGGCACCATTGCCGGTTGACGGAACTTTTCGCCTGCGGGCTCTTAAAGACCAGCTCGACAGTCAGTTGTCAGCCAGCCGGGTCTCAGATGGTGCCGTTGGCCATCGTTTTTCAGCCAGAAATCAGAAATTTATTCCCGGCGTTACTGAAGAAAGTTTTCAGGTTTTCAACTTCGCTTCCGGGCTTTATGAATACCGACCAGGCAAGCTTGTGGCAGCCGGTAAAGAATGTCTTCTTTTTGTTGAGAGCGGTCAGGAAGCGCAATATGGTCAGGCTTCTGCCGATGTTTATGCAAGCATCATCAGGTGTTTTGACGACAAGGTGTTTCCGTCTGTCTGCAGATGGTTCGGAAAGCCGGTAATTCCGGCAGCGTTCAATCTTCCTGACGAAAGGATTTACATCTTTCTTGTCGACATTCGCGACAGGTTCGAAGAGGGTTACGTTGCAGGCTATTTCGATCACCGTGATATCGAAGGCTGGTCTGGCAATCAAAAACCAGTATTTTTCATGGATACAAACCCGGGAGAGCCTGGAAACCCAGATGATAAAAGCAATGCCTTCTATCGCACCCTGGCACATGAATTCCAGCACATGGTTAATTTTTCGATTCAGCATGCAAATGGCAACCCTGAGCAGGAACGCTGGCTGGATGAAGGCTTTTCAATGTTTTCCGAATATGTATTTTCGGGCGAAACCGGGCAGAACCGTCTACGGGTTCCGCCAGCACCTCATTTTGCCAGATTTCTTCAGAATCCGGCAGTTAATCTGCTCAGTAACGCAAAAGAAAGCTGGTTTCGTGAAGACCGGCTTTTCAGGCAGTATGGTGCCTCTTTTCTTTTCGTTGCTTATCTGGTTGAAAAGTTTGGCGGAGAAACGGCCGGCATGCAGCAGCAGTTTACCCGCGAGCTGGTGCGCACTGCTGCAAAGGGCATAAAAGGGTTGAATGAACTGCTCCGACATGCAGACACAAGCTTTACAGAGGTATTTGTCAACTTCAATCTGGCACTGGCTGTTGACGAGCCTGGCATGGGGAATGGCCTGTGGGGATTTGCCGACAAGGTCGCAGCCTTTGGAGATGATGCAAATCTTCTGCCGGTAAAAACCGGTCGGCACTTTATCACTGGCGGCGAAAATTCATTTGTCGGTGCCGAAAGCTCGGTTATTTCCAACTGTTTGAATGTTGAAGAAATAAACGGTCGTGGTCAGACGACGTTATCTCTTACCTGTCAGAGCAGTGTGCTGCCATGGGCGGCGACGGTTCACAACGACGGCACAACCTCGATTCGACCACTGGTAATCGACTCAGACGGTCGCGGAAGCATATCTCTCGATTTTAACAACCTCAGGCGTTTCTTTTTCCTGCCTCTGGTCATTGACCCGCAGAAAACCGGTGATGAGAGCTACAGTTATTCTTTTAGAACGGCGTTCAATAAATATATTCTCTATCCGGTTCCGCATCCAGCCTTTTCTGAACAGTATCTGATATTTTTCAGGTCTTTCAACGGTGCGTTGAACGCTGTACCACAACTTAAGATTCTTTTTAACAATCTGATTGAACAGCCGTCGTTCTCGTCTGTCGACGACGAAAAATCGTTGTTTGTAGCTCAATATAAGCTGCCAGGCGTTGGTCGCGGTCAGGCGGTCTGCAATCTTAATGACGAAGTATTTTCGTTCAGCTTTTCTGTGGCCAGATTGAAGCCTTCGATGCGCACCGAAATGCAGATTGCCGATGCCATGCTGGTGAGTGAAGGAGATATTAATGCTGAAGAACTGGTAATGTTTGCCGTTCCTGACTCCAGCTCCATGTTCAGACCAGTTGACGCTGTTGCCGGGCCTTTCGATATTCTCGCCACAGCAGAAACTAAAACCAGTCTGATTGTCAAAATGCCGGACTATTACAGTAAAAAGTCGGGTTTGCTTTGTGAAGGCCGCAATCCAGAAACAGCATGGGTGCCTTTGCATAAATTAACTGATGGCCGTATAGTGGCTGAACTGGCCGGCCCCGGAAGATTTTATCTGTATTATGATGACCGCCCACCGCTGCTCAGCGGCCTGCATTTTGAAAAGCTGGCTGATGGACAGAATGCGGTTTTGTGCAGTTATGATGACGATCTTTCCGGTGTAGATCCGGAAAGTCTGAAGATTGTAATTGACGGGCAACAACTTTTTGCTGGCGGCATTATCAAGGATGGCAAGATTAGTTGCCGTATTCCTGAAGGGCTTACTGGAAATGGAGATATGGTCGTTACTCTCGCCGACCGGGCTGGTAACGAAGCCCGGGCGTCGATTAATGCTCAAATTGCTGCTGCGTCAGGGGTTAGCTCCGTAAAAGTCTACCCAAACCCATGTCGGAGGTTTGCACGTTTCAGCTTTGTTCTCTCTGGCAAACCGGTTATTGGTAAAGCTGTTGTTAATATTTATGACGTGTCTGGCAGGAAAGTAAACACCCTGCAGCTCGATGAGTCTGCAGGGTATCTGGTTTCTGACTGGAACCTGACCAATCGCAATGGCGCGCAGGTTGCAAACGGTATCTATTTTTTCAGGGCCCGCATAGAAGCCAATGGTCGCACTCTGAAAAGCAACGGCAAACTTGCGGTTCTCAGATAGCAACCACCAGTTTCAGCGGGAGGAAGCTTTAATAGCTTTTTGATATCTGTCTTTTGCCGTCTGAAATTCTTTGAGTTTTGCCTTGGCAGCTTTCTGATCGCCGCCCGTAACCGCTTTAACATAAGCTTTGTAGGCAATTTCATAGTTGTCTTTCGCAACTCGCAGACCGGCATCCATGTTTTTATACGGAATCTTTTCGGCTTCTGCTGGCAATCTTAGTTTGCTCGCCTCTGCCGAAGACTTTTGCACCTGCAGATTGGCTTTTGCTGCACTGTTATCGTAAGAATATGCCTGGAAGGAGGCTTTTGTTGCCTCAGGTTTCTGCTGACCTTTTTTGTAGCCGAGCAGTTTTGCGATACCGGTAAATAGTTTTTCACCGACGATGCCGCCGACAATGCTGCCGAGCATTGTGCCGACCACGGGTATCGGAATCATCGAGCCGAGCATGGCACCAATGGTAGAACCAGCGGCCTGACCGGCGATAGCAACTGGATCAAGTGCTTTCAGGGCAGCTTTAAAGCCCATGCCGGCACCAAGATTGCCGCCGAGAGAACCGCCGACCAGTGAGGTCAGAGTTGGCAGGAGAGCGCCGGCAATGGTTCCGACGACGGGTATTGGCACGAATGTCTGAATCAGAGGAACAAAAACCTGTCCGGCTGCAGCGCCCAGCGATGAACCAACGACGTTGCCCACGAACTGCATCGAAGCAACAGACTGTACCGCAGCTTTCATGCTTACTTTTTCGCCATTCATGATCTGGCTGGCGAGGTTGATAGCGATCGAGGTCCCGGCTGTCATAGCAAGGCTCTTGACGCTGAAAGATTGCTTTATTGAATTGGCGGCATTCTTGATGCCGACACCGAGTGCTTTCTGACCTTTGATGAGATTTTCGCTCAGTCGTATTGACCGATACTGTGACTGGGTTTCGTCTGAATAGGCGCGTGAACCGTCGATGGCACCGTCGACGCGGCCGTCAACGACGGCCTGTTTGTAGAGGGCCTCGCTCCATTCTTTGTAGCTGCTCAATTTTGCATCATATTCAGCCTTCAGCTGAAGTCTGGCATTCGGGTCAGTTGCATTCTGCCAGGCCTGCTGCGCATCGTGAACTTCTTTGTAGCGGGCGGTGGCGCTGCTGTCGACCGTAGCATATTTGGTGTTGTCAAGAAACTGCTTGATCATCTGGCTGCGGTCTTCAGGAAATTTCTGGATGTAGGCGTCGACAAATTCACGATAGGTCTGGGGTTTTGAATTTTCAAAAACCTGGCAGACTTTCGAGAATGGGGCCTGAATGCGGCCACCATTGAGAACATCGTAAAACAGTGAGGCATTGACCCCTTCGGTAGACAGCATGTCAATACCGGATTTGAGAACACCATCATTGGGGCCGGTGGTCACGCCCTGGTTCTCAAAGATATACTTGTTTTCGGCTATGTTTTTGTGGGTTTTGATGCGCCATGAGGTGGCAGAGTTGTGCTGGTCGCGGGTGGAAAGAGCTTCAAGGGCTTCTGCCCAGCCTTCAGAGAGGGCAAAACCCTCGTCTGAAACGGTGTTTTTTGAATGGGCACCGTAATAATTTGTTTGCGGGTAATTGGGGCGCTCGTAGAGCTGGTCCATGATCATGTGGCCGATTTCGTGGGCCATTACCGAGCCGGCTGACGGGTCCTGCATGCCGCCGCTGAAAACTTCGCTGTTGGGTGGCACGACAATGCGGTTGACGTGTGAGTTGTCGCGATAGCTGATCTGGCCATTGGCAGAGGCTTCAGCCATCGCAAAGCCGCGGGAGTCATGGTGAATTCCACCCGAGTTGCCAACTTCGAGGTAAACAGGTTTTTTGAGGTCATTGACCAGCCACTGAGCGAATGCCGGGTCTTTGGTGCCGGCGGCCAGGTCTTTTTGAATTTCGTTGATCTTGAAGTTGCGGGCTTCGACCTGCATCCCTACGGTCTGACGCAGACCCGGGTTGCTTTCGATATAGGTTTTAAGCTGCTGATAACGCGGGTCGTTGCTCGAAAGTGATTTTAAAACCGGAACCGTATTGCCCATAAAATCCTTGGTGGATACGGTGGCGGCTGATTCATCGGTGATCGGGGTCACAATCTTGAACTGCGCCATCGAAGCTTCTGCCGGCAGGGTCTGCACAGCAATGACGCGGTCCTGATTGTCTTTGACAAAATATTTGCCGGTGGTCGGGTCATAATCAGGGTTGTAGACTTCCTGGACCTGGCCGGTAGCGTCTTTAATCACGTAGCGAATCCCCTCTTTTGTCGCTACAAATGACCCCGAGGCGGTGACAATACTGCTGCAGAAAACAGCAAGAATCAACAAAATAGTGAGTTTCACCGACCTGAATTTTTTCATCTGCGACCTCCAATACTATAGAACCGGGGATTAAGAGAGGATATTTCTTAAAATTATAACTATATTTGCTCTCTCCCACAAGGTACGAAAAATCACTCAGAAAAGTCGTGAAAGCTGCCGATGATGTTGACGAATAATATTCTCTCAACCCGACAAAAGCAGGGGCTGGTATGAAAAAGGCGAACAGAATTATTAAAAAGATCTTCTCGATACTGTTACCTGGGCTGGTAATGATGGCTCAGGCGGCTTATGCCGGCGACAGCATCATTCCACCTGAAATGCGTGAAATCGCAGTTCAGCAGGGTCAGAATGCCAGAAAAACAGGTCTTGAGGCAGATCTCGGCCCGTTCATGAATGCGCCCCTGATGCAGCGCGCCATCGAGATTAACGCCAGCCAGTTTGGTCTCAAGGGCTCTGTACGTGCCGTCGTCGGCGGTCGCAATTTTTCGGCGGCCGATGTGGACTTAGCCATGATTCCTTTCTCAAGTTCGAATGGTTACGGTCTTGGCAACCTTTTTCACGACGGTGGTGAATGGCCGGGGACCAATGGCGTACCGAATGCCGATGACGGTGCCTCAAGTTTCGGTTCGGACCAGGCAGCCGAAATCTATGATGCTGATGGTAATGGCCATTATCCTAAGGCTGTTTTGCGATACATTGGTACCCATTGCTATATTTTTGTGCCGGTGATGTTTTTTCCGACCCTTCCCAGGCCTCTTTCTTCATCTGAAGATGCAACCCCGCCGGCTCAGGCCGCCTGGGGAATGTACTGGCCTGACAGCACTGTAATGCAGAACGGGCCGTATTATTTTGCCCCCGATGCCAATGGTACTGTTCTCGAACCACGCTACGTTCTCGGTGCCGATAAAAACTACGCCCGCCTCAAGCTGAAAGAAATGGCTGACCAGTTCGATGCGGTCATTTACCCGAAAATTCGCGAGCACTTTGGTTCAGAAGCTGATATCGACGGCGATCCAAAAGTTTATATTCTGCTTGACGATATTCGCGATGGCAGCGGTAGTTTTCGTGGTTACTTCTGGGCTGGCAACCAGTTTCCCAGAACTTCTCAGGCTCTAAGCAATGAAAAAGAGCTTCTGAATATTGACCTTTTCCCGAGTTTCGTGTTGGCACAGACTGACACCTACGGTACTCTTGCTCATGAATTCACCCACATGGTCATTTTCAACGAGAATTACCGGGTCGAAAATGGGCAGCTGATCGGTATGCAGCGCTGGCTTGAAGAGGCACTTACTCAGTATGCACAGCATCTTTATGATGGAAAATTTACCTCTAACCTCGATGAATTCATTAAAAAGCCCGACACAATTCTGGCTGAAGACAGAATTGTAGATGTATGGCTGGGCTCAAGCCCCTATGCCAACTATGGCGCCTCTTTCCTCTGGATGTATTATCTGGTCGAAAAATACGGCGGGTCGAACCTGCCCGGCTTTCTCAAGGCTATTGTCAGAAACCGCGACGGCGGCATGGGAAGTATCGACGCGGTATTGCAGACCTACAATCTGGATTCGAAAAAGGTCTTCGAAGACTGGGTTATCGCCAACTATCTCGATAAAACGAGAAAACGTGACGGTCAGCTGCTGAACAGCGGCAAATGGGGCTATCTTGTCGACAACGATTTTAACGAAGCCAACAATATTGGTAAATATGAGAGACTGCCGGTTAAATTTGCCGAAAAGGTTATTCTGACAGAGCAGGTAACCGCCCGCTCCTCGAATGTTAACCCATGGGCAGCTGATTATGTTGAGATCTCAGGTAATACTGGCAATCTCAATCTGGCCTTTGATGGCGATAACAGCGGTCAGTTCAGAGCTGCCGTCATCAAAAGGGGTTCGCAGATCGACCCGGCTGTGGATTTTATCTATCTTGACGACCGTCAGGCCGGCAACACCATCATTCAGAACTATGGTTACAACAATGCCTACGAAAATCTGGTTCTGGTACCAATGGTGGTACAGAACAACAACTACAGCAAACTCAGCTATGTTTATTCAGCCAGCTTTGATGATCTCAAAGTGGCCATCTTCCCGAATCCGACTTTCGAAAACCATCTGCACATCATAGTGAAAACTGACAAAAAGTTTGCCACCGAACCAAGACTGCAGATGACCTACGAAGGTGAGCAGGGTTATCTGGTAATGACGCCAATCAACGATTCTACCTACATGACCAACTACAGTCTCAAAAAATCAGGGGAAGGAGTAATCGTCGCCAACGGCACCAATGCTGACGGGGTAATTCTCTCGAACCAGCTGCAGTTCTCAGCCGTATATTATCCGCCCAACAGTCAGGGGCTCCTGTCTGCGTCCTTCGCGACTCTGAATGTTCCCGCCGGTTCTCTGCGCGCCGGTGGCACCGTAGTCATGGCTGCTCCAGAAAATCCGGTTTCTTATGCCGGTATTAATCGCATCAGCAGAAATATTGACGTGACTCTTCCGGTTGAAAAAGCAGAAAAAGCACTTGAAATTTCGATTCCTCTCAATCCGCTCAGTGCCGGTAATTCTCAGGCCGGACTCTATCGTGCTTCCGGTAACGGTCATAAATGGATCGGGCCGGTAGAGATTGCCGATGGCAGCGCCAGAGGTGCGATTGACTTTTCCGGCAGCGTTTTTGTTGCCGTTGATGATACGGCCCCAACGGTTGTTTCTGATGCAGAACACGCCGGCACCAACCTGATCGCCATCAGCGTCGATGATCTTGGAAGCGGGATCGACAGTTCAAGCGTCAAGGTTTCATATGGCGGCCGCAGTCTGCCTGTAAGAAATGGTGAGGAAGGTCGCATTCTGGTGGATATGTCTTCTCTGCGAGACGGAACCTATGATCTGGTAGTCGAGGTAGCTGACAATGCCGGCAATCAGGTGACTGCAAATGTCAGAGCTGCTATTACCGCGCCAAATGCACTGACTCAACTGGTAACTTACCCCAATCCCGCCAATCGTTTCGTAAATCTGCGGGCAACTTTCAGCGGCCCGGCAAATGCTGGCGCAGCAGTTTCTGCAAAGATTACAGATGTGAGCGGCCACAAGGTTGCTACGCTCGACCTTGCCCATCGAGGCGCCGGTGTGTACGAAACCCGCTGGGACCTGCTGAACGACAGAGGTAAAGCAGTTGCTAACGGTGTGTATTACGTTGAATTCAATGCCGGCGTTGCCGGTCAGTCTGCCAAAGAACGCCGCAAAATCGCGGTTTTGCGCTGATAACGGAGGCTCAAATGAAAAAAGCCAAATTCTTCCTGCTGTTTGTGGTCCTGATGACCTTTCCGATGATTCAGAACTGCGGTGGTGCCAGCAATGGTGGTGGCAGCAGCACTCTGCTGATCGCCGACAAACTCATCAACGAAGGCTGGGATTCAATAAAACTGGGCAACTATTCGACTGCCCGAGCCAGTTTTCAGCAGGCATTTTCTGAAAACCTGACCGAGGGACAGCGTGTTTCTGCGCACAGCGGCATGGGCTGGGCCCTGTCAAAAGAGGGAAAAATTCTTGAAGCGATTCCGTATTTCGAAATAGCCGCCGAAAAAGATAACGAAGCGAAGGTTGGTCTGGCTGGCGCTCTTATCTATCGTCACCAGACTGCTGTCGACTATGTCAGGGCCGCAGAAATTCTTGGCAACATGCCTCCCGAAAAATTTGCCCAGCAGCATTCTGGTTTGGCACTGAGTGCTGCCAAAGTTCATGGTCTGGCAGCACTTTCTTATGCCCTTGCCGGCGATATGGAACAGGCGAAAATCTATATGAACAAGGCTGCCGCTCTTGATTCGATGATGGTTGGCACCACTGTAGACCGTCTTGACGAGGCATTTTTTCTGCTTGGCTGGAAAAACTGATCATTGCGTTTGAACTGAGGGGCTGCCCCCCGGGTTTGCAAGGCCTGCCGGTGCAGCCCTTTTATTATGCCTTTTTATTGTCTGACGGCGGTTGAATCTGATATAGTTATGCGCAAAAGCCATTGAAGCAAGAGTAAATTTATGAAGCAAATACGCCTCGACAGGATTCTGTTCTTTCTGCTGATCGCTGCACTGATCTGCTGTTCAGGTCTGCATGCCGCCCAGGTCGAAAAAAATTCCGGGGTCAAAAAAAATGGACAGCAGAAGAAAACAATAGAAACTCTCCCCAAAAAAACATCAGGTGAGGCCGCCAGAAAAGTTTCTGCTGAAGAGTCTGATGCGGCTGACGGCGGCGCGGCTGTTTCCGCCAAAAAGGTGCCGGAACTGACTCAAGAAGAACTTCTTGAACAGGATAAGCTGCTGCGTAGTGAAGTTATGGGCTTTGTCAAGGCGAATGCTGAACGTCAGGCCGGTGAAGGCTGGCTTTATCTGGCGCATCACTATCGCGAACTCAAAGAACCGGAGCGGTCGCTGATGTATATCAGAACTCTGCGGCGCGCCGAGCACATCAATCCCCGCCTCGTCTGGGAAGCAATTTTGCTGAATGCCGATATTCTCAAAGAAAGAAAAGAATTCGCGGCGGCTCTGAAAGACCTCGATCAGCTCATTGCCATGGTACCCGCGCGAATTTACCTGGTGCGCGCCAAAATTGCCAGAGCCGAACTGCTTGGCCGCAGTCTCACGAGCGTAAAAGAACTGTGGGCGGCATTTTACCGATATTACCAGGGTTTTCCTGAAAAGCCGGATGTGGAAGCAATTCAGTATCTGATGGGTTTCGAAAGAGGCTACGATCTTGAGATTGCCATGAAGGCCCTCACCGCCTGGGAAGAAATCGCCAGATTTCCTGAGGTTGAGGCCAGTAATCTGGCTTTGCTGCATATTGCCATGCTGCATGCCTTCGATCTTAACAACCCTGCCCGCGCAGTTCCATATCTTCAGAAAATAGCCGAAGGTGATTCGGTGACGGCCGATGCAGCTTTTCTGCTCGGGGTAATCAGACATTTTTACCTGAAAAATGATGAATACAAAATCGCTATTGATGATTACGGCCTGTTTCGAAAAAAGACCGAAAGTCTCGAAGGGTATAGAATTGCAGGCATTCTGCAGGGTCAGCTGCTGACCGAGAAGCTGGCCGATCACGATGCTGCGGTAAATACTCTGCAGACGCTGCTTGAGACCCCGCCGCATCTGCTCGCATCTGAATCTTTTTCACTGGTGCGGCGCCGCGAGTTGCGCGATGAAGAAATCGACTGGGCGATGCTGGCCTGCCGCATGGCTGGCTACATCTGCGAGTTCAGGCTCAAGAACCTCGAACGGGCGCGGTATTTTTATAAAAAGATCGAAGAACTCAATAAAGAGCGCAGCACACCGGTCGAAGACCCGATAAATGTGGCTGCCCTGCAGAGAACGGCCCCCGAAGCTTCGCCCGGAGATCTGCTCTTTGACATGGCTTTTGAAAAATATCGCAGTCACAAAATGAACGAAGCTCTGCAGCTTTATGAGCAGTTCATCGCCAGCTACCCCGACAGTAATCTGTTTCGTGAGGCGCTTTTTCGGGTTGCGGTCATAACTGACGACGACCAGCGCAATTACGAAGAGGCGTTAAAACTTTATCAGCGTTATCTCATCAGGTTTGCCCCGGTCAGATCGACCTGGAATCTCGACGTGCTATATGACTGGGGTCGTATCGATGAAGTGCGCTACCGTATTGGCAATCTTCTCGCGTTGCATCTGAAAAAGCCGGTTGAGGCTCTCGAAATATTCGAACAGCTCGGCTCGATCTACCCCGACAGTTACTGGGCAATGCAGGGTCTGAAAGACAGTATCAGAATCTATAATGACGATCTGTCAGACCCCGACAAGGCCAACAGCCTTATGGAAGAATTCATCAGACGTTATCCCGAATCGAAAGACGCAGCTGAATATCGTTTGAGACTCTATAAGATCCTTCTCGCCAAAGATGAACAGGTTAAGGCTCTGCAGATACTGCGCGATTATCTTGATCACGCTCTTCCTTCAGAGAAAGATTATTTTTCTCTGAAGCAGCAGTGGCGCGATCTGGCCTACAAGATCAGAGAAGAGAGCCTGCGCCGAACACTTAAGGTTATCGGCCCTCTTGACCGTATTACTGTTTATCAGAATCTAATCGATGTTGTCTGTCTGGCATCTTCTTCGGCGCCTCTTGAGCAGCTTGTCGAAGAAATCAAGACTCTTAATCTCGGCGAAGAAGCCCGATGGTCTCTGGTTTACGAAGCCGGAACCAGATTTTATCAGAATTACCCGGGCAAAGCGCTGGGCATTTTTGAAGAGCTTGCTCAGAACGCTACCGGTACTCCTCAGCTGGCATGTCTGATGACACTTGGCAACATTGCCTGGCGCGTCGACAAAGACATCGAAGCGGCCGTTAAATGGTATGAGCGCGCTGAAAAGCTTATGCCAATCACCGATGCGCGTGCCGAAATACCGGCATACCGCCTTGGCAGACTTTATCTGGTTCAGGGGCACGGCCTTAAGGGACTCGAAAAACTGCGTCTGTTTACGGTCCGTTTCCCGCGCAGCCGTTATCTCGCCAAAGCTTATGTCGCGATGGGCGATGCCTGTGTTGCCCTTTTCAGCCCTGAAAAAGCCGAAAGATACTACCGGCGTGCCGCTCGCATAGCGCCGTTAATGGCTGATGATATCAGTAAAAAGCTGACAGATCTTGATGGACAGATGACTTCACAGCAATGGCTGCGAAAAAGAGCCGCTCAGTTGAAGAGCCGCAACGAAGAAGAGATCCCGGAAGAGGAAGAACCCATCGATGCAGGCATGTCTGCCGCCGCCGGCGAAGTTAAAAACGCCGATCAGCTGTCGGCCGAAGACCTTGAAAAATTGTCGGTTGCTGCACTTTATGGTCTCTTTCTGCGTGAAAATCAAAAGAAAACCCCTGATGGCGAACGTCTGGCAATGTTTCTTGTTGAAGCTCTGATGCGCGAAAAGGTAGACGGTGATTTACGCCATAGAGCCCTGCGTCAGCTTGTTTCCACGAGATTTTTCCGCTTCCGCAATGCCGAAAAATTTATCGAGGAAGCGAAAAAACTGCTGCAGCGGCATAACTATGCTGACTGGCAGTCAGAGCTTCTTTTCAGGCTTGCCCAGACTCAGGATCATTTCGCAAAAGACTACGTCGAAGCTAATAAATCCTACTTCGAATATCTGTCGTTTTTCCCTGCCGGCAGGCGTGCTGAAGAGGTCAGGTGTCGAATTCCGGCTGTCTATGCCCTTGCTGACGATGTTAAAAATGCCTATCGCTTTTTCGAAAAACTGATCAATGACCGCAATCTGGCTGATGAACTGCGCGTCGACGCCTCGATGCAGATGGCAAAACTGCAGATAACCGATGGCAAAAAGAAAGAAGCGATCAGAACCCTTGAAGCGGCTCTGGCTTTCAAGTCGCCGAAGCATCCCGAAATCTGTCTGCGACTCGAAAAACTGACCGAAGATTTTACTTATGTCAGACGGGCTCTTGAAGCCGAAGGTGAAGAAGAATTCAGGCTCAAGGCTCTGACCCGGCTGGTTAAAAAGGCCGAAGAAGACCGCGATTATCAGGCAGCAGCAGCTCTGCTGCGCGATTTTTCTGAATCTTTCAAACTGCCTGAATCTCAGGTATTTATCGAGAAAAAAGTTGAAGAACTCGGAAAACGTGGAGCCATAGAAGAGATTGAAGATCTTATCGACCAGTATCCTGAAGAACCCGAAACTGCCGGGCGCATGTTCAAACTGGCGCGCATGATTGAAGGCGCCGAAAATACCAGATACCGGTCTGAAGACCTTTTTTACGAAATCACCCTGATTTACCCCGAATCTGAATTTTTCCGCGAAAGTAAGATCAGAGCTGAGAATACCCGTGCCATTAAAGCCCTCTCAGAGCTTGGCGATATGCTTAAAAAAGGTGTTGAAGGCGCTGAAGGTGAAGAGGTGATTATCGAGCGTGCCCGCCTGCTTAAAGAGAATCTGCAGGATATGAACGCCGCCACCGAAAACTATGAAAGCTTCATCAGGCTTTTTCCGGCTTCTCCCCGCCTTGACGAGGTCTATCTGCATCTCGGCGAAATCGCTCTTGCTGAAAACGGTGACAGCGAAAAAGCTTTTAAATACTGGGAGCAGGGACTTGCCGCCAGTCATGACCCATTTATGCGCGAAGAACTGACTGTCCGCATCAACCGCCTCAAGCTTTTCCGACAGCGGGTGTTGCTCTCTGAAAATCAGATCGAGCGCGAAAAGGGTCTGAAGGAAGTTTTTAGAGTCTGGAAAGTCGAAAAGAACCGGGTTCAGGCACTTGGGTTGCTTGAAAATGCCATTGCCCGCCTTGAAAACCGGCCAGACGTAGCGCGCATGCGCTATTACGCTGCAAGAATTTTTGAAGAGGCTGGTAACTACACCAAGGCTGCAACCGAGTATGAACGTGCTCTGCGCAGTCTTTATCACCCTGGCTGCCGCAAAGATATGATTCTTTATCGTCTTGCCCGTATGCATGCCGCCCAGAAGAACGAAAAAGAAGCGGCCAGATGGTATCTGGCTTTGATTACCAGATATCCGCGCAGCATGCTGAGTCGTTCTGCCTACTACTGGCTTAGTAAGCACGCCCTTGCCGGCAAAAACCTTGCTCAGGCTCATAATCATCTCGAAACTCTTCTCAGCTTCAGATCGCTCAACCCCCTGCATCGCGAAGCCGTTATCGCAAAGCAGCGCGACATCGAGGCAAAACTGAACGTTGAAGAACTTGAGAAACTGAAGGCCTATTCCAGAACCGGTGGCTCAGATTTGCCATATTTTATCGGCAAGGTGCTTGAAAACAGTCTGAGAGACTATGACCGCGCAATTGCGCAATACGAGGACTTTCTCAAAACCAACCCGCCGGTCAGGCGCAGCCGTGAGATTCTTCGCAAAATCGCCGATCTCTACGAAAAGAAGGGCGACTACGTCAAGACCGTCAGTTACCTCGACCTGCTTTTGAACACCTATGAACCGCATCTAAACAACTTCGATCTGATCATTCGTATCGGTTCGCTGGTTGAAGATAAGCTCGACAACCCCGAATTGACCGAACTGTTTTTCAGTTCAATTGCCGCCGAATACCGCAAGGTTCGCAAAGTCAGAGAGTTTGCCGAAGCAAAACTGCGCCGGCTCGAAGAGAAAAAACGTGAAAAGGCTGTCAAACCTCGTGGCCGCAAGGTTGTTAAACGTGTTTACAGCGAAGATGACGAAGCGGTGATAGAGGAGATGGAAGCCATCGTCGAACGCCAGGTTCAGGATCTTCAGGACTTCAAACAGGCTGAGCGCCAGCTTGAAGACCTCTGGAACGCCAATCCCGAGTCGCTGGCTACTCTCGATATAATGAAGACCCTGTTCGAACTCAACAACAAAGAGTTGCGCGACCCCCAGAAAGCGGCTGATTACATGGAACGCTGGCTGGAAGAAAATCCGTCAGATCCGCTTTACAAAGAATACACACTCAAGCTTTACGACCACTTCATGGAAACCCTGCGGGACGGTCAGAGAGCCCTGCGTCTGCTCGAAGCCTATACGCGCGAGCACCCGATTTCGATTGAAACTCTCGATATCGAGCTGAAACTGGCTCTTGCCAACGAGTTGTTGATACGCAATTTCGACGAAGCCCGCCGCGGCTATCAACGAATTATCGATACTCAGCAGAACGATCCGGTGGTGCACGAGGCCTATTATCGCCTTGGCTTCGTTTTGCGCGAGGGTTTTGCCAATTACGATGAGGCGATCAGAAACTGGCAGGCGGTCATCGACAAGTTCTACAACAACGAATTTGCCGACAAGGCCCAGTATGCAATTGCCTTCACTTACGAGACCTATCGTCGTGACTATACCAATGCCCGTCAGAATTACGAAAAGATACTGCAGCTGTACCCGAATTCAAGCCTGCAGACTCAGGTGCGCGAGGCCCTGCTGCGCATAGAAGGAAAATAGTTTGTGAAAGGGATTCTGCATGATTGATAAGACTGTAATGACCGGAATGCTGGAAACTTACGACAGTTTTCAGATCGATGTCGCCGTTTCCGTGTTGCGCAATCTCGATGAGAGCAACTCGAAAGTCGAGCGCAAGGTGGTCGATTTCATCAAGGGAAAAATGTTCCCGGTCTCTGCCGAGCGCATTTGCGACTATATTCGCAAAATGCCGCCCGACAGTATTCGCGATCAGGTTGTCGAGAATCTGAGAACTTTTCACAACACCCTGATGGAAATGATCAGTTTTGTCGGCAATGAAAGCACCCGGCAGACGGTCTACCTGCCGTTATTACGTATTATGGAACGTGAAACTCACCCATACCGGCCTCTGGCCCTTGCAACCCTGTGTTGTTTCAATTTCCCGGAGGCTGTCAATAAACTGGCAATGGGTTTTGAGCATTTCACTTCTGAAATGCGCTGGATAACTCTGGTGCTGCTGAAAAAGCGCTGGGATGAAAAATTTGTCCCTGTCTTTCTTAAAGCCCTTGATGACAACGACCCGGAAGTGGTCAGAGTCGCAATTCTGGCACTCAAGCGGGCAAATGTCGTGTCAGCGCTCGAACCGGTCAGACGCCTGCTGCAGAGCAGTTCAGAGACAATCGTTTTGACAGCGGTCAATGCCCTGGTTGAACTGGGCGCGGCCGAAGCTCTGCCCGAAATGCGTCGACTTTTTGAAGAATCAGACAGCCCCCGTACCCGTGCCACTGTTGTGTCCGCTCTTGGCGAACTGGGCGGTGATGAAACTGTGCCGTTTCTGCATGAATGTCTCAGCGCCCCAGACTCCCGTGTGCGCGCCAATGCAGTCATGGCCCTGAAGAAAAAATTTGAAATTCTTGGCGTTCTGCCCTCTGAAACCGTTGATAAAATCGCTGCCCTGAAGAACGATTCTGATCACAGAGTGCAGGCTGACAGCATTCAGACTCTGTGGGTAATGGGCTTTACTGACAATGTCGGCGATATCGAAAAAATGCTGGTTTCTCCAGGCGAGTTCAGTCGCTCTGCCGGGGCCTATCTGTGCGGAAAACTCAAACTTTTTCAGCTCACCAGGCATCTTGAGGCACTTACTTCCGATTCTTCCTGGATGGTAAGGAAAATGGCGGCCATCTCTCTGCTTGCTTTCGGCGACAGCGGTAAAGCTGTTCTGCGCAACCTCATGGATTTTGGCAATTCAGATCAGCAGATAGTTTCTGCTTTTGCCTTCGGTCTGGCCGACGATTCGCAGGCTATCGAGAAACTGATCGCGCAGAGCCGTTCCGGCACCGAGATGGCCGAAATGGCTACCAGTCTGCTGCTCGGCCTGTCTCGCCCGCCAGCCTGAGCAATTGATGCCGTCTGGCCGGATCTAAAATATAAAAACCGGGTTTTCAACCCGGTTTTTATATTTTAGGAAATCTTAACTTATTCTTCTGCCGGAAAATTGAACTTTTTCACCGGCGGGAAAAACTTGGGCTTGGCATCACTCGGCAGCACCTTGCCGCCGCTTTTGACCCATGCGGAATACCACAGATCGACAATATTGTTGACCGCACGTGAGTAGCATGCCACAATCACGTTTCTGATTTCCGGGTATCTCTTGCCGCGGGTGTAAGCCTGCTCAAGGGCGTCATAATGCTGATTGGCCCACAGTGATTCATAAATCAAACGGGCGCTGATTCTCTTTATGCTCTGGCAGCCATCAAAATTAACACCATAATGCAGAACATGCTTGTCGGCATCACGCTCAGTGGCGGAATGATAGCTTTTTTCTTCGATCGTGTCATTGACACTTGAGCCGGTATGCAGCGGCTGAACAAGGTCGGCGGCATAATGGCCGATCCAGCCGAGTTTCTGGATAATCAGAGGTTTGTCTTCCTTGCGGCCGGCGGCAATCAGGTCGGCAACTTCGTTCACCAGAGTTTCGACATGAAACGGGCCTTTGCCCATGGCTCCGCCCTGAATGTGAAAAACATGGTTGCCAAAGTCTTTGAGAACCCGGTCAGGTTCGAGACTCGCATCCATCAGAGGCTGCAGGGCGGGCTTGGCAGCGGTGGGTTTGATGGTCTCGCCAAGATACTCACGAAAAGCCTGGGGCATGATATGGTATGCATCAGAAACGATCTTGGTGTGAATCTTGCTGCCCCACGCATATACATTTGCTGAACCAGCCAGAATTAAAGCAACAGCTATAAGCAATACTCGTTTGGCGCTTTTCATTTTTCTGGTTTCCTTCTGTGGACTTATATGAAAATTATAAGAAAAATCGGTACAGTCCGCCAGATAAAATGAAAAAAATCAGGAAGTTTTATTTTCAGGTTCTTTAGCCGGCTCTGATACCGGTGAAACCTGGGTGAAGTCGATGGCAGGCGCTTCGACCGGGCGTCGGCGCTTTTTGAGCTTACGGGCCGGGCGGTGCCGTTCTGAATGTCTGGGTAACTGCTGCGCTCCTGCTTCATCCAATGAGGGGTTGTTGCGGGCAAATTCGGCAAAGTCGACGACCAGTCTCTTCTCTATCTGATTTGAAACATCAGAAAGTCTTTCCTGCATGACGTTGTAGCGGTCCATGACGAACTTGCGCTGGTGCTTGTTCTCTTCTTTGAGAGTGGCAATCTCTTCATGCAGATCGAGCAGGACGATGAGAATCGGCAGAATGATAAGGGCTACCACCATGTAAGTGTCGGCTTTTTGACGCATCAGCATCGAAAGAATCATCGCCAGCCAGAGACCCCAGAGCCATCTGTTAATTCTCATTTACTACTGCCCTTTTCCGAGATAATTCTGTCGATGACGTTACAGGCATCATCTTTACTCAGCCCGCTCAGCAGAAAGGTCTTCTGCTTGCCTGTCTGCCCGCGGGTCTGAATGACCATTTTCTTCGGCAGACCGAATATTTTCGCCAGAGCTTCTACTAAAGCGGCATTGGCCTCTCCGTCAACCGGAGGGGCCTTCACTCTTATTCTACATCGTTCCTGTTGTATGTCAACGATTTCTGTTCGTGACGATCGTGGGATCGCCAGAACCATTATCAGTGCGCCATCTGCGCTTTCCCTGATGCAGTCAGCCGCTTTCATTTCTTCAGGCAGCTTTGGCTACCGGTTCTGAGATACGACCGAATACCGGAGAATCCTCGTTGACCATGGATAGATATGATTCGAGAACCGTGCGCAGTTCAACTTTGAGCATGCGTTTCTGCTTTTTGAGCTCACGAATTTCTTTGGCAATCATTTCTGATTCGCTGCGTGCTTCATCGAGAATGCGTTCAGCCTGCAGTTCAGCTTCTTTTACGATCAGCTCAGCCTGCTTTTCGGCATTGTCCTTCATTTCGCCAGAGGTTTTCTGAGCCGAAATCAAGGTCTGTTTCAGAGTCTTTTCGAGTTCCAGATAGTCTTCCATCTGGCCGGTAAGGCGCTGAGCCTGGTCTTTGAGCGACTTGTTTTCAGCGTAAACAGCTTCGTATTCACGGCCGACCTTTTTGAGGAAGCCGTACACTTCGTTTTCGTCGAGACCGCCGATGTTCTTTCGCGAGAATTCTCTCTGATAGATGTCTAATGGCGTGATTCGCATAAGTTGCCTCCTGTTTGGCCTTTAAATTTTTTCCATGAGCACGATACGGTTGGTATTCGTGCCCAGCTTGTTATTTTCAACTTTGAAGCAGTTCGCGAGCTTGGTAAACTGCTGACTCTGCACGTAAACTTCCCTGACCTTGAACTGATGCATATTATACTGGCGCTGACAGGTCAGGTTGACGAGAATCTCATCGAGATTGAGAATTACGCCCTGGTAGCGCACTTCACCGACTTCCATCGCCACCAGACCACCCCTGGCAAGCACACGATGCAGTTCAGAAAGAGTTGCCGAGATAAAATCGGTCCATTTCTGCAGATCTGGCGTCTGCACGATCTTGTCTTCAACGCTCTCGCGCGGAATGTCGCAGAACCAGGTTTCGATCCAGGTGTCCTGAACGTAATCAACCTGATTCAGGAACGGCGGCGAGGTGACTACAAGATTGACGCTTTCGCTTTCCCAGCCTTTGAGATCGCGTGAATCGCCGGTGGTCAGCCTATGGAAACGGGCCAGCCGCTGCAGATCTTTCAGTCCGCCGCTTTTCAGAGTCGTCTTTGCCTTTTTCAGTATGCGCGACTTGATTTCACGATAGTCCGGTTCAACGCCGCGAGTCTGGTTGATCTTCGCCTGATTTACTTTCGGAATCGAAATCTGCGGGAAAGAATAGGCTGAAAAGAAACCATTTGAATGGCCATGCAGTCTTGAAAGCGCCGTCATTTCAATAAAACGGTCAATATTGTCACGATGCGTGCGCAGGTAATTTCTCAGATTGATTATTTCGCGATAGGTGTCGGCGTGATAGAACATCGACATATCATCTTCAGTGTCGAGATCGATCGGGGCACTGAGATCGATTTTGTCGAGCCGGTCACTGATTTCTTCGATACTCACCGGATTGATTTTAGGGAAAGCGAGTCTTTCTGAAAGCGGGTTAACGTCATTGCTCAGACCCTTGCGGTTCATGAGCGCTGCCTGCAGAACAGTTGTGCCGCGGCCACCGAACGGGTCGCCGATTGTGTCACCGGGTTTTGTGTATTTATTAATAAAGAATTCAGGCAGCTCAGGCTTGAATGAGGCCCTGTATGAGTTTGCATAGTGCAGCGAATGCATCTGGCGCTGCTTTGCGGTCCAGAATTCATTGCAATGCTTTGGCACCGGACCCTGCGGGGTCATCAGGTAATCGGCTTCGTTCGAAATGTTTTGCAGTAGGGCTAGGGCGCTCATGTTGCCTCCGGTTCGATTTTCTTTATTACAGGAAAACTATCGGCGTCCGGCGGTCAAACTTTAACCCGAAAAAAATAAAAATCCCCGACGACGGTGCCGGGGATTCTATTTAATATGTTTGTCTCAGTTTATTTTAAAACTGGTAATTCCTTCGATTTTTGAGAACTCGGCGATCATTTTATCCATGTCCTGCTCAAGCAGAATTTTTGAGATACTTTCGATTTCGATGAGGTTGTTTTGCATATCTTTGGAAAAGCTTACCGATTTGATCGAGATCCCGAATCTGGTAAGCAGGTCTTTTATTTCCCTGATGAACCATGGCCGGTCATGCCCCTTTATATAGACAATTCTGGTGCTGCTGCCCTGCAGAAATTTTTTCTCAAAGATATCGAGCCCGACAAGAACAAAGAGAACGAGACCAGTCGCGGCAATACCGAGTGGCAGATCGCCGGCACCGATTGCCAGGCCAATTATGGCGGTTGTCCAGAGGCTTGCGGCGGTAGTCAGGCCCTTAACGCCCGAGCCGTAGCGAAAAATAGCGCCGGCACCGAGAAAGCCGATCCCAGAGATTACCTGCGCGGCAATTCTTTCCGGGTCACCATTGGTAGCTACCGTATGAAATTTGATGGCCAGATTTATCGACAGAACCATGGCAATCGTCGATCCGATAGCCAGAATAACGTGAGTTCGCAAACCCGCCGGTTGGCTGTGCATCTCGCGCTCAAAACCAACCAGCCCGCCAAGAAGAGCTGAGCAGACTAAACGGAAAATGATTTCTGATTCACTGAGCATTTGAATTCTCCGGGCAAAATTGTAATCCAGTGAGCATACACCTGAATCTTATTTTTGAAAAGACCGGACAATGTCTGGAATCAGTGACTTGCAACTAAATAGGTTGAAAAAATATGCAATCATTCAGATAATGGAGCTGAAATTTTCAAACGAGGAAACTATGGCAACCGAATTTTTTCAGGAACTGAAAGAAGCATTCAATAAAGATCAGCCCTTTGTGTTGTGTACTGTTATCGAAACCACCGGCAGCAGCCCTGGTACCGTTGGGCAGAAGATGATTGTCTACCGTGATGGCTCAACCGTCGGAACCGTTGGTGGCGGAGTTAACGAAGAACGGGTGCGCACTGCCGCCGTTGATTTATTCAAAAACGGCACTTCTCGAATTCTTACGTTCAATCTGGCGAATCCTCTCGAAGGCTCTGAGCCTGTGTGTGGCGGCGAGGCCCGGGTTTTTATCGAACTGCAGGCGCATGAGCCGCGTATGGTTATCTTTGGCGCCGGTCATATCGGCCGAACTCTGGCGCGTATGGCTTCACTGGCTCGCTTCCAGGTGACTCTGGTCGACGAGAGACCGGAGTATGCCGACCCGAAAAAGTTTCCGGCCAGCGTCGAAGTGGTCTGTCTGTCTTATGTCGAAGCTGCTGAAAAAGCGATGATTGATAAGCGCTGCCACGTTGTTGTTGCCACTCCTGGTCATGTCAAAGACAGGGAAGTGCTCGAAAAGGTTTTGCGCTATGATGCGGCCTATGTGGGCCTGATCTGCTCGGCAAAAAAAATGGTCGAAATGAAGCAGGCTTTCAAAAATACCGGTTATGATGCCAGGCGGGTTGACGATCTTTTCGCACCGATCGGTATAAACCTCGGAAGCACGACGCCAGAAGAAATCGCCGTCGAAATTCTTGCTCAGATAGTGGCTTTTCGCAACGGCAAAGTCATCAGATTTTCCCGCGACAGCTGAACCTGCGCCAATATTTAATCCGTAATTCGTCCGTCATTTTTGCGAAATTTAAAGTTTGATTCCCTAAAAATAAATTTTAAAATCTTGTTGACACTTTAAAGCGAATTTGATAAACTGAACTTCCTGCCACGGCGGGGCGGACGAAAAAGGTCCGAAGCTCATTGAGAATAAGATCGAAAGACTTTAATTATGACGCCAAGCGGG